>JBDSSY010000118.1:0-7620 GCA_039928585.1 Gemmatimonadaceae bacterium | reverse complement strand
AGGATCGCCGGCAGGAGGAACCACTGATATCGCGGAGTGAGATTGTCCCCCGTCTGCGTGCTGCGCGCCTGCGTGCGCAGCTTCGACAGCGCGCCCTTGATGCGCGCCGCCTTGTCCGTCGCCTCGGCGGGAATGAACGTGCCGTTGGAGGCGGTCGCCGCGGCCTCCAGCAGTTCCGGGTGGTAGCGGGTGATCACCACCTCGCCCTTCTCATCCTTCTTGGTCGTGAGCACGCCGTTCTCGCGTATCGGAATGGTACTGCCCGCCGGCGTCCCGAAACCGACGGTCACGAGGCTCACGTTGTTCTCTGCGGCGCGCTTCGCCGCCGCGATGACGTCGTCCTGCAACTCGAATCCCTCTCCATCGCTCAGCACCACGAGCGCCCGGTCGGCGCCACTCTTGGTGAGAGAGAGCAGGTTGGTGCCTTGTATGATGGTGAAGCCGATGGCACTCCCGGCCTGTCCGACGACGCTCGGGTCGAGGTTGTCGAGGAAGAGATCGAGCGCGCCGCCGTCCACGGTGATGGGCGAGAGGATATAGCTCTTGCCGGCGAAGGCGAGCAGACCGACCCGGTCACCGGGACTGAGGGCTCTCACCCGCCGGATCTCCTGCTTCACCCGCTCCAGCCTCGACGGCTTTTCATCGGTGGCCATCATGGAGAGCGAGGCATCAACGGCGAAGACGAGATCCACGCCCGTGCTCCGCACCGTTGTGCGCTCATAGCCCCATCGCGGTCCGGCGATGGCGATGCCGGCAAACGCCGCCGCAAGCGCGATGCGAGCGGCGCGCCACCGGCCGCCGCTGAACGCCGCCGCGGGCACGAGCCGGCGCACGACGTCCAGGGTGCCGAGTCGCGCGAGCCGCCGCTGCCGCTGCAGGCGATGCCGCCGCAGCAGCCAGACGAACAACAGCGGCAGCACGACCGCTAACGCGAGCAGATACGGTCGCTCGAGCAGATCCATTGTGGGTATCACGGGAGCGGACCTCGCCATGACATGAGGACCAGTTCGGCGGCGAGCAGCACGAGCATCGCGCCGAGAGGCCAGCGAAACAGCTCCGAATAACGGACGTAGGTTCGACTGCGAACGGGCGAGCGTTCGAGTGCATTGATCTGCTCGGTGATCGCGGAGAGTGCCGCCGGATCGCGCGCGCGGAAGTATCGGCCGCCCGACGCATTGGAGATGTCGGTGAGGAGCGCATCATCGATTTCCACCTTCTGCATCTCGTAGCGCAGTCCGAACAGCCCGCGCCCCACCGGCACCGGCGCCATGCCTTCCGTGCCGACGCCGATGCCGTAGATCTTGATCCCGAACTGCGACGCGGCACGGGCCGCCGTCCGGGGATCGATCGAACCGCGATTGTTCACGCCGTCCGTGAGCACGATCATCACGCGGGACTTGCCCGGCGCATCCTTGAGTCGGTTGGCGGCCGTGGCGATCGCGGTTCCGATCGCCGTCCCATCCTCGAGCTGACCCGGTTGCAGGTTATCGAGCGCGGCCTGCACGACCGGATAGTCGGTGGTGAGCGGTACCTGGGTGAGTGCCTCCCCCGAGAAGGCGACGATGCCGATACGATCCGCGGTTCGGGTGCTCACGAACTCCTTGATCTTTGCGCGCGCGACCTCGAGTCGATTCTTCGGCTGGAAGTCCATCGCGAGCATCGAGCTTGAGATGTCGAATGCGATCACCATGTTGATCCCCTCGCTCGTCGATGTCTCGGCTCGCGCACCAGCGCGCGGACGGGCAAGGGCCACGATGCCGAACACGAGCGCGAGATTGCGGAGGAGTGCCAGCGTCTTGGATATCCCGCGGCCCGCCCGTGGCCCGCGTGCGAGCACGGCGACGCGAGAGAAGACGATGGCCGCCGGCCGGCGACGGCGCGCCAGCAGCCACCACACGGGCAGCAGGAGCAACAGCAGCAGCCAGAAGGGTTGCACAAACTGGAGCGGACCGATCTGGATCATGCCGCCGCTCCGCGCGTAGCGGTGGCCTCGACTGCCGCGGCTACTTTCTGCGCCTGCTCATGCTCTGCGCGCACCACGGCGCGCGCCTCGGCGCCAAGCGTGCGGGCGTCAGTGCCGGCGACCGGAGCGGCGGCAAATTTGATCCGGTCGACAGGAGCAAGCAGCCGTTCGAGGCGCTCGTGCGCGATCG
This sequence comes from Gemmatimonadaceae bacterium, assembly GCA_039928585.1. Lineage (GTDB taxonomy): Bacteria > Gemmatimonadota > Gemmatimonadetes > Gemmatimonadales > Gemmatimonadaceae > AG11. The sequence goes on along the minus strand of JBDSSY010000118.1, from coordinate 5,467 downwards.
TCGGCACGCCCCGCAGCGCTGCGAGGAGTTCGCCCGAGGTATTCGCGAGTGACGCGTGCTCGAATCGCCGCGCCAGATAGCCGCGGGCGACGTCCGTCATGAGGGCTGCGTGCCGACCTGGCTCGCCGGCCTCGATGAGTTTCAACCGTTCCACGCGCTCGAACGCCAGCTCGGAGTCGGCGAACGGGTCACCCATCGGGCCTCGCGCACGACGGCGGCGACGCATCCACCACCAGACTCCGAGGCCGAGGAGGAGCGCAACACCGGCGGCGGCGATCCACCACCACCACGGCAACGGCACGCGCGGCTCCAGCAGGTCTCGCGCCGGTTTGGGCACGCGCTGCGCCGTATCGGCCGGCAGGACACTGCGGACGAACAGCGTGGGCAGCGGCAGGGCGACCCGGCGTTCGTCATCGTCCGTCTGGACGAGCACGTCGCCGAGCCTGATGCGCAGGGAGCCCACGTTCCAGGCCGCCAGTCGGTAGACGGCGATGCGGTCGGCCGCCTCGACCGAATCCGCGCCGTCGCGAACATCGGGGGGACCGAGCGACTGTACGGGGCCGAGCGAGTCCACACCCGCCGGGAAGTTGATGGTCGCGTTGCGCGGTCCTCGAACCCGTACCGTGAGCCGCACGACGTCGCCGACGGTGACGGAGTCGCGGTCGATCGTCGCGCCGGCCTGCACGGGGATTCGGGTGGGTGCCTGCGCGCGCGCCGCCGGCACCGACATCGCGAGTGCAGCGCATGTCGCGAGGGCGAGCGAATGGAGGCGAGGTGAGTGGCGCGGCGTCATGGTCAGCGGCGCCGCGAGCGTGTCTCGCGCGTGCGAAAGAACCTGATGAGCGGGTCGACGACGCCGCCGTCGGTGTGCAACGGTATCTCGTCGATCGCCAGGCGCCGCAGCAGCCGCTTGCGTGCACCGATCTCTTCCGCCACCGCCTCGGCGAACCGCGCGCGTACAGCGGGATCGCTCGTATCGACGTCCAGCGTTTTCCCGGATTCCGGATCCACGAAGCGCGCCAGACCGAGGTCGGGCAACTCGTGCTCGCTCGGGTCATCGACCGTCACGGCGACGACGTCGTGCCGCTGCGCGAGCAGCTTGAGCGGCTGCTCCAGGTCGTCGCTCTGGAAGTCCGAGACGAGGAAGATGATGGCCTTGTGCGAGAGCATCTTGCCCGCGTAGTCCATCGCCGACGCGATGTCGGTGCCGGTGCCGATGGGCTGGAAGGCGAGCAGATCGCGCATGAGCCGGAGCGCGTGACGCCGACCCTTCCGAGGTGGCACCACGTGCTCGATGCGATCGGTGAACAGCACTGCACCGACGCGATCGTTGTTGCGAATGGCCGACATCGCGAGCACGGCCGCCAGTTCGCTGGCGAGCTCGCTCTTGAATCGCGTGCGCGTGCCGAACCGTTCCGATCCGGAGAGATCGACCACCAGCATGACCGTGAGCTCGCGCTCCTCGATGTAGCGCTTCACGTACGGCTTGCGCATGCGTGCCGTGACATTCCAGTCGATCGAGCGCACCTCGTCGCCCGGCTGGTATTCGCGCACCTCGGAGAACTCCATGCCCTGCCCCTTGAACACGGAACGGTACTCGCCCGTGAACAGCGAGTTGACGAGTCCGCGCGTGCGCAGCTCGAGCAGCTTCACCTGCCGAAGGATCTCCGGCGGGACGCCGGGGCTCTTCGTGGGTGACGCACTCGCGGGCACGGTGGCGCTCACGGGCTCTCGACTTTGGCCAGAACTCGCGAGACGATCTCGTCGCTCGTGACTTCTTCCGCTTCCGCCTCGAACGTCGTGAGCACCCGATGCCGGAGCACATCGGGCGCGATGGCCTTGATGTCGTCGGGCGTCACGAACGCGCGGCCGCGCAGGAAGGCATGCGCGCGCGACGCCTGCGCGAGGGCGATCGTGGCGCGCGGGCTGGCGCCGAACTCGATCAGCGGCGCGAGGTCATCCAGACCCGCCGCCTTCGGCTCGCGCGTCGCGTGCACGATGTCCACGATGTAGTCGACGATGCGGTCGTCCATGTAGAGGTCGGCGATGCGGGCGCGCGCCTCCATGATCGCCTCCGGTGTAGCGACGTGCTTGATGTCGATGGCATGCCCGCTGGCCATCCGCCGCATGATCTCGCGCTCCTCGTCGCGCGTCGGATAGCCGACCCGCAGCTTGAGCATGAACCGGTCGACCTGCGCTTCGGGCAGCGGATACGTGCCTTCCTGCTCGATCGGATTCTGCGTCGCGAGCACGAGAAAGGGCTCCTCCAGCTTGTACGTCGTGCCGCCGATGGTGACCTGCTTCTCCTGCATCGCCTCGAGCAACGCGGCCTGCACCTTGGCGGGCGCGCGGTTGATTTCGTCGGCGAGGATGATGTTGGCGAAGATCGGGCCCTTCTTCACCATGAACTGCCCAGTGGACTGATCGTAGATCTGCGTCCCCACGACGTCCGCCGGCAGCAAATCGGGCGTGAACTGGATGCGCGAGAAGCTGGTGGAAATCGTCTCGGCCAGCGTGCGCACGGTGAGCGTCTTCGCGAGTCCGGGCACGCCCTCCAGCAGCACGTGACCTCCGGTGAGGAGGCTGATGAGCAGCCGGTCGATCATGTAGGTCTGACCGACGACGCGCAGCGCCACCTGGCTGCTCACGTCCTGAATCAGTCGCGCGTCCGCGCTCGACGAACCTTGTGTGGCCACGGGTTTCTCTCGGGATCGATGTGGTGCAACGTGACTGCTGCGAGTTCTGCGGACGTGCGTGCCGCGGACGACGGGACTTGAGTTGTACGTCCCTGCGCTAGATGCGTTCCAGCCCTGCTCGCTCGACTTTCGTGAGCGATCGAACCTTTCCCGCCGGCAGGTCTCCGAGTTCCACGGGCCCGAACTTGATACGAATCAGGCGATCGACCTGCAACCCGACGGCCTCGCAGAGCCGGCGCACTTCGCGATTCCGGCCTTCGGCGATGGTGATCGTCAGCTCCCAGCGGCCGCGCCCAATCTTCTCGCCGCGAATTTTCTTGGGACGCACGAGCCCATCCTCGAGTTCGACGCCGAAGCGCGCCTGCTCCATGCCCATCTCCCCGTCACCGAGTACGGAGGCCACGTAGGTGCGCTCCACTTCTCGACTGGGATGCGTGAGCCGGTGCGCCGCGGCTCCATCGGTGGTGAGGAGCAGCACACCTTCGGTGAGAAAGTCGAGACGACCCACATACGTGAGCCCCGGGCGCGCCGGCACCAGGTCGAACACCGTCTTGCGGCCTTCCGGATCGTGGCGGGAGGTGATCACTCCGGCGGGCTTGTGCAGGACGAACCACTCCGTGGGCGCCGGCGCGCCGATGCGCGTGCCGTCCACCATGATGATGTCGCGTTCCGGATCCACCGACTGTCCCACCTGCGCCGGCGCGCCGTTCACGGTTACGCGGCCATTCGCCACGAGCTCTTCGGCTTTGCGACGCGAGAGCACGCCCGCGCGCGCAAGCGCCCGCTGGATCCTCATGGTTTCCGACATCAGAGCGCGCGGGGTTCGGCCCGAAGCGCGACCGCGAGCTCGTCCGAGCGCGGCAGTTCGTCGAGGTGACGCAGGGCAAAATATTCGAGGAAGATGGGAGTCGTGCCGTAGTGCATCGGGCGGCCCAACCCTTCACCACGTCCCACGACGTCGATCAACCCCCGCTCGTGCAGCGACTTGAGCACACTCCCCACCGATACCCCTCGAATTTCCTCGATCTCGGCGCGGCCCAGCGGCTGGCGATAGGCGATGAGCGCCAGCGTCTCGAGCGCTGCGGCGCTGAGCCGCGCCGGTCGCGCCGCGAGCTGCGCGCGTTCGATCGCTTCGGTGTACTCGGCGCGGGTCAGGATCTGCCACCCACCACCGATCTCCACGAGCTCGACACCGTGTCCGTCGACGTCGTAGTGCTCCCGGATCTCTTCCAGCGCCGCGGCCACCGCCGCTCTCGACGCGTCGGCGTCGAGGGCGATCAGCTCGTCGGAGACGATGGGGCGCGCGCTGGCGAACAGCGCCGCCTCAAGCAGCTTCGCTAGCGGCGTCACGCGAGATCTCCACATTGGCGAAGGGTCTGGGCTGCTGAACGCGGCACTCTCCGAGCTTCGCCATCTCGAGCAGCCCGAGCAGGGTCGAGAGCACTTCCCACGGCTCGGCGCCGTGGCGAACGAGGTCGGTCCATCGTGCGTGCGCGCGGAGTGCGAGCAGGGCGCGAATCACGTCGATCGCGCCGGGCACGTCGATGGAGCGCGGGACGACATCGTGAATCGCCGGTGCACGCGTCACGCGCAGGATGCGGTCGACGGCCGCGAGCAGCTCGCTGAGCGAGAGGGCGAGCGGCGCGTCGGGCGGTGCCGAGACCTGCTGGATGTAGGCGCGCGCGAACCGGTTGCGGCGCTCCTCGCCGGCGCGCTCCAGCACGTCCACCACTTCGCGCATCTGCTGGTATTCGAGGAGTCGGCGCACCAGCTCTGCGCGCGGATCGTCCCACCCCTCCTCTCCCTCGGATCGCGGCAGCAGCATCTGCGCCTTGATGCGAAGCAGTCGCGCCGCCATCTCGAGATATTCCGCGGCTTCGTTGAGCTGCAATGTGCGGATGCGCGCCAGGAACTGCTCCGCCACCCGAGCGATCGGGATGTCGTAGATGTCGACCTGCTCCTCCCGGATGAGCGTGAGCAGGAGATCGAGCGGGCCGGAAAATTCGTTGAGCTCGACCACGAAGGACGCTGGAGCGCCCGCGTCGCCGACGAGCCCATGTGCGAGCGCGCTGCCCGTCATCGCAGCCACTGCATGGTGTTGGGCAGGATGAACGCGCTGACGATGCCGACAGCCCATTCGAAGAACAGGATGGCAGGCCGCAGCCAGGCCGAGAGCAGCTTTTCCCCGAAGCTCAGCAGCAACACGAGGACGAGGATGCCGTAGCGCCCGAACTGCACGTAGCGAACGGCCAGTGCGCGCGGCATGAGGTACTTGGCCACATGCGAGCCATCGAGCGGCGGGATGGGAAGCAGGTTGAAGGCGATGAGCACGGCATTCACCTGGATGCCGATAACGAGCATGGCCTGAAGGATCCCGATTGTCGTGTCCAGCAGCGGCACCGAGCGCGCGAGCAGTCCCGTGGCCACGATGAGAACGGCGCACGCCAGCGCGATCACGAAATTCGTTGCGACGCCGGCCAGGGACACGATGATGTCGCCGCGCCGCGGGTGGCGGTAGTTGCGCGGATCCACCGGCACGGGCTTCGCGCCACCGAGGACGATGCCGCGCCCGCCGGCGAGGAGCGATCCCGTCAGCATGATGAGCGGCAGGAGGATCGTGAAGTAGAGGTCGATGTGCCTGGCCGGGTTCCAGCTCAACCGTCCCGCCTCGAGCGCCGTTCGGTCTCCCTGCCTCAGTGCCGCCAATCCGTGGGCGATCTCGTGTGCGATCACGGAAAACAGCAGCACGGGAAGGACGAGGAGAATGCTTT
>JBDSSY010000117.1:0-11719 GCA_039928585.1 Gemmatimonadaceae bacterium | reverse complement strand
CACGATGCACGCGGGCTGGTGAAGATCGTTGCCGAGTCGGGGAGCGGTAAAATTCTCGGTGTCCAGGCCGTGTCGCCGAATGCCGGGGAGTTCATGGGCGAGGCGGCGCTGGCGGTGCGGTTCGGGCTCACGGCGCGCGACCTGTCCGGAACGCTGCACCCGTATCTCACGTGGGGCGAGAGCATGAAACTCGCTGCACAGGGATTCTCGATGGACATCTCGAAGCTGAGCTGCTGCGCATGAGGCATACATGAGCGACACGAAAAAATCTCGCACCACCGGAAAGGTCGCCAGGAAACGCGCGACGTCGCTTCCGGTACTCGCGGGCGCGAACATCGACGATCTCTATCTCACCCCCGATTCGGAAGGCGCGATCTACAATCGGCTGTCACGGCTCGAAGGCCAGGTCCGCGGCGTGAAGCGCATGCTGGCCGAGCACAAGTCGTGCGATGACATGCTCGTGCAGGTCTCGGCGCTCAAGCAGGCGGTCAATGGCATCGCGGCTGAGCTGCTCCAGGCACACATGGCCACCTGCGTGCTCGGCCGTATCGAAGCGGGTGACGGAGAAGCGGCGCTCGCCAGCCTGCGCAGCGCACTGGGCAAGGTGTTGAAGCATGGCTGAGCGCGATGCGACTTCGACGAGCGACCCCGTGCCTCGCAAGGGTCTGTTCGCCGCGCTCGGCGCGGTGGGGGCAGCGTTTCTCGCGTCACTCTGCTGTGTGGGACCACTCGTGTTCGTCGCGTTCGGCGTCGGGGCGGGGCTCGCCAGCAGCTTCGAGCCGCTCCGTCCGTTGTTCACGGTGTTGACGCTCGCTCTCCTCGCTGTGGGATTCTATGTGGTATACGGACGCCGGCGTACGGTTTCTCGGGCCGATGGTATGGCTGGTGGATCGGATGGAAGTTGCGCTGCCCCGCGGTATTCCGTGCGCGATCGGATATCGCTGTGGGTCGCGACCCTGATGGCGCTCGTCTTCCTCACGTTCCCGCAGTGGTCCGTGCTGTTCATCTGAGTGAAAGCGCGGCGATCGTGCTTTCTTCATCCATGCTCGAGAGGTGATTCCGTGTCCTTCAATCTGATTCAAGGCGCGCTTGCGCTCGGTGCTGTCGGCCTGCTTTCCGTGTGTGAGTTGTGCAAGTCGCCCGTGCCGGTCGCGACCCGTACGGCCTACGCCAGTGCAACGGCATCGCCGGCGAGCGTTCCGTTCGCTGCAGAGGTGCAGGTGCTCGAGACCGTGACGCTCGATGTGCAGGGCATGACGTGCGGCGGATGCGCCATTGGCGTCAGGACGGTGTTGAACCGGCTTGCGGGCGTGTCGAAGTCCGTGGTGAGCTACGAAACGCACCAGGCCGTCGTCACCTACGATCCATCGAAGGTGACGGTCGCTCAGATGATCGCGGCCATCGCGACGCTGAAGTACACGGCTACGCCTGTCACGCCGAAGGCCGCTCCCGCAGGCGCCTGATTGGGGAGCGGTTCGGCGTCAGGACGCCAGCGCGTCGACTGTTTCGACCTCAGAACTCCAGCTTCGACAGGTACGCGTAACCGCGCGTGACGCTCTCGAGCGGTGTGCCGGTCGGATAAGTCTCCTGCTCGACGAACAGGAATTTCCGATCGATGTCGTCGATGCTCGCAAGCAGGCGACGGAAGTCGAGCACGCCTTTGCCAAGGTCGGTGTCGTTTTTCGCTCCAAGTTGCGGCACGTCCTTGATGTGGAACGACCAGTATCGGTTGCCGAACCGCCTGATGTAGTCGAGCGGATCGCGGCTCGCCATGGCCAGGTTACCGGTATCGAGTTGCATGCGCACGAACGAGGGATCGGTGCGCTCGATCAGCAGATCGTACGGCACCATCCCGTCGACGAGCGTGAAATCCCCGGCGTGGTTGTGGAATCCCACCCAGATGTCCCGCGTGCGCGCGCGGCGTCCGGCGTCGTTCAGCCGATCCGCCCAGCGCCGGTAGTCGTCGAGTGTCGGCGTGCCCTTGATCGGCAAGCTGGCCACAATGAGATGCTGATGGCCGAGCGCCTGGGCGTCGTCGAGCTGTCGCTCGAGGTCATCGAGCGCGGTGCCGCTGACATGGGTGGACGGCGCCCGTAGGCCGTTGCGCTCGAGAACCTTGCGCACCTGCGCCGGTGCCATGCCGAAGTTGTTGAACGAGCCAAGCATCTCCACGTCGCGGTAACCGGCGGTGGCGATGTCGGCGAGTGTGCGCTCGAGGTCGCGGCGCGCGTCATCGCGGAGGCTGTAGAGCTGAAGACCGACGCGCGCGAGCCGGCGCGATCGGGTGACGGCAGGCTGGCCGACGGACGCGCAGCCGATCTGCGCGGCGGCGGCGACGCCCAACGTCGAGAGAAAGCTGCGGCGGTCCATGGCGACTCCGGGCTGGGGAATGATGCGGCAGAGAAGTTCAGCCATGGACGTGATTCCCGCAACGCGACGGTGCCTACGCCAGCATCACCGCGCTCGTGCCCCCGCCACCGCGCGCAACGCCATGACGAAACGCTCCCGTACCGGCGAGCGCTCGCCACTCTTCCACGCCGCGGCCAGCGTCATGTGCACCGAGAGATCTCGCATGGTCCGGTAGGCGGCGCCGTGCTGTTGCGCCGTCGTCAGCGACCGCGGCACGAATCCCAGGCCCACACCGGCGCCGACGAGGCTCACGAGCGTGTGCCAGCCGGCGGCTTCCTGCACGATGCGGGGAGAGAATCCAGCCGATCTGCAGCGCGCCACGAGATCGTCGTACATGGCCGGTGCGACCGCGCGCGGGAACATCACGAACGATTCGGTGGCCAGTCCGCTGAGCGTGAAGCGGACGCGCCCCGCGAGCCGATGCGATCTGGGCACCGCGAGGACGACCGGTTCGGTATAGATGGTTTCCACCCGAAGCCAGCGGTCGGCGTCGAGCGGTGGACCATGCAGGATGCCAAGGTCGATTCGCCCGTCGCGAAAGGCTTCGGCCTGACGCACGGGATCGAGCTCGAACAACGAGAGCCCCACGCTTGGTAGATGCACAGGAAGGCGCTTCCTGCCGCCGTGAGCTCCACCCCGCGAGGCACGCGCTCGAACAGCGGCGTGCCAATCTCCCGCTCGAGGTCACGGATCTGCCGGCTTAGCGGGGGCTGCGCGATACGCAGTCGCGTCGCGGCACGACCGAAGTGGAGCTCTTCTGCGACGGCGACGAAGTAGCGGAGATGCCGGAGCTCCATCTCAGCGCTTGCGGGGCCGGCGGCGCGCCCGAACCGGCGCATCCTCGGTGAGTGGTGGAGTGGCCACGCGCTGATCGGAGGGCAGCGCGCCGAACTGCGTTGCGACGTATGCGCCGATCAGGTTGGCGTGCTGCAACAGCGTCTCGTCTTCCACGGCACCACCACTGCCCGCGAGCAATCCCGACAGGAGCACGGCGAGAAATGCATCTCCGGAACCCACCGTGTCCCGCACTTCCACCGCGTACCCTGGCTGTTCGCTCCACCGGCCGTCGCGCCAGAGTGCGGCGCCCGCACTGCCGCGTGTCACGCAGACCACCGGGCAAGCGAACGTTTTCACGAGGCCGGCGACCATCTCGCGCGTGTTGCCCGTGAGCCCGAACCAGCCGGCGATGTGTGCCAGTTCGTTCTCCGACAACTTCACGACGTCGGCTCGGTGAAGCGATCGCGCGACGATCTCGCGCTCGTCGTACGGCGGACGGAGGTTGAGGTCGAGCACCATCAGCGCCTTCGATTCCCACAGGCGCTCGATCGTCCGTCGCGAGCTGGCGTGCCGCTGCGCCAGCGTGCCGAACACGATCGCGCGCGCGGCGGCCGCGCGCACGAGCAATGCCGGCGTCGGCGCGATCTCGTCCCACGCGGCCGGCTCGAGGATGTCGTAGGACGGTTCGCCCGCCTCGTTCACGACCACCCGCACGAATCCGGTGGGCAGTGCCGGATCCACCTGGATGAGATCCACTCCAACGCCGTACCGTGCCGCGCGACGAAGGACTTCATCGCCGAGCCGGTCGTCGCCGACTCGGCTCACCATGGAGACGAGCGTGCCGGCGGCGCGCAGGTGACATGCAACGTTGAACGGCGCGCCTCCCAGAAATAGTCCTTCCGGCAGGGCATCCCACAGGACTTCACCGACGCACAGAACCTCGGACTCCGGCATGCAATTGCGTCATCGAGGAAGCGACGCCGCCTCGCGGGCCGGCGCCGAGTAAGGCCAGACCCGAAAGGTATCGCGGGCGCGAACGACCGTTACCGGGTGTGCAATCCGTCCGGGTGCGACGGTACGAGCGCGAGGCGGCGTCGCCGGAGCAGCACCGCTTCCTCAGCGGGCGTGACGAGACGGATCACGCCCGGAGGATGGTACGTGGTTGGCCAGTCCGGCGACTCGGTCACGTTCGGGTCCACGTGACGAGCGCCGGCGTGCAACTCCTGCTCAGCGCGCGGAGCGGGCACGGAGCTCTCCCTGGCGCGTGCCGAGCGACCAGAGACCGACCAGTGGGACAGCGGCATCCGGGTCGTTCTGCTGGTAGAACACCATCGTGAGCGAGCCCCGCGGTGTATACGCCTGAAGCAGAATGTCGGAATCGGCGACTGCGACGGTCATCGGGCGGTCCGCCCATCCGTCGCGGAGGCGGTACGAGGCGACGAGCTTGCCCGCTGAATCGGCCACCGTCACCTGCGCGGGAAGGCCTTCGTGCGAGCCATCGAACTGGTAGATGGCGATTGTGCGCTGGCGCGGCGCATCGACGAGGTCAGCCGACCGAGTGGCCAGTCGCACATTGGCTGTCGCGACGGTGGACTGGGCTGAGGCGGTCTCGATGGCGGCGATGGTGAGCACGGCGACCGCGATGGGTGACACGAGCGAACGAATGATGTGCATGGTGACTCCGGTGTTGAGAGTTGCGAGCATGGAGCATCGGTGGTGATCGAGAGTTACCAGAGTTGGGCGATGTGGTCCAAGACATATTTGGTTGGGGTCGATACTCTGTGAGTATCGGAGTGATTTGAGGTTTCTGCGTGCCGGTCAAGGCGGGGCGCCGCCGCTACGTACGGCGAGAGGCGTACGGCGCGTCGTGAGGCGGGGCGCCGCCGCTACGTACGGCGAGAGGCGTACGGCGAACAAGTGTTCAGCGTGGAGCGATTCCCCTGAGCATCGACACCCCTCTTGCGCACCAGAGGTCGTGGTATAATACTGAACCATATGGTTCACCTTTCCAAACGACTCGATAGTGCCTTTTCCGCCCTCGGCGACACCACGCGACGCCGCGTGCTCGAACGGCTTGGCCGAGGCGAGGCATCCATCAGTGACCTCGCCGGTGCGTTCGACATGACCCTTACCGGCATGAAGAAGCACGTCCAGGTGCTCGAGCACGCGGGACTCGTGACCACGGAGAAGATCGGGCGCGTACGCTACTGCCGGCCCGCGCCCCGCAGGTTGCAGAAAGAGACGGACTGGATCACGCGCTATGAAGCCATGCTGGAGGCCCGCTACGACCGACTCGGGGAATTCCTCGAGCGAACCTCAGGTGACCCATCATGACCATCACCCTCAATCGCGCTACCGTCACCACTCCCTTCGATCGGGAGATCCGCATCGAGCGAATCTTCAATGCTCCGCGCGAGCGCGTGTGGCGGGCGATGTCCGATCCCGCCCTCATCGCGCAGTGGTGGGGGCGTGGCAACACGCTCGTCATCGAACGCGACGAGCAGGAGCGCGGCGGACATTGGCGCTACGTCGAACATTCCGCGCACGGCGTCCATGGCTTCGAGGGTCGCTACCGCGAGGTGGTACCCACCGAGCGCACCGTGCGCACGTTCGAGTGGGATGGCATGCCTGGCCACGTCATGGTGGAGACCGCGACGCTCGAGGACCTCGGCGACGGCCGAACGAGGCTTGTGAGCGTCATGCTCGCTCACACGACCGAGGAGCGTGACGGCATGCTCGGTTCCGGCATGGAAGGTGGCGTCAACGGGAGTTACGATGCGCTCGACCGGGTGTTGGCAGCGATGGGGTGAACGGCGCGAGCTTTGTACGGCTTACTGCGTACGGCGCGTCGTGATGCGGGGCGCTACCGTGACGTGCGGCGAGAGGCGTACGTCAGCGCGACTTCTGGCAGCGAGCGTTTCCGTGCCCGCAATTGTTGGCGAATCCCGTCTCGCTGCCGCATTCTTTCGATGCGCCCGATTCCCGGTGCCCTCGCCCCCTCTCCAGCCGACCGACCCATGTCCATCACGCAGCGCGACCTTCACACCAGGCTCGGCACCGAGATGCGGGAGAACCATGCGCGCGTGGCGGCCATCGCGAGGTCGCTCGACCCGGAACGCCTCGTGCGCAAGCCGAAGCCCGGTGCGTGGAGCGTGGGGGAGACGCTCGAGCACCTGCTTCTCATGGACGAGCTCTTTCTTCCGGTGGTCGTGAAGCGCATGCGCGGCGCGCGGCTCGACGCTGCAGCGCCCGCGCGCGAGTGGCGCCCGAGTTTCATCGGAAAGATGATCGTCAGCTCACTGGAGAAGCCGAAGCCGGTCGTCTCACCGAAGATCGGACGTCCCGGCACCCCGCGCGCCGGCGTGGTCGAGAAGTTTCTTGGCCAGACCACCCGCTATCTCGCGACGATGGATGAAGCACGGTCGCTCGACTGGCGCGCCCTGCGTTTCGCCCCGCCGTTGGCCCCGTGGCTGCCGCTCCGGTTCAACATCGGCGACGCGTTCCTGCTGCATGCCGTGCACGTACGCCGGCACATCGGGCAGATGGATCGGATCGTCGCGAGTTTGTAGAGCGTCCTGTTCTTCGCCCGGTCGCGAGGGGCGTTCCGCCGCGCCAACGTACGGCGAGAGACGTACGGCGCGTCGTGCGGCGGGGCGCGGGCGGCGGGGATTCGGAAGGGGCGATTGGGTGACTGCAGTAAATCCAACCGCCCCTTCCCTATTCCACGCCTCACGCCGTACGCCTCTCCCCGCGCGACACGCCGCACGCCTTTCGCCGCACGTGGCTTCGCGCCGTTCGCCGCACGCCGAGCGCGTGTCGCTCCACCATCCATGGCGTCAGCCCCGATCGTTCGGCCGAGCCTGATGCGGACAGCGCCACGGTGCTAACATTTGCGATGGACACTCGTCTCGTCCTCGCCTGGCTGCATCTCCTCGCCCTCTCCGTCGGACTTGCCGGCGTGTGGTCGCGTGCGCGCGCATTGCGCGATTCGCTTCACGATCCCGCCGACCAGCGTGCCCTGCGCCGAGCGTTCGTCGGTGACGCCTGGTGGGGCGTGGCGGCGGTGTTGTGGCTGTCCACCGGTCTTTGGCGACTATTCGGGAGCACCGAGAAGAGCACGTCGTACTACTTCGGGAATCACGTCTTCTACCTGAAGATGACGCTCTTCCTGGCCCTTCTCGCACTCGAGATCTGGCCGATGATGACGCTGATGCGCTGGCGCACGAAGAAGGCCCTGCCCAATCCGCGCGACGCGGGCCGCATCGAGGTGATCAGCTACGTCGAATGCGCGCTCGTCATCGCCATGGTACTCACGGCGGTGAGCATGGCGCGCGGGTATGGAATGTCTTCGTCCAGCGCCGCGGTAATATCGACGGCGCCGATGACGTCGGCGGCGCCGATCACGCAACGGCAGGGCACGGTCGGCGACGACGGCGGATCCGGAATGACCGCCAACACGTCACAGGTCGCGAAGCTTGACGCATCCGATGTGGTGCCGCTCGCCCCGAGCGGCGCAGAGACCGTTACCGCCGACGATCTCGCGCTGCTTTCGCGCGAGATGGCGATGCCGCTCGATGCCATCAATCCTGCCTCGCTGCGCAGCAACTTCAACGAGCGGCGTGGCGGGGGAACGCGCCAGCATCAGGCGCTCGATCTCATGGCGCCGCGCGGCACGCCCATCCGCGCGGCCGCGAAGGGTCGCGTGCTCAAGTTGTTCACCAGTGCCGCGGGCGGGCTCATGGTGTACGCGGCTGATTCGTCCGAGCGGTTTATCCTGATGTACGCGCATCTCGACCGCTATGCGCCGGACATGCGCGACGGCATCGCGCTCGCGCGTGGGCAGGTGATCGGCTACGTGGGCTCCACCGGAAACGCATCACCCACTGCGCCACATCTGCACTTCGCGGTTGCGCGAAGCGCGGACGTGAAGCGGTGGTCGAAGGGAACGGCGATCGATCCGGTGCCCGTGCTGCAGGCCAGCGCGCGATGAACACACCCGCCGTGACGTAGCGCGGGTTGATTCATCTGCATGCTGCTGCCCCGCCTGCACCGCGAAGCAGCAGCTCACGGTCGCTCCAACTCGCTACGCGTCGTGGTTGTGGCGATCGACGTCCTTCGCGAGGCGTGATTTCTCGCTGTTCTTCTCGGCCGCGTCGTGCTGCTGGCGACCTTCGAACAAACGGTCCTTGCCGGCGTCGTCATGCTTGCGAATTTCCGCCTCATCATGACCCTGCTCGGCCGCGACCTTCTCTTCAGCGACCTGCTCGGCGTGAGCGCTCTTGTCCAGCGCACGGTCGCTCGCATCGTGCTTGTGCCCGGTCGGGCTCTTGTCGTGTGACATCGGTGCCTCTCAGTGATTGTGCAGGCGGAGAGTGGCAACGGTCGTGCCGCAAGACGGGTGTTACCGAACCTTCTTTCCCGTCGGATGCTGTCCGTTCTGGTGCAACACGAGCGATGTGACCGCGCCCGTGGCATCGCGCACAAAGGTGACCTGCGCGTCCACTTCCTTCAGGAAAAACTCCGTTTCCGCTTCTGCCCAGAGCCGGAGCTTGCCCTGTCCCGTCGCCTGTGCCCAGAGCGCGCCATCGGCCGCGGTCACCTCCAGCGCGAACTCTGGTGCGAGCTGGTAGGTGCCGACGTATCGCGCGAGCGTCGCCGCGGGGAGCTCGATGGCGGTGCGCTGCTTGATTGGCGCAGCCTTCGGCGTGAGTGGCAGTTTCGAGTCGAGCAGGTGGAATCCAACGTCGTCCGCGCCGATGCCGGTGGAATTCGTCATGACCACGACTGCCGTCTTGCGTGATGGCATGAGTCCGAGGAAGGTGCGGTAACCACCCGTGCCACCGTTGTGCCAGACGATGGTGTCGCCCCCGTTGGGTTGCACGACCCAGTTCAATCCGATGCGGTGTGGACCGGCGGCCGCGCGTTCCTTCTGCGCGAACGCCATCGCGCGATGGAGAGCGCTGCGCTCGGGATGCAGGTTGGCGTCGGCGAACTTGAGCATGTCGTACGTTGTCGAGCGGATGGCGCCTGCGCCCGCGAGCACGTCGAGATCCCAGTTCGCCGCAAGCTTGCCCTCCGGGTCGTGTCCCAGCGCGAGGTGCGACTTCATCCAGGGCGTGAGGGTGATCGCCGTGTGCTCCATGCCAAGCGGACCCCAGATGCGCGAACGCTCGAGTGCCTCGTACGACTGATTCGTCGCGCGAGCGAGCGCATGGCCGAGCAGGCCGACGCCCAGGTTGGAGTACTCGAACTGTGCACCCGGATCTCGTCGAAGCTGGTGGCTCGTGAGGTACTCGTACATCTGTGGCGCCGTGTAATCCGCATACGGGTTCGCCGGATCGGCCGGCTTGAAGTTCGTCGGCATGCGCGGCAATCCGGAATTCTGTTCCGACAGGCTGCCGAGCGTGATCTGCTTACCGTTGCGCGTTGGCATGCGCACGGTGGACGGCAGATACTGCTGCACCGGATCCTCCAGCTTCACCTTCCCTTCCTGCACGAGCTGCGCGAGCACTGTCGACGTGAAGACCTTGCTGATCGATCCGATCTCGAACACCGAGTTGCCGTCCAGCGGTGGCTGTCCCGATCCCGGATCGCCGTGCGCGATCACGCGCGTGCGTCCGTCGGGTTCGAGCAGACCGATCACGATGCCGGCACTGCGCTTATCCTCGACGCGTTGGCGGATGATCGCGAGAATGACGGAATCGGACGGGAATGCCTGTGCGGCGGGCGCAGCGGCCGGCGCGGGCATCCCGGTGCAGGCCGCCGCGGGCGACACGGCGAGCAGGATGAGCGCAGCGCGAGTGGCGAGGCGGATCATGGCGAGGGCGGAAAGTTCGTGGAATGAGCGACGCTGGCGCGACATAGGATACATCCGCAGCGCTCGGCCACCAGAGGCGGTCGCGCTACCTCGACGGCGGATCCTCCGCGCCCTGAACGAGCTTCGCGAGGATCGCGCGGTCCACGATGTCGAGCGGTAGTGCAGACCACACGCGAAGCATTCCGTCGGTGCCGTACGCCGCCGCCACCGCGGGTCCGTGGTCGCGCCGAATGCGGGCACCGATCTGTCCGTCCCAGTCGAGCGCGCACCAGTGTGCGGGATCGCGGGGCAGCATTCGACTGACCGACCGCCGGAGCATGCGTGGTACGCCTCCAAGATCAGCGACCGACAGCACCTCGGTACTGCTCGCTGACCGGATGACTTCGCGCAACGCCGCCGTCCACAGCGCCACGCCGTTCGCACCCTCGCGATTGCCGGCCACGACGATCACGGGAATGCCCTCGTACGTCAGTTCATCGCGCTCGCGGCCGAACTGATCGGCGAGCTGAAAGTGCGGCAGGCGCGATGGCGGCCGATGTGCACTCGCGCGCCGTATTTCCTCGGTCGACTTCATTCTCGATTCGCCTCCTGTTGCCCGTTGCGCGTCGCCGACCTGCGAGGCAATATCGGTGCTACCCGGGTGCTGGCTCCCTGCCCCGCCCTTCCCGCTTTCCCGTCCACTTCAATGATTGCATCCCTTCGTGCCGCGACCTTCGTCGCGACGCTGGCGTTCGTGCTCCCCGTGGCGCCACTCGCCGCGCAGCGCGAGCAGGCGCGTCTCGAGCCTCGGCCCGCAGGCGCACGCGCCGGCGATTCGCTCACCATCGTGCTGCCGGGCGCTCTCACGGCACGCTCCATCGGACCCGCCGTCATGGGAGATCGCGTGAGCGCGATCGCCGCCGACTGGCGTACCCCGGGCACGATGTATGTGGCACTCGGCACCGGCGGCATCATGAAGTCGCAGGACAATGGCATCACCTGGTCCGCGATCTTCGAGCACGAAGCGGTAGCATCCGTCGGCGACATCGCGATTGCGCCGTCGGACTCGAGCGTGATCTGGGTGGCGACAGGCGAGGGCAACGACCGCAATTCCGTGAGCTGGGGCAACGGCGTGTACCGCTCCACCGATGGCGGGGGGACGTGGACGCATGCCGGCCTCGCCGCCACGAAAGCGATCGGGCGGATCGTCGTCGCGCCGAACGATCCACGTACCGCGTATGCAGCCGCCGGCGGCGACCTCTGGTCTCACGGCGTCGACCGCGGTCTCTACAAGACGAGCGACGCCGGCGTGACATGGAAGAAAGTGCTCGCCGCCCCTGCGCCGAATGACACGCGCGCCGGAGCGGGGGATGTCGCGATTGATCCCGTGAACCCCAACATCGTGTACGCCGCCATGTACGCGCGGCGGCGGCGGCCCTACGAGTTCTCGTACGGCGCGCAGGCATCCGGCGGCGTGGATGTGGGCGGCATCTTCCGCAGCACCGATGCTGGCATCTCCTGGCAGAAGCTCACTGATGGCCTGCCGACGCTCACCGGCCGCATCGGCCTGTCGATCTATGCGAAGAATCCGAAGGTCGTCTATGCCATCGTGCAGAGCGACGAGGGCGGCCTGCAGAACATCGACGATCCGCACAGCAAGAAAGGCGGCGTCTTCCGGTCCGAAGATGGCGGGTCGCACTGGACGCGCATGAGCAACCTGAATCCGCGCCCGTTCTA
>JBDSSY010000116.1:0-6838 GCA_039928585.1 Gemmatimonadaceae bacterium | reverse complement strand
GTCGCGGACTGTCGGCGCCCTGCACACGCGCCACCATGTTGAACGCGCGGATGGAATCGTGATCCACCGGGCTGTTGTTGAATCCGATGTGGTCGTTGTGGGCGCCGATCGCCACATATTCGTTCCGAAGCACGGGATCGCTGCCACGAATGACCGCGATCACGTTGCGGCCTGGTGCCTGTGCCTGATGCAGCACCAGTGTGCCCTCGAGCGGCTTGCCAGCGGTGCCCGGCGCGATGGCGTCGGCCGCAGCGCCGAACAGCAGACCGCCGACTCGTGGCGACACGAACACGGTGGGCGGGCCCGCGGGCGGCGCGTCGTCGGGCGTGAGCGCCGTGCGTCGCGAGACGAAGCGCTGGACGTTGGGATTGAGCCGATCGAGCGAGACAACGACGAGCGCCGCAGCACGACCGTATCGCGAGGAGCCGGAGAAGATCTGAAGCGGACTACTCGTCGACGGTACGCTGAGTACCACGAGCTTGCCCGCCGCCGCATCGCCCGAAATCCACGTCGCCGAGTCCGTGGCCGATCCGCCGTGGACGACGGGCGTGCCCCCGAGCTGAATGCGGGCCTCCCGCCGTGTATAGACCAGATAATCCGTGCCCCGCGCCAGCGTCTCGCCGGCTACGCGCATCGACGTCGCGCTGTCTGTGGAGTAGACGTATAGCGGGAGATTCTGGAAGTAGCCGTCGGTGCCCGCCGCAACCAGTCCCAGACGTCGCACCTCGCGTTCGATGTATGCGGTGCCCTTCAGGTTGTATTCCGTCCCCACCTGACGCCCCATCATCGAGTCGTCCGCGAAGATGTAGAGCCGCGTCATCAGATCCGCCGGGGTGATGGCGGATGCGGTGGGGCGAGGGGCGAGCTTGAGCGGGAGCGCGCCGGTCGTCGGCACCTGTGACATGGTGCTCAGCTGCGTCGCACACGCGACGACTGTGGCGACGAGGGCACCGATCACGACGGTGGCAGCGAGACGAGCGGACGACATGAGAAAGCTCCGGTGGATGAAGGCGTGAAGCTATTGGACAGCAGCCAGTCGCGCACGGTTGTCGCCGCCGTTGCCCAGCGATCGTCGACGTGTTTCTTTCCCGCCGTCGCACCATCCCGCCATCCGCCAACCTCATGACACTGACCCAACACCAACTCCATGCGCAGCTCCGTACCGAGTCGCTCGCCAACCACGCGCGGATCGCCGAGCTCGCTCGGACACTCGACCCCGAACGCCTCGTGCGGCGCGCGGCTCCGGGGAGCTGGAGCGTCGGGGAGGTGTTGCAGCACCTGTGCGTGACCGATCAACTCTATCACGAACCGCTGTCTACCCTGGTGCGCGGTGCACGCCCCGATGCCGGCGCGCCAGCGCGCGAGTGGAAACCAACCTTCATCGGTCGACAGCTCGCACGCATGCTCGAGAATCCGCGCCCGATGAAAGCGCCGAAGAGCTTTCGCCCCGGACCCATACCCCAACCAGGCGTCGTCGAAGATTTTCTCGGTCGTGACACCCGCCTGACCGCGTTGATGGATCAGGCAGCGACGCTGGACTGGCGCGCACTCCGCATGGCGTCGCCGGCTCTGCCAATCCCGATTCTCCGATTCAATCTCGGCGACGTGTTCAACATTCACGTCGTGCACGTACGCCGGCATCTCGCGCAAATGGAGCGGGTGGTGCGAGGACTCAGTGCGTGACACCGATCACGAATGCGTATGCGCGTCCTAGCATCCACCTGATCACCCGCTAGCTTTTCCGCCCATGCGCATTGCCGTTCCTCTCGAGACTGCATCGGGCGAGCACCGAGTCGCCCTCACTCCCGACAGCGCGGGGCGCCTGGTAAAGAACGGCCACGAGGTTCGCATGCAGGCCGGCGCCGGATCCCGCGCCGGCTTTCCCGACTCGGCGTACGAGTCGGTTGGTGCGGCGATCGTCGACGGCGCGTCGCTCTACGCCGACGTGGCGCTCGTCTGCCGCGTGCAGCCGCCCACGCCCGCCGAAGTGGAAAAGCTGCCGATCGGGGCGACGCTGCTGGCATTGCTCGCGCCTTCGCGCAACGGCCCGCTGCTCGCCACACTCGCCGCGCGTAACGTCACCGCGCTCGCGCTCGAGCAGGTGCCGCGCATCACGCGCGCGCAATCGATGGACGTGCTGTCGTCGCAGAGCACCGTGGCCGGCTACAAGGCCGTCCTCGTGGGCGCGAGCGCGCTGCCCAAGTTCCTGCCGATGCTCACGACGGCGGCGGGCAACGTGTCACCGGCGCGCGTGTTCGTCATCGGCGCCGGAGTGGCCGGCCTGCAGGCGATCGCCACCGCGCGCCGCCTCGGTGGCGTCGTGTCGGCGTTCGACGTCCGACCCGCCGCGCGCGAGCAGGTGCAATCGCTCGGTGCCACCTTCGTCGCCGCCGAGCTGGTGGGCGCCGGAGCGGAAACCACGGGTGGATACGCGCGTGCGCAAAGTGAGGACGAAGCGCAGCGGACACGCGATGCGCTGGCCGCGCATCTCAAGGAAGTGGATCTCGTCATCACCACCGCGCAGATCCCCGGCCGGCCCGCTCCTCGGCTCGTCACCGCCGAGATGGTGACGCACATGCGGCCCGGCGCGGTGATCATCGATCTCGCGGCGGAATCGGGCGGCAACTGCGAGCTCACCATCGCTGGTGAAACGGTGAAGTCGGGGAATGTCACCATCCTCGGGCCCGTGGACCTGCCGGCGACCGTGCCATATCACGCCAGCCAGATGTTCGGCAAGAACATCCTCGCGCTGGTGACGCACCTGTCGCACGAGGGTGCGCTGCACCTCGACCGCAACGACGAGATCACGTCGGCGATGACCGTCGTGCGCGACGGGCAGGTCGTCGTCCCTCACCCCAAGTGATGCGAATGCGATGCTGATCCTGGAACTCTATGTCTTCGTCCTCGCCGCGTTCGTCGGCTTCATGGTGATCACGCGCGTGCCGCCGCTGCTGCACACGCCGCTGATGTCCGCCACGAACGCCATCTCGGGCATCTCGCTCGTCGGTTCGATGGTGGCGGCCGGCGCCAATCGCGGAACGGTATCGACGGCGCTCGGCTTCATCGCCGTCGTGTGCGCGACGACGAACGTGGTGGGTGGCTTTCTCATCACTGACCGGATGCTGAAGATGTTCCGCCGCGAGCCGCACAACGACGCGTCGAAGTCGAGGAAGCAGTAGCGGATGCGCGAGACGATCACGCAGCTCACGTACCTCGCGGCATCCATCCTCTTCATTGTCGGTCTGCGCAGCCTCACGCGCCCCGACAAGGCGAGGCGCGGCATGCAGCAGGCGGCGGTGGGCATGCTGCTCGCGCTGTGCGGCACGCTGATGAATCACCAGATCGTGGACTACCGCTGGATCGCCGGTGGACTCGTCGTCGGTACCCTCATCGGCTATCCGCTCGGCATGAAGGTGCCGACGACGGCGTTGCCGCAGCGGATCGCGATGTCGCTGAGCTTCGGCGCGCTCGCCGCGACGCTCGTTGGCGTGGCCGAGTACTACTCGGCATTCCATGGAGGCGAGGGACACATCGGCGCGGCGAAGATGGCGGCGCTCGGGTTCGAGGTGTTGCTCGGGTCACTCACCGTGACAGGTGCATTGATCGCCGCCGGGAAGCTGCAGGAGTGGGTTCCCTCCCAGCCGATGACGTATCGCGGACAGAATTTCGTGAACTTCGCGATGTTCGCCGCGGCGCTCGTGCTGTTCGCCATGGTGGTGCTGGATCCCACCAGGAGCACGGCGTTCTACACGATGATCGGGCTGGCCGCACTGCTCGGCGTGCTCATGGTGATGCCGATCGGAGGCGCCGACATGCCGGTCGTCGTGGCGCTGCTCAACTCCTATTGCGGACTCGCCGCCGCGGCCACGGGCTTTGCACTCGGCAACAGCATTCTCATCATCTGCGGCGCGCTCGACGGGGCGTCGGGGTTCCTGCTGGCGATCCTGATGTCCAAGGCGATGAACCGCTCCTTCGCCAACGTCCTGTTCGGCGCGTTCGGCGGTGAGACGGCCGCGGCCGCGGTGGGCGGAGGATCGGCGCTGCCGGTTCGATCGGTGTCGGCCGAAGACGCAGCCATCCAGCTCGCGTACGCGCAGCGCGTGATCATCGTGCCGGGCTACGGCATGGCGGTGGCGCAGGCCCAGCACGCCGTGCGCGAGCTGGCGGAGCTGATCGAGAAGCGCGGTGGCGAGGTGAAGTACGCCATTCACCCCGTGGCCGGACGGATGCCAGGACACATGAACGTGCTGCTGGCCGAGGCGAACGTGCCGTACGACAAGCTGTACGACATGGACGAGATCAACAGCGAGTTCCCGCAGACCGACGTCGCGCTCGTGATCGGCGCGAACGACGTGGTGAATCCCGCGGCTCGCGAAGACAAGTCGTCGCCCATTTATGGCATGCCGATCCTCGACGTGGATCATGCGAAGAGCGTGATCGTGCTCAAGCGCGGCATGGCGGCGGGGTTCGCGGGCATCGAGAACGCGCTGTTTCATGCGCCGGCGACGAGCATGCTGTTCGGCGACGCGAAATCGTCGCTGACGAAGCTGGTGAGCGAGGTGAAGTCCGCGTAGGGCCGAGGGGGGGAGATCGCGATCGGGGGCGGGGGTCGGGAAACGAATGGTACTTGGTACTTCGTACTCGGTACCGAGTACCGGGTACTCCGCTGCAATGATCGCTCGGTGGCGGGCAATGGCCGGCGCCACGGGCGTACCTGGTACTTCGTATGTGGTACCGAGTACCGGGTACTCCGCTGCAATGATCGCTCGGTGGCGGACAATGGCCGGCGCCACGGGCGTACTTGGTACTTCGTACCTGGTACCGAGTACCAGGTACTGCACTGCATCGATGGCGGCGTGGCGGGTAGTGGCCAGAGCGTCGGTCATACTCGGTACTTTTTACCAGGTACCAAGTACCAAGTACCAGTAGTTGATCCTTAAGCTCGCCAGGCACGCTGCACTCAATCGCCCCCCCGAGCATGGATCGGATAGCTCGTTCACTCCCCTGATCGAGATATTGTCCTCGTCCCTGAGGAGACTCCGATGACGACGATGACGATGACCGACTCCCGCTCCGCCACCGACGCGCACATCGCACTCACCGAGCGCGTGCGACGGTACATCCACGACCACGTTGCCGAGCCGTTGCCGCTCGAGCGGCTCGCGCGCGAGGCGCAGGTGAGTCCGGCGCATCTGCAGCGGACATTCACGCGCGTCGTGGGCCTGTCGCCCCGGCGGTATCAGGAACAGCGGCGGGTCGGCGCATTCAAGCACGCGCTCCGCGAGGGGTCCACGGTGAGCCGCGCCACCTACGACGCGGGATTCGCGTCGGGGCGGCGCGTGTACGAAACGGCGGCCGACGTCCTCGGCATGACGCCAGGCGCCTACCGCCGGCGCGGCGCAGGCCAGACCATCCACTACACCGCCGTGCCCACCTCGCTCGGACTGTTGCTCGTCGCGGTCACCGAGCGAGGTGTCTGCACCGTGTCGCTCGGCGATGACGAATCGGCGCTCGTGGACGCGCTGCGCGGCGAGTTCTCCGGCGCGGAGCTCACGCGCTCCACCGATGCGCGCGACCGGCTGGTGGATGCCGTGGTGGCCCATGTGGAGGGTCGGGCGACCGGCGCCGATGTACCGCTCGACGTGCGGGCGACGGCGTTCCAGTGGCAGGTGTGGCGGGCGCTTCAGGAGATTCCGGAAGGCGCGACGCGCAGCTACCAGGCGGTGGCGCAGCAGCTCGGACGTCCGACCGCGGCTCGGGCCGTGGCCCGCGCCTGCGCGAGCAACAGGATCGCCGTGCTCATCCCCTGCCACCGCGTCGTGCGCGGCGATGGCGCGCTGGGGGGGTATCGCTGGGGCATCGCCCGGAAGGCGGCGCTGCTGTCACGAGAGGGAGCACAAGCGGACCTGTAACTTCCGTGCGCCGCGTGGCGTAGGTTGGTGTGGCGCCAGCACGGAGCGGGCGCACAGAGACCTCGAGGTGCAGCCATGTCCGAGTATCGCATCGTGTTCGTGAACCAGGAACGTGCCCCGTCGGCGCCGAACATACCGGATGTGCCGTCTCGCGAGCAGATTCGCACCCAGATTCGCCAATCCATCCAGGACGCGACGCGCGCGGTCGAGGAATCGCGCGACATGAAGTCCGAGATCCGGATTGCCGAGCAGGAGGTGCGGAACGCGCAGCAACAGTTGCGGAGCGCTCGGACGGACGATCAGCGCGGAGCAGCCGAGCAGGCGCTTTTCGGTGCGCGCGCCCGGTTGCGTACGCTCCAGGAGTGGCGAAGCAGAACGCACACGATACAGACACAGCCGGCCGCGTTTCCGAACGACGTCATTCCCCCGCAGGTAGTGGACATCTCCATCGCCTTCTTCATCATGGTGGCCATGATCTTGATCGGTTGGCCGCTGGCGCGGGCAATGGGCCGCCGGCTCGAGCGACGTGCCGATGCGCCGGCCCTGCCCGATCCCGCCATGAGCGGGCAGCTTCAGCGCATCGAGCAGGCGGTGGAAGCGATGTCGATCGAGATCGAGCGCATCTCGGAGTCGCAGCGGTTCATGGCCAAGCTCCAGAATGGCGCGACGCCTGAACGGTCCGCGCTGGGTACGGGCGAGCGGCGCTGACGGCGGCTTCGTCGCTCGGCGAGATGAAACGACGAGAGGGGCGGCCAGGTGGCCGCCCCTTTCGTCTTGTCGTCGAGCTTCCAGGAACTAGGGCGTCACGCGCACCAACGGGCCGCCATCGTCGCACCTGCCGTCACGGTTCGCGTCGGTGCAGACCCGCCGAGTCGAGCCCTGGGGCACGGTCTGCGGAATGCCGCGCGGGATCGCCTGCGAGGAGG
>JBDSSY010000115.1:0-9383 GCA_039928585.1 Gemmatimonadaceae bacterium | reverse complement strand
ACCAGCATGGGGCTGACCGGGAGCGTTCGCTTCACGGGTCTCGTCACGGAGTCCACGCTCGACGCGATGCTGGCCAAGTCGGGAGGATTCGCGCTCCCGAGCCGGTCCGAGGGTTTCGTCCTCTCGTACCTTCGGGCCATGCGCGCGGGCCTTCCGTGCGTGGGCGGCTCGGACGATGCGGCGAAGGAGGTCGTGGAGGACGGCACCACCGGCATGTTGGTGACAGCCGGCGATCGCGACTCGGTGGCGCAGGCCATCATCTCGCTGTTGGGCGACACCGAGCGCCGCCGCGCCATGGGCGAAGCGGCACGCGCACGGTACGAGGAACACTTCACCTTCGACATCTTCCGTGAGCGACTGGATGCAGTCATGCGGGCCGCCTTTCCGGTTCGCGCCGACTCCTGACGACCCGCTGGCGTCCGATGCCCGTCTCTCGTGTCCGCAACGCGTGTGCGGCGATCCTTCTACTGATCGCGGCCGGTGTGCCGCGCGCCATTGCACAGGGCACCGGAACCGTATCGCCAATCGACCTCGCCTACGACGACATCGACCGCCTCCGCGAGCTTGGGTTGATCCAGACGGGTGTCGCGGGCCAGCGTCCGTACTCGCGTGGCCAGTTCGCCAGGCTCGTACGCGCGGCGCTGGATGCCATGGCAACGCGCAGCAGGGACGGTGGTAGCGGCAGCGAGGTAGAGCCATCGGCGAATGCGATCATCGCGCGGCTGGCTGACCGGTTCCTCGTGGACGCTGACCGTCCGACGTCGTGGCCAGCCGTGCATCTCGTCGATGACGCCGTCCTGCAATTCACCAGCACCGATGCGGTGCGCCGAGGATTTGCCGGATCGAACGCCAGCGCGCTGGAGGCGACGATCGATCCGCTCGCGCGGCCACGCGTCGGCAGGCCGGCAGCGCGTGGTGAGTCGATGACGCTCGAACTGTCGCAGCGAATCGAGTTTGCATCGTGGATCTCGGCCCAGGCCACGGAGCGACTCGAACAGCGTTGGCCTCGCAACAGCGCGGTGTTGGCGCGCGATGGGGAACTGCTCGCTGCCAATGTCCGTGCAGTGTACAGGAATGTGGCGCTGAGCCTAGGGCGGCAGCAGATCGCATGGGGCCAGTCTCGCGGAGACGGGCTGTTCTTCTCGTCGGATGCTCCGGCGCTGGACCTGATCAAGCTCTCGTCCGACCGTCCGTTCGTGATGCCGGGCGTTCTGCGGGTGCTCGGGCCTGCGCAGGCCACTCTGATCGTGGCGGAGATGGGTCCGAGTCGCGTCCGCTCGCACTCGAAACTGCTCGCGTACAAGGCGAGCGTGCAGCCACGACCCTCGCTCGAGCTTGGCGCGTCGTTCATGAATCATTACGGCGGTTCGGGTGGTCGCTCATCCAGCCTCGGCAACCGTGTGATCGATTTTCTTCCGTTTATCGATATCTTCCGGACGCACAACTACTACGACACCACGCGCACGCTCGACGTGGACTCGGACAAGCTGCTTGGCATCGACGCGCGGCTCCGATTCGCGAGGCTTGGTGGGCTGACGTTGACTGGCGAATTGCTGATCGACGACTTCGACGTGCACCGCATTCCGACGCTGTTCACCTGGGACGGTGCGCAGACGTTCAGCGCCGTGCTGCCCTCGATCGCCGGATCCCCGCTGTCGATGCGACTGTCGGCGAAGCACACGGGCATCCGCACGTACGCACACGGATCGCTCAGCAACGGCATCGCGACGCGTGGCCGACTGCTCGGCGACGAATTGGGGCCGGATGCCAAGGCGTTCGGCGCCAATTTGCTCTGGGAGCCCTCCGGGTCAGTGCGAATCGGAGTGGAGGGCAGGCGCGCCACATACAGCAAGGCGACCTATGCGACGGAGCTCCGCGGGAACTACTTCGTGATCCGGCGCATCGGTCCGGCGTCGAATGAGCAGCGCGATCGCGGCATCGTCTCCCTCATCGCCGATGTGGCGTCGGGCACGCGCCTCGTGGCGCGCGTTGGCGGCGAGCGCATTGCCAACTTCGCCTTCATCGGGGGGCGGCGTCGCGATTATGCCGCCGACGTCGCGCTGCGGTTCGCGCGCTAGTCCGGGCGGCCGACGATGCGCGTCGCGCTGGTGTGTGACTGGTTTCTCCCGCGCGTCGGCGGGATCGAGCTGCATCTGCGCGATCTGGCGCTCGCGCTCCGCGCGCGTGGTGTCGATGCGACCATCGTCACGACGACGCCGGGAGACGCCGTCGTCGACGGCGTGCCCGTGTATCGCGTGCCGGCCATGCTCTCGCCCGTCGGCGGATTCGCCATGTCGCCCGGCGCTGTGTCCTTCATCGGCAGCCTCCTCGTGCCTGCGCGCTTCGACGTTGTGCATGCGCACGCGAGCGTGGTGTCTCCGCTCGCGTATGCGGGCGCCCTCGCCGCGGCGCGGGCGGGCCTGCCGTCGGTCCTGACATTTCACTCCATGCTTCACAGAAGCGCTTTTCTGCTCGGCGCAAGCGAATCGCTGTTCGGATGGTCGCGCGACCGTATCGTTTTAAGTGCTGTGAGCAGTGTTGTCGCCGCCCAGGCCGCGCGATGGATCCCGCAGGCGGCGGTCGCCATCCTTCCCAACGGCGTCGATGCATCCTTCTGGCGAGGCGCGCAATCTGGAGACGGCGATGACGGGACCGGCGAGTTCGTATTCGTGTCGGCCATGCGACTCTCACGGAAGAAACGGCCCGCGACGTTGCTGCGTGCCTTCGCATCCGCTGCGCGGCTGACGGCAGGCACGCCTCCGATTCGGCTCGTCGTCGCGGGTGACGGACCGGATCGTGTCGCGCTCCTCCGCCATGCTCGGGAACTCGGCCTCGGCGAGCAGGTGGAGTTTCGGGGTCAGCTGGACCGCGTGGCGCTACGACGACTCTATGGTGCGGCACACGCGTTCGTATTGCCGAGCGAGCTCGAGTCGTTCGGGCTCGCCGCGCTCGAGGCGAGAGCGGCGGGGCTTCCGGTAATCGCGAGATTCGCCGCCGGAGCGCGCGACTTCATCAGTCACGGCATCGATGGATTGCTCGTGCGCGATGAGCGGGAGCTGGGCAACGCGATGGCACGGCTCGCCATGGACGCGCCGTTTCGTGCGTTCGTCGCCCGTCACAACGCCACCGTGCCGCCGCCGTACGCCTGGCGGGACGTCTCCGCGCTGCACGAGCGAGTCTACGCAGCGGCGGCGGTGCTGCGTGACAACGCACCGCGTCCCAGCCATCGATAGCCGGGAAGCGCGAGCACCAGAAAGAAGCAGGCGTGCTGCACGACCGCGATGCCGAGTGCCCGTTCGGGAGCCACGCCGAAGTATGAATAGCCCACCACGACCGCGGCTTCGTACACGCCGACATTGCCCGGCACCACGGGAAGCAGCGTCGCCAGGTTCACCGCACCGAGAATCACCAGCGCGCTAGCGGCGGATAGATCCAGGCCAAAGGCGCGCTGCATGCACAAGATCGCCAGCGCTTCCGCCGTCTTCTTCGCCAGCGCGAGTACCAGTGCACCGCCGCTGCGCGAGGGGGATCGCATGGGCGCGAGCGCTGACCCCACGCCAGCGACGAGCCGCGCAACACGAGCTGGAATCCAGGGAGCCGCCGCGACACTCCATGCCGCGCCGCGCCACGCCAGCATCACAAGTCCCATCATCAGCCCCATGACGACGATGAGGAGCGCCCTGGCCCCGCTCGCCATCCATGCCGGCAGGACGACAATTGCTGCCGCGGCCGACAAGACGCAGAGCTTCGCCACGCCGACAAAGAGCTGGTCCATCGCCAGAACTGAGAGCGCGGCCGCTCGCGTCAGCATTGCGCGCGTGATGAGGAAGTAGACCCCCGCCGCCTCACCAACCAGCAACGGCGTCGTATTGAGCACCGTCGAGGTCATGCCGACGACGCCGAGCATCGTGGGGAATGCGACGCGTGGGTGCGATGGGGCCAGTATTCGCCACTGAACCGCCCAGAGCGGCAGGATTGCCGCGAAGCACATCATGGCCAGCACGATCCAGAGTGGCTTGGCCGCGCCCAGCTCGGCGAACACTCGCGCGAAGCTCAAGCGGCGAATCGCCAGCACGATCAGCGCGGTGACTACAGCCAGCGCTACCAGCGAGGCGAGTTGCCGCCGGCCTGCGCCGAGAGACGTCACGCCGCGTTCGCGCCAGGCAGCAGCTCGCGCATCGTCACGAAGCGGGCGCCACGCCGCTGAAAGAGCTCGATGACCGCACGCAGGCACCGCAGTGCGATGTCGCCGGTGCGGAATCGGCAATCGTATCGCAGATCTTCGTTGGTGAGGTCGACGAACTCCCACGGGTGGACGAACAGGACCACCGGATCGGCAAGGGAGAGCAATATCGGATCGCGCACGATGGCCGGCAGACGCAGCACGGACGACGTCATCGATGCAGGAACTCGGGTCAGCGCGGTGGGAACGCGGCGCCTGAGGTATGACCACTTGTACTTCGCCAGCGACGAGTCGAGCGTGAAGTCGGCGTCCTCGAGAAGGCGAACATACGGCTCGGGGAAGCGCAGGTATGGGGCGCGAAAGGAGCCGACGGGCGCAAAGGTCCGGAGCAGGCGGGCCGAATCGACGATCTCCCTCCGCGCGTCGGCCTCCGACAACATGTCGAACGCGGTATGGCTGACGCCATGACAAGCGAGCTCGTGGCCATTGCGCACCACCGCCCGAATCGCATCGGGATATCGCTCGGCCACCGCACCCGTGGTGAAGTACGTGGCGCGAATGGAGCGCTCGGCGAACAGCGCCAGCAGTGCGGGCGCCCCCTGTTCGATACCGCGGAATGTCGCGCTGAGATACGGAGGACAGTCCGGCTCGAAGTCGACGGTGATGCAGACGCGCGACACGGCGATGTGAGTCGGAAGAATGGGCCCTGCTGGATTCGAACCAGCGACCGTCAGATTATGAGTCCGCTGCTCTAACCACCTGAGCTAAGGGCCCGCGATGCCGCGCAGTGCCGCGACACCGCGTAAGCTACGCCGCGGTCGCGCACTTTCCAGTCGCGAGCTTTCCGCCCCCACTGTGCGGCGAGAGGCGGACCGCTCAGATTGCGGCGATGATCGCTGTCGTGACCGGCTCGTCGGGCTTCATCGGCTCGCACCTCGTGGACGCACTGCTCGCGCGCGGCGACGAGGTGCGCGCGCTGCTCCGTCCGGAGACGCTGACCGTCGAGCGTGACCCTCGCGTACAGTATTTCGAGGCCGACCTGCTGGACGATCGCTCCGTTCGCGAGTCGCGCATCTGGGAGGGCGCAGGCCAGGTCTTCCACCTTGCCGGCATTACGCGAGGGCGGACGCTCGATCAGTTTCGCGCCGGCAACGTCTTTCCCACGGCCAACGTGCTGGCAGCCCTCGCCGCGCGCACTGGGAAGCGGCCTCGCGTTGTGCTCATGTCTTCTCAGGCAGCCGCTGGACCCGCACCGTCGCCCGATGCAGCGCTCACGGAGGCGGATCGGCCCGTGCCCGTCGAAGCCTATGGACGCAGCAAGTTGCAGGCGGAGCAGGCGGTGGTGCGCTATCGCGATGAGCTGTCCATCACTATCGTCCGTCCCTCGGCAGTCTACGGACCCCGTGATCACGATTTTCTCGCGGCATTCAAGCAGGCGAGCCGGCGTGTCGCGCTGCTCGCTGCGCCGCGCGATCACACCTTTTCCATCCTGCACGTCGCCGACCTGATCGATGCGTTGCTGCGTACGGCGGACAGGCCCATCGCTGCCGGCAAGACGTATTTCGTGGCCGATCAGTCGCCGGTCACCTGGGAACAGCTCTACGACGCCGTGGCCGCGGCGGCAGGTTCACGCCCGCTGCGCATCGAGGTACCACGTTCCGCCGTCAAACTCGCCGCGCACGCCGGTGACCTGCTGAGCGCGTTCACCGGGCGGTCCACGATGCTCAATCGGAACAAGGCGGCGCTCGCCAAGCCTCGCTGGTGGTTGTGCGATGCATCACGAATTCGCGAGGAACTCGAGTGGAAGTCGTCGGTGCCCCTGCAGTCGGGCGTCAGGGACACGTATAATTGGTACGTCGACGCGGAGTGGCTCCGGCCGCCGAAGGTCGACGTCACCGCGAGACCGTTGGAGGAGCCGAGGGCGTGACCGTACGTGAGCTGTTGCCCGACGATGCTCGCGCCGCTGGCGTGCAGACGCTGGTGGACCTGCTCGAGTACCGGGCCGCTCGCCAGCCGTCGCACACCGTCTTTCGCTTCATCAATGGGGATGGACGCGAAGAAGAGGAGCTCACCTTCGCCACGCTCCAGCGTCGCGCGCGAGCCATCGCCGCGCACCTGGCCGAGCACGTCGTCCCAGGCGATCGCGTCGTGCTGCTGGTGCCGCCGGGCCTGGAGTACATCGCAGCGTTCTTCGGCTGCCTGTACGCGGGCGTCGTCGCGGTACCGGCCTACCCGCCCAACCCGCGCCGTGCCGACCCGCGCGTGGCGCGCATCGTGGCGGACTGCGGTGCCCGCATCGCGCTCGTGTCGGACGCATTCATGGCGCGTCTCGATGGCTGGCTTGCGCTCAGTCCCGAACTGAGCGGGCTCACCTGGCTCGATTCTGCGCGCCTCGCCGACGGCGACGCGGCCGGCTGGCGTGCTCCCTCGGTGACGGGCGCCTCGCTGGCGATGCTGCAGTACACCTCGGGTTCGACCGGCGACCCGCGCGGCGTGATGCTCGCGCACTCGAACCTGCTGCACAACTCCGCGGTCATCCATCGCGTATCGCGTCATCGTCCGCTCGACAACGGCGTGTTCTGGCTGCCGCCCTTTCACGACATGGGGCTGATCGGCGGCATCCTCCAGCCGATCTATGCGGGGCTATCGGCTGCGCTCATGGCGCCCGCCACCTTCCTACAGCGGCCGCTACGCTGGCTCGAGGCGATGTCGAAGTATGGGGCGACGACGAGTGGCGCGCCGAACTTCGCCTACGATCTCTGCGTCGAGCGCATTGCCGATGCGGAACGCGCGACGCTCGATCTCTCGCACTGGCGCACGTCGTTCAATGGCGCCGAGCCGATCCGCGCCGACACCATCGAGCGTTTCTCGCAGGCCTTCGCGTCGTGCGGGTTGCGACGCGACGTCATTCTACCCTGCTACGGGCTGGCCGAGGGCACGTTGCTGGTCTCTGGCGGCCCGGCGGAACGGGCGTCGCTTGTCGTGCACGCTGATCGGCGGAGACTGGAGTCGGGCGAGCTTCGAGGTCCGGATGACGGAGGTTCGCCTCCCATCTCTCTCGTTGCGTCTGGTGAGCCGGTCGCGGAGCAGCGCGTCGCAATTGTCGATCCCGATACGGGCGCGCCGTGCGATGCGCAGCAGGTGGGCGAGATCTGGGTCGCGGGCGCGAGCGTCGCGGCGGGATACTGGGGCCGTCCGGAGGCGAGTATGGCCACGTTCCAGGCGCGGCTTGCGGGATCCGACCGCGTGTATCTGCGCACGGGCGATCTGGGCGTGCTGGATCAGGGGCAGCTCATCGTCACCGGACGACTGAAGGACCTCGTCATCATTGATGGCCGCAACTACTACCCGCACGACATCGAAGTCGCGGCCGAGCGGAGTCACGCGCACCTGCGGTCCGGTTTCACGGCGGCGTTCGGCGTGGCGGGTGCAGGACGCGAGCGACTCGTGTTCGTCGCGGAAGTAGTGCGCCAGCACAAGGCGGACGGGGACAGCGCGCTCTTTCAGGCCATCCGCACCGAGCTCGCTGGAACGATTGGCGTCGTACCGGACGAGATCGTGTTGATCCGCCAGAATACGATTCCGCGCACGTCGAGCGGCAAGATCCAGCGTCGCGCGTGCCGAGTCGCCTATCTCGCTGGTTCGCTCGAGGCGGTCGGTCGGTGGAAGAGCCGCGGCAGCGACGTCGTGCCGGCCAACGATGCGATCACGGCATTCGTGATCGACTGGGTTCGCGAGGAGCTGCAGGTCGACGCGGCCCGGCTGGATCCCCGCACGAAACTGCGTGATCTCGGTCTCGACTCACTCGCCGCGACGCGACTCATGGTGGCCCTGGAGGGGCGCTTCGGTCGGCGCATCGATCCCGCGCAACTATGGGAACAGGGGGATATCGGCTCACTCGCGCGACACCTCGCGTCGCTCGACGCGCGCGGGACTTTGGCCTCGTCGCTCCGAGTGCCCGAGCGCCCGTCGTACGGTCCGCCGACCGCCGCGAGCACCGACGTGGCCCAGTGGACGGAGTATCGCGCGCTGCGCAGCCGGCTGAATACGCTGACCGAGCACGGCATCGCGAGTCCGTTCTTCCACGTGCACGAAGGCATCACGGGAAGTGAGGCCGTCGTGGGTGGTCGAACGCTCATCAACTTCGCGAACTACAACTACCTCGGACTGTCCGGCGATGCCGACGTGACGCGCGCCGCGCAGGTTGCCATGGCGGACTTCGGTAGCAGCGTCTCGGCCAGCCGCGTCGTGTCGGGGGAGCGGCCGGTGCATCGCGAGCTTGAACAGGAGATCGCGGGCTTCCTCGGTGTGGACGACGCCATCGTCTACATCGGCGGCGTACCGGCTAACGTCTCCACGATCTCACACCTGTTGAGCGCAGAAGACGTTGTGCTCTGCGACCAGCTCGTGCACAACAGCGCGATGCAGGGCGCGGAGTTCTCCGGCGCTCGGCGACTCGTCTTCCCCCACAACGACTGGGCGGCGCTCGACGGGATGCTCGGCCGCGTGCGGGCCCAGCATCGTCGCGCGCTGGTCGTCATCGAAGGCGTGTACAGCGCGGACGGCGACATCCCCGATCTGGCGCGGTTCGTCGAGGTGAAGGACCGGCACCACGCGATGCTGATGGTGGACGAGGCGCATTCCATCGGCGTCCTGGGCGCAACGGGTCGCGGGATCGCCGAGCATGCGGGCGTTGATCCGCGGCGCGTCGACGTCTGGATGGGCACGCTGAGCAAGTCGCTGGCGAGCTGCGGTGGGTACATCGCCGGAAGTGCGGCGCTCGTGGAGTATCTCAAGTACACGTCGCCCGGGTTCGTGTACAGCGTCGGCATCACGCCGAGCAACGCGGCGGCTGCGCTGGCCGCACTGCGGAAGTTGCAGGCGGAGCCGGAGCGCGTAGCGCGACTGCGAGATCGCGCGGCGCTGTTTCTCGCGCTGTGTGCGCGTGCGGGAATCGACACGGGCGGCAGCGCCGGCACTCCGGTCATTCCAGTGATACTCGGGGATTCGCTGCGCGCTGCCCGTGCGTCGGCGATGCTGTTCGAGCGCGGCATCAACGTGCAGCCGATGGTGGCGCCGTCGGTCCCCGAGCACCTCGCGCGACTGCGCTTCTTCATCGCCGCCACGCATACCGATGCGCAGCTCGCCGCTGGCGTGCAGGCGCTCGTCGCCGTACTTGCCGCGCTCGACACTGATCGTG
>JBDSSY010000114.1:0-15749 GCA_039928585.1 Gemmatimonadaceae bacterium | reverse complement strand
GCCGGAACGCGTTTCCACGTCGGCGAGGGACGCGGACATTGCATGGCAGGACGAAATCGGTCTGGCGCTGCGCGCACTGCCCGCCGAGCAGCGGGAAGCGTTCCTGATGCGGCACGTGGAAGGGATGACGTACGAGGACATGTGCGCGGCGACCGGCGCCGGCTTGTCCGCACTGAAGATGCGAGTGAAACGCGCATGCGATACACTGCGCGTTCGTCTGAGCGAGGTGATCAATGAGTGATGACGTCGGACAGGACGAGTCGATCGAGCGCGTCGCCCGCCGACTGCGGGCCATGCCCTCTGTCGATCCGGACGCCAAGGCGCGCGTGCTCGTCGCGATCGCGGCGGAGCGCGAGCGCGACGCCACGCGGGAGCGGACGAGTCGACGCTCGCGCGCGGCGAGGACCTGGGTTGCCGCGGGCGCGCTCGCCGCAACGCTGGTGGCCGCAGTGGTGCTGGTTGGTCGCGACCGAGCCGACCCGATGAGTGACGTATCGCGGGGTGGCCCGCTCGAGCAGGTACCTGCCGTCGCGTCTGCACCCGGTCTCGGGAGCGCGACGCTGGCGGTCGATGATGGTCGGTCGCGGTCCGGCGTGCGCCTTGTGCAATTCGTCTTTCGGAGTCCCAGCGCGCGGCGTGTGAGCGTCGTCGGGGATTTCACGGGGTGGAAGACCGGCACGCTCGTGATGACGCGTGATTCGGGCAGTGGGTTCTGGAGCGCATCGATGGCCCTTCGCCCGGGACGTCATGTCTATGCGTTTCTCATGGACGACACCGTGTGGGTCCGCGATCCGCGGGCTCCTGCGGCACCGGACGCCGACTTCGGCCGGCCTGGATCGATCCTGCTGGTGCCGCAGCCATGATCGTCGAGCGCGTCGGCCGTACACTCTGTGGTCTCGCAGTGCTCTTTGTCGCGAACCAATCGAGTGGCGCGCAGGCGGTGACGCAGCGGGTGATGCAGCCCGGGCTCGTCTCCGCGAAGATCGACACGACCATCGATCCGGTTATCGAGCGCGAGATCGCGCGCGCGTCCGGTCGCGGTCTACCCACCGAGCCGTTGCGGGCCAAGGTGCGCGAGGGACGCCTGAAACGCGCGCCGGATGCACGCATCAGGGTCGCGGTGCTGGTGCTCGTGAGCCGTCTGGACACGGCTCGCGCCGCCCTCGGACCGTCGGCGAGCGCCGGGGAACTGATCGCTGGGGCCGACGCCCTCGCTGCGGGGGCGGATGCCGCCGCGGTGCGCGCCGTGGTGGCGGCGTCCACCGCGCGAGGAGCGAGCATTCCGCTCGGAGCCTTGGCGCAACTCGTCGCGAGTGGCGTGCCGTCGCCGCGTGCGGTGTCGATGATTCTCGACCTGTTACGGCGTCGAGCTACAGCGGCACAAGTGATCGCGTTCGGAAACGCGGTGGAGCGCGACGCCGCTGTCGGCCTGCCGGCAAGCGAGGCGGCGCAGTTCCGGTGGCGTGAGTTTGGCAGCAGTTCGGCAACGGGCACTTCGAGTGGCAATGATGCCGCGACGACCGCCCCGCTCGTCACGAACAGCGGCGGCGCATCGGCACCACCGCCGAACCGGCCACCGCGACGACGACCATAGCGTGCACCGTGCCCACGTCATGAAAGTCAGCGGCCTGCTCATCGCGTTCGCGGTGGGCGGGCCGCTCGGCGCTCAGGATCGATCTCTCGTGGAGCTGGGCGCCTCTGCGGTGAGATTTCGCGTCGACTCGCTCGAGTCGGTCGGTCCGTCCGCTCGATGGCTCCGCCTTCGCGAGCGCGGCGCGCATGCGTTGCTCGTTGGGATCGGTGGAGTCGTAGGTCTCGATGGCGCGAGTGGGTCCGTCGAGGTGACGGGGCGGACCTTCGTGCCGCTCGGATCCAGACTTCGAGCCGAGTTCGAGGCGGAGGGGAGTGCGCTGGGCTCGAGCGGGACCGCGTCGCCAGCGACGGTGGCGACGAGCGCCGTCCTGAACGCGCGCCTGAGCCGTAGCCACGGCGAGCGGGGTGCGGCCTGGTTCGGCGGTCGCGGAAGTCTGTCGGCACGGCGGCCACATCTGCTGGCGGGTGCGGGCGTCAGCGGAGGGTCGTCGTGGCGCATCGGCGACGCGACCATTGCCGGGTCGATCGAGCGCGCCTGGAGCGTCGCACAACTCTTCACGGGTCCGGGCCGGCTGGGTTTCGTAGGCACGGTGCCTGTGGCCTACACGGAGGCGACGGCCCGTGGATCTCACGCAGGCGAGCGGGCGAGCATCGAGGCGAGTGCCACGATGCGTCGGGATCCAGGCGCCGAGCATCTCGTGGAATGGGGTTCGAGCATTGACGCGTCGTTCCGGCAAACGCCGACGCGCGCCCTGTTCGTCAGCCTCGCCAGCCAACTCCCTGACTTCGTTCACGGCGCCGACGCCGCGCGCAGCGTGACCGTCGGCGTTCGTCTCTTCGACGCAGCGCCCCGAACGACGGCGCGCGAACGGCGCGCGCGTCCCGTAGTGCAGGTCAGCGGCGACAGCACCAACCGCACACTTCATGTGCGGGCGCCCGGCGCGCGTTCGGTGGAGGTGATGGGCGACTTCACCGAGTGGCTCCCGGTGCTGCTCGTCGGAACGGGCGGCGTGTTCTCGACGGCGGCATCCATGCCTGCGGGCAACCGTCGCCTCGTCGTACGAATCGACGGCGGGCCGTGGGTGCCGCCGTCGAACACGCCGGTCGTCGACGACGATTTCGGCGGGCGCGTAGGTCTCGTCCTGGTCCCGTGACCTCGGTGTCGCGCCGCCGTTGACGTGTCGCGCTAGGCGACGGCGTACTGCTGTGTCACATCGCGGCCCGCGCTCTTGACCACCAACTTGAATTCGTCAGGGCGCAGCAACGGATCGTCGCGCATCTCCAGCGGGAAGCCGACGGACTTCTCGAGCTTTCGCATGACGTCCGACTCGTTCTCCATCGCATACATCGCGATGTCGGGATGGAGCTTCACGAGCAATGGATCGCGTTTCCCTTCCACGCCCATGCGCTTCACGCTTCGCTCCATGCGCCGCAGGATCGTCTCCGCCGTGAAGACGCGCCCAGTCCCGGTACAGGTGGGACACGCCTCCGTCATGCTCTGGAGGTGACTCTGACGCACGCGCTGGCGCGTCATCTCGATGAGGCCGAGATCCGAGACGGCGAATGCCTTCGTGCGGGCGCGATCACGGCCGAGATGCATGCGCAACTCCTGCAGCACCTTGTCGCGATTCGACTTCGTGTCCATGTCGATGAAGTCGCAGACGATGATGCCGCCCACGTCGCGTAGCCGGAGCTGCCGCGCGATCTCGTGCGCCGCCTCGACGTTGGTCTTGAGGCTGGTCTTCTCGGGATCCTTCTTTCCCACGAAGCGACCCGAGTTCACGTCGATCGAGATGAGCGCTTCGGTCGGCTCGATGATGAGGTAACCACCCGACGGCAGATCGCAGCGACGCTTGAACAGGTCACGGATCTCCTGCTCGATCTCCGCCTTGTCGAAGAGCGGAATGTCTGCTTCGTAGAGCACGATGCGCTCGAGCAGCTCGGGCGCGATGCCCTTGAGATACTCGACGATCTCGTTGTACACCTGCTTGGAATCGACCGTAACCCGCTCGACCTTGTCGCTGAAGATGTCGCGGATCAATCCGCGCGTCAGCGACGTTTCGCGATGGACGAGCGACGGCGGACGCACGAAGTGCGTCTTCTTCTTGATGCGTTTCCACGCATTCATCAGCGACGTCAGCTCGCGCTCGATCGTCTCTGGCGTGACATCCTCGCCGACCGTGCGGACGATGACGCCGCCCGAGTCGTCGGGGAGCATGCCGTCGACGAGGGCACGGAGCCGCTTGCGTTCGTCCCGGTCGCCGATTTTCCGGCTCACGCCGACGCGCGAGGCGAACGGCATGTAGACGAGGAAGCGACCTGCCATGGAGACTTGTGCCGTGACGCGCGGACCCTT
This sequence comes from Gemmatimonadaceae bacterium, assembly GCA_039928585.1. Lineage (GTDB taxonomy): Bacteria > Gemmatimonadota > Gemmatimonadetes > Gemmatimonadales > Gemmatimonadaceae > AG11. The sequence continues at coordinate 11,800 of JBDSSY010000114.1, read as the reverse complement.
GGTGGAGATCGGCTCCTTGCTCACCTGGACCAGCAGTTCCTGCCCGCGTTTCAGGACGTCCTGGATCTGCGGAATGTCCTGTTCGTTCCGACCGGGTTCGCGAAAGGTCTCCTCACCATCGTCATCGTCGTCGTCGTCCCCGGTATCGGGGTAGACGAGATCGGACGAATGGAGAAACGCGCTCTTCTCGGTGCCGATGTCTACAAAGGCGGCCTGGAGACCAGGGAGCACTGCATCGACCTTCCCCAGATAGATGTCGCCGACCATCCGGCGCGCATCCGGTCGATCGACGAGCAACTCAACGAGCTCGTCGTCCTCGAGGATGGCGACGCGCGTCTCGCGCGCCGTCGCGTTGATCAGGATCTCTCGTTTCATCGTGGACCGCACTCGTGCTGGCAGCCGGCGATTCGGACGCCACGGCGCGGTAGGGCAGAGGTTGGACGGCCCGGACGCGCCACGGTCCGTGCGCTTCGGCACGGCGAGGGTCCGGATCAGGGGACGACGTCGCACCGCGCCGCGTGACCGACCACTTCCCAGTCGGGCGTGCCATGCGATTCGACCTCGTAGCGAGGCGTCCGAGGGACGCGACGACGAAGGCGAGGATGGCCGCCAAAGACCGACGGAACGTGCGATCTCCCGAACCCAATCGGGAATGCGCGACGGATACGACGAGCGCGCTCACACGACCGACGACTGCCTCGGCCGTGCTGACACGCGATAGGACCCGGCCGACGCGCGAATCGCCGCGCGGTGCCGGATGCGAAAGAGCAGGATGCGTTATCACTGCTGAATAGCTAACGATCGCCGGCAGAGAGCGCAACGCGCATGATCGAGAGTCGACGCTCAGCCGGCAAGCTCCTTGAGGATATGCCGCGAGATCACCATGCGCTGGATCTCCGACGTGCCTTCGCCGATTTCGCAGATCTTGGCGTCGCGCATCATGCGCTCGACGGGATAATCCTTGGTGTACCCGTACCCGCCGAACACCTGGACCGCCTTGGTCGTCGCCCGCATCGCGAGCTCCGAGCAGAACAGCTTGGCGATCGCCGCCTCCTTGCCGAATGGCTTGCCATGCTGCGCGAGCCACGCCGCGTGGAACATGAGGTGTCGTCCGGCCTCGATCTCGGTCGCCATGTCGGCGAGCTGGAAGGAAATTCCCTGGAACTCGGCGATCGCCTTGCCGAACTGTCTGCGCACGCTCGCGTAGCGCACCGCTTCTTCGTACGCGCCTTCCGCGATACCCAGCGACAGCGCCGCGATACCGATGCGTCCTGCATCGAGCGTGCGCATGAAGTTGACGAACCCCTGCCCTTCCGTGCCGAGCAGGTTTTCGGCCGGTACCTCGACGTCTTCCATGATCAACTCGGCGGTGTCGGACGCGCGCCAGCCCAGTTTGTCTTCCTTCTTGCCGGCGCGAAAGCCCTTCATCGGGGCCAACGACGCATCGTGACCGATGCCGATTTCGCGGACCTTCGCGAGGTCCGACGTTTCCTTCGTGAGGATGAATGAGCTGATCCCCTTCGTGCCTTTCGACGGGTCCGTGACGGCCGTGACGATGAAGATCTCACCGACACTCCCATGCGTGATGAACCGCTTGCTTCCGTTGAGGACGTAGTGCCCGTTCCGTCGGACCGCCGTGGTTCGCGTGCCGCCCGCGTCGGAGCCTGCGTCCGGCTCGGTGAGTCCGAAGCCACCCAGCACGCGACCACTGGCGAGGAGCGGCACATAGCGCCGCTTCTGCTCATCGGTGCCGAAATGCACGATGGGCGACGTGCCGAGCGTCGTATGTGCGGAGACGGTGAGACCGGTGGAGGCGTCTACCTTCGCGAGCTCCTCGATCGTGATCATGTAGCTCAACATGTCGAGTCCGGCTCCACCCATCTCCTCTGGCCACGGCACCCCGAGCAGGCCCAGCTCGCCCATCTTCCTCACGTTGTCCCACGGAAAGATCGAATCGGCGTCAAACTTCGCGGCAACCGGCGCAACCTCCTCACGGGCGAACTGGCGGACCATCTCTCGCACGGCCAGATGCTGCTCGGAGAAGTACAGGGAATCATCCATGGGATTATGCAGTGGGTGCGGTCAGGCTGCTTCAGTGTCGTCGGCGGCAGCGGAGAGCAGCGCGAGGAATCGCTCGCCGTACTTCTCGATCTTCATGGGACCGACGCCCCGGATCTCGCCAAGCGCGTACGGCGATCTGGGACGGCGCACGGCCATCTCCAACAAGGTACGATCGGCAAAGACGACGTACGCCGGCACCTTCTCTTCACGTGCGATGCCCGTGCGGAGCACCCGTAGCCGCTCGAGCAGTCGGGCGTCGTCGGCGCTCGCGGTGCACTCCTCTCCGTCCGTCGACACTCGCGCGACCGGCCTCGATTTCGCCCGCGGCTTCGCGGCCAGCGATCGCGGGCTGGACGTCGCACGGTCGCGACGAGATGCATCGTGCGTCCCGAGGCAATTGTCGCACCCGCCGCAATCTCGCCCGGCGGCGGGATCGCCGAAGTATCGCAGCACGAAGCCTCGGCGGCAGCCCGATGCATAGGCGTACTGCTGCACCGCCTCGAGTTTCGCCAGCTCGGCCGACCGCCGACGATCGAGCGCCGACCAGTCGAGCGGATACGCGGAGAGCGGTCGCTTCGCATTCGTCACGCGGTCACCTCCGCCCACTCGATGCCACTCGATGAACTGGGCACCCTCCAGCGTATCGAGCATGCTGCTCACGCGCGGGCCGCCGCCCGCTGGCTGCGGCACGGCATCCAGGTCGATGGTGACGCCGTCGTAGAGCCGGTCGCCAGCGATGCGCCAGAGCGCACGCAGCAGCCCGAGGTCGTGCTCGGCGCCCGCTCCAAGCTCGCGCTTGACGCGGTCGGCCGTGGCAAGCAGCCTGACATAGGCGCGATTGCCAAGCGGCGGATCCGACGCAATGGCGCCTACCTTCGCGAGCAATCGCAACGCCGACTCGACCTGGCGATCGCTGACCTTGCCGGGCATCGCGCCCGCGATGGCGCCGGCATCGATCTGAACCGCCCCCGACGGACTCGCCGACCGCACCAATCGCTCGTACACCCGCTCGATCGTCGCGCGATCCGGATGCGCGCCCTTGATGAAGAACTCGTGGGTGAATCGATCCGGGAACGCATGCAGCAGGTACACGTCGGACGGCTTTCCGTCGCGACCGGCGCGTCCGGCCTCCTGGTAATAGGCCTCGATGGTCCCTGGCATGGCGTGATGGACCACCACCCGGACGTTCGGCTTGTCGATGCCCATGCCGAAGGCGTTCGTCGCGACGATGGCGCGTACCGACTCCTTCATGAACGCGTCCTGCACGTCGTGGCGATGCGCGTCGTCGAGGCCGGCGTGATACGCCGCTGCCGAGACACCCGCGCGCTCGAGCGTGGCCGTGACCTTCTCGACATTGCGGCGTGTGGAGGCGTAGACGATGGCAACCCCCTCGTGGCGCCGCAGCACGTCGATCAGCGCGTCGTCCTTCTCGGCGTCGCTGCGCGTCGGCACGACATGGTAACGCAGGTTCGTCCGATCGAAGCCCGTGATGATGGTGTCGGCATTTTCGAAACGCAGTTGGCGGACGATATCCTGTCGCACATGCGCCGTGGCCGTCGCCGTGAGCGCGACGGCGGGTGGCCACCCCAGCTTCTCGCGTACCTGCGCAACTCGCAGGTAGCTCGGCCGGAAGTCGTGGCCCCATTCACTGATGCAGTGTGCTTCATCCACCGCGAGGAGTGACACGCCGACCGTTCGAAGTCGCTCTGCCGCCGTGCCGACGTCGAAGCGTTCGGGCGCCACGTAGAGGAGCTTGACCGCGCCGCGTGTGACGCGGGACATCCGCTCCGCCACTTCACCCGGAGTGAGCGTACTGTTGACGAATGTGGCCGGTATGCCGCGCGCCGTCAGCGCGTCCACCTGATCCTTCATCAATGAGATGAGGGGAGTGACAACCACCGTCAGGCCGGGCAGCAGGAGGGCCGGCACCTGATAGCACACGGACTTTCCGCCGCCGGTAGGCAGCACGACGAGCGTGTCGCGACCGGCGAGCACGCTGCTGACGGCGCGCTCCTGGCCCGGTCGGAAATCATCGAAGCCGAACCGCGCACGGAGTGCCGCCCGTGCGGCGTCGAGTGTCGGTCGTGGTTCGGCGGCGGCCGTCATGTCCATAGCCTGGAGCCGACCCGCCGATGCGGTGTCATCGAATCGCGGCGACCCTGGCCAATGCGGTTGCGGCGCGTGGTGTTCACACCGCGCGCGCGAAGTGTCCGCGAGTGAAAACGCCGCCAAGCACGGCGCGCACCGCATTCGTCGTCGGACGAACGTCCTCGGCGTGCGACTCCAGCATGGCGCGGTAGCCCGATACCACCTGAGCGACGGGATCTCCCACCACGTTGAACACGAGATGGTAGTTGCGCAGTCCGCCCTGCCAGAGCCGCGGCAGGAACTCGCCGCCTTCCACGGGACGCGAATGCAGGAGGCGATTGCGGCAGGCCGAATCGGTCGCCACAGCAAACGTGTACCCAGCCGGATCGGTCAGCTGCACATTCACGTGTTTTTGGACGCACAGATCGCGGCACGTCGTTGGCGTGCGATCGAAGGCCGCCGACAGCACACAGTGCTCGATCGTCATCCCCTCGGGCCGGCCATACAGGAACACATCGAATCCGGCGCCGCTCCAGGGTGCCGACACCGCGAGCATCTCGTCGGTGGTCAGCTCGACGGAGAGGACGACCCGACGCGCTCCGAGCCGGAACAGTTCTGCCGCCGTGTGCTGGTTGAAGCAGTTGACCGCATAATCCGCCACCACGTCGCGCCCGGCACCGGCGAGTTCCGCGACGAGCCCGAGGTGTCCACTCGTCATGGGAAGATTCAGGTCGAGCCACTTTCGAATCGTGCGACGCTCGGCGGGACGTACAATGGTCGGCGTGCGAAGCCGAAGCACGACGTCCTGCTCGCGCAGTTCCGACGCGAGCGCCAGCACGCGGGTCACAGGCGGCGTGGGATGCCGCAGGAAAGGATCGAGCACGATAGTCGTCGCTCCGGCAGACGCCGCCGTGCGGGCGTCGTCCAGCGAGAAGACGGACGCAACGAGATCGAAACGTGGAGCGCTGGACTCCGCGGATGGCGTCGGCGAGCCCTCACGCCGGTCCACGCACAACGCTGCATCGATTCGTGCACGTCGATCGGCGACGGACGCCTGCCGCGCCCAGTCGCGCCGCTCGAGCAACTGATCGACGGCCTGCTGCCGCAGATGATTGAGCTCGCTGATCGGCAGGAAAAGTCCCGACGTGAGTGCATCCGCCGCGAGGGCGCCGAGGACGAATGGCGTTTCGCCGAGCCGTCCGAGCTGCTCGCGCAGCGACGCCGTATCGAGGGATCGTTTGGACGCAGGTGCAAGGGCGACGTCGCTGCGAACGGTGACGGTCTCGCCATCCGCGACGAAGACCGCCTTGAGCGCGCTACCCGCGTTTCCGAACAGCCGGACGTCCACGGCGATCCTCGGTGCGCGGAGCACGGTGGGAATCGACGAGTAGCTGGCACGCGCCTGCGCGAGCAGTGCGGCGTCAGCCGATCGCACGACGCGCCAGCCATCGCCCACCGAGATGCGTGGCGGGAGGAGCATTGCCTGCGTGGTCGTCCCGCCGGACCGCGCGACCGTGCGGATCTCGGTGATGGTGAAGCCGACCGTCGTGCCGCCTCGTGCGTCGATCGCCTCGAAGCCTACTCCGTCGCCCGTCATGAGTGGTGAGGTCACCTCGACGACGAGCTCGCGGCCATCGTGCCTTAGCACCGAACCGAGCTCCCGGCCACGATTGTCCGGATGTGAGCGCGTCACGTACCCGCGCCCTTCGCGTCCGCCGTACATGCCGCCGGTGAATCCACGACTGTAGATCTGGGCGAGCGGCTCGACCTCGACGGCGGGCGGGGGGCTGCGGTCGCCAGCGGCGAGTCGATCGAGGAAGGTCCTGTACCCGTGAGTCACGGTCGCCACGTACTCGGGCTTCTTTTTCCTCCCTTCCACCTTGAGGCAGGCAACACCCGCGTCGGCGATCCCGGCCAGATGATCCGTCGCGGCGAGGTCCTTGGCCGAAATGAGAAAGCCGCGATCGAGCTCGACATGATTCGTGACGTCGTCGAGCACGTAGTCCTTCCGGCACGACTGCGCGCACGACCCGCGATTGGCGCTTCGCTCGGAGATCATGCCCGACATGAAGCACTGCCCGCTGTAGGCGATGCAGAGTGCGCCGTGGACGAAGGTCTCGAGTCCGAGGCCGGGCACGGCGGCGTGGATGGCGCGAATGTCGTCCAGCGTATTCTCGCGCGCGAGCACGACGCGTGCGATGCCGAGCGCGTGCATGACGCGCGCGCCACTCTCATCGTGGACGGTCATCTGCGTGGAACCGTGAATCTCGAAGCCGGGATACGTGCGCTGGATGAGCCGCACGAGGCCGATGTCCTGCACGATCGCGGCATCCACCCCGCAATCGATGGCATCACCGAGAAACACCAGTGCGTCGACGAGTTCCGCTGGCTTCACGAGGATGTTCAGCGTGAGGTAGATGCGACGCCCTCGCTCGTGCGCGAGTCGACAGGCTTCGGCAACTTCGTCGAGCGTCAGCTGCGCACCTTCATCCCGCGCATTGAACCGCTCGGCACCCAGATAGACGGAGTCCGCGCCATTCGCGAGCGCGGCCCGCACGGCTTCGAGCGAGCCGGCCGGCGCGAGCAGCTCGGGGGTGGGAAGGCGCATCATGACCGTCACAAGATAACGGCTGCTGCCGCCCTAGTGCAGACGCTCGTCCCCGGAAACGAGCCAGCGCCGAGGCACGAATCGCAGCAAGAGGGAGATCGCGAGACCGATCAGTGCGACAAGGCGGATGCGTGAGTCGTCGATGCGGTAGCCGTACCCCCACACCACCACGCTCAGCGCGGCAATCACGATGCGCACGACCAGCAGTCGCTTTATTCTGGTTTGAGTTTCCATTCCTGTGCCTTTCGAAGGCCCGCCTTGAAATCGTCGGTGCCGCGCGCCTCGACGGCGGTCACCACGCCCGCCGCGATCCCGTCCTCGAACGTGAGCGCATCGAGCTTGTAGAGCAGCCACTTCGTGAGCGCGAGCGTGGTCGTAGGTGACTGGCTGATCTGCGCGAGCGTCGCGTCGATGTCCGCGTCGAACGTCGCCACGGGCACAACGCGGCTCACGAGGCCGATCCGTTCCGCTTCATCGGCGCTGATGATCCGACCGGTCAGCACGAGGTCCGCCGCGTGCTTTTCGCCAACGGACCGCCGCAGCATCGTCATGACGAGCGCAGGCACGAATCCCGTACGCACGTCGGGATAGCCGAACTCGGCTTCCTGATGTGCGAGGACGATGTCACAGGCCGATGCCAATGCTGCACCGTCCCCGAGCGCGCGCCCGCGGACGGTGCAGACCACCGGCTTCATCAGGGCACGAATGGCCAGGAGCACTCGACCGAAGGCCTCGGCATCGGCGCGGAAGGAATCGCTGTCCGCTTCGAGGGTGCGCGCCCACGAGTCGACGTCTGCGCCAACGCAGAAGTCGTCGCCCTCGCCGCCAAGGTGGACCACGCGGCACGCTCCATCGGACTCGAACTGCGCCAGTGCGGCGAACAGGTCGTCCGCCATCGCGCGGTCGAGCGCATTCTGCTGTTGCGGGCGCGCAAGGATGATGCGTCCCACGGCACCGTCGCGTAGGAGTCGAAGACGGGTCACGCCGGTGCGGGAGGAAGTCCGAGTGTTTGCGCGTCGTCGTCCGGGACGTCGAGCACCATGCGCAGCATCGCCGTGGAAAACACCTTGCCCTGGGCATCCGTCTTCAGCGACAGCGTGCCACCGCCATCCAGCGCGCCATGCAGGAGAAAGTTCAGTGCCTTGAGGTTCGGTAGCGCGTAGCGCTCCACGTCGCCAGTGATGACCCCGGCGAAATGGGCGCGCACCCGATCCCGCGTGAGATGCGCGTCGATGAGCGGATACCACTCGGGGCGGAGCGCAATGACGCCGACGTTGGCGGTATCTCCCTTGTCGCCGGAGCGAGCGTGCGCGATGTCCACCAGTCGCACTTTCATGAGAGCACCTCGACACTGGTCTGGACTACGGTCTTGTCCACCAGGGCGGGCCAGTAGGCGACGATCTCCTCAACCTTGGGGCGCCCCCCGGCAAAACCCGTCACGCTCGGCGGACCGTTGAGCACGAGTGGCGCGATTTCGCGGGTGAAGCGCTCGACCATCCCGCGATCATCCGCCCGAACGCCCACCCGCAGCTGCACCTCCTGCGCCTCGCCGCTCGCGACGCTGAGCGGCCCATGTGTGGAGTTGACGCCGACGAACTCCGTGAGCGACTGATCGAATCGCAGCCCCATCCGGTCGAGCCGCTCGCGCAGGACTCGGTCGGCCAATTGCGCCTTGTCCATGGCGTCGGGCCACGAGTAGACCAGCGTGCCGACAGCCTTGAACCCGGCCCGGTAGGCGATGGACACCTTCAGCTTGTCCGTCGCCGGACGGCCCTTGATGCCATGCACTCGAACACGATTCGGCCCATCGTCAGCCAGGTGAATCGTCGTGAAGTCGGCCACGACATCGGGCGTGATGTAGCTGTTCGGATCGCCCATTTCGTAGACGCACTGCTCGGTGACCGATGGAACGCTGATGCGCCCGCCCGTTCCGGGATGCTTCACGATGACGAAGGTGCCGTCGGCGCGCGCCTCGACGATGGGATACCCGATGTTGGCGAGATCGGGAATGCTGCGCCAGTCGTGAAGACAGTTGCCTCCGGAGCATTGCGCCCCGCATTCGATGATGTGTCCCGCGATGATGCCCGCCGCCAGCTTGTCCCAATCAGACGCGCCCCAGCCGAACTCATGACGGAGCGGCGCCATGGTCAGCGCCGTGTCGGTGGATCGTCCCGTGACGACCACGTTGGCCCCCTTGGCCAGCGCCTCGACGATCGGCGTCGAGCCTATGTAGGCGTTTGCCGAGAGCACGCGATCGCGCACGGTGCTCAGGGGCGCACCCGTGTCCATGTGCGTCAGGCTGTGGCCCGCGCCGATCAACTCGTCGATCCTGGGAAGCAGGTCGTCACCCGTGACGACGCCGACCTTCAGCTTGCCGGTGGCACCGGCCTTGCGCGCCACCTCGAGCACGGCACGGGCGCACGACACCGGGTTCACGCCACCGGCATTCGCGATCACTTTCACTCCGCGATCGACCACTGCCGGTAGCACGCTCTCCATTGCACCGATGAAGTCGCGAGCGTATCCCATTGCGGGATCGCGCTCCTTCTGCTTCTGCAGAATCGACATCGTGACTTCGGCCAGATAGTCGAGCATGAGGTAGTCGACCGGACCGCCCTCGACCTGGCGGCGGGGCGCATCCAGCCAATCGCCCCAGAAACCCTGACCGGAGGCGACTCGGACGATGCGATTCGGATCTGGTGTCTTGCTCATCCGACGGAGAGGGCGGGAAGGACGAAGGGGCCCAGATGCGGGCCAGGATTGGAGAGCGATGCGCGCAGCGCATGCGCCAGCACGTCTCGCGTCTCGTCGGGATACACGATCGCATCGATGTAGCCGCGCGCGGCGGCGAAACGCGCATCCAGCTGAAGCTCGTAGTCGGCACGCATCTCATCCACGGCACGCTGCGTATCAGCGTCGAGCGGACGCTTCTCGGCAGCGGCCCGCGCGATCGTGGGGCCGTGCACGGCCTGGACGGCGCTCTCCCCTTCCATCACCGCCATGCGGCCCGTGGGCCACGAGAAGATGAAATCCGGATCGAACCCCTGCCCTGCCATGGCATAGTAGCCTGCGCCGGACGCGTGATTCACCGTCAGCACTACCTTGGGCACGCGCGCGGTGGCCATCGCTTCGACGAAGCGGGCGCCGGCGCGGATGACGCCCTCGTGCTCGGACTCGGGTCCCACCATGAAGCCGGACACGTCCTGCACGAACAGCAGCGGTATGCCCTCGCGGTCGCACCGTTCGATGAAGAATGCCACCTTCTCGGCGCTCTCGGCGTAGACGATGCCGCCGAAGCGAGGCTTCTCGCCAGCGCGCCCCTTCACGAGCCCGCGCTGGTTGGCGATCACACCCACCGGGATGCCCTCGATGCGCGCGTCGCCGCAGATCATCTCCTTCGCCAGGTGCTCCTGAAATTCCGACAGTCGCCCGTCGTCCACGATGGCGCGGAGGACCAGATGCATGTCATACGACATGCGGTGGTCACCCGGCAGCAGGTCGTACAGATCCGCGGACGGTGAATTGCCCGAATTCGATGCCCCGGGGTCGCGTCGTACCACGGCGGTGCGGACGTGGGGCAGCATCGCGACCAGCTCGCGCAATTTGACGAGGCAATCGTGGTCGTTCTCGGCCGTGTAGTGCGCGACGCCGCTCACCTGAGTGTGCGTGATCGCGCCGCCGAGGGTCTCACCATCGATCGACTGTCCGGTGGCGCCCTTCACGAGGTTCGGCCCGCCGAGTCCCATGAACGACGACCCCTTCACCATCACGATGAGATCGGAAAGTGCAGGCAGGTACGCTCCACCGGCGATGCACTGCCCCATCACGGCCGCGAGCTGCGGGATGCGCAGATACCGCCGCATGATGGAGTTGTAGTAGAAGATGCGGCTCGCACCATACTGGCCCGGGAACACGCCGCCTTGATACGGCAGGTTCACGCCGGCCGAGTCGACGAGGTACACGATGGGTATGCGGCAGCGCATGGCGACTTCCTGCGCACGGAGGATCTTTCGGATGGTCTCCGGCCACCAGGAGCCCGCCTTGACCGTCGCGTCGTTCGCCACGATGACCACCGGTGAGCCGTGCACCAGTCCGAGTCCGGTGACCACGCCCGCTGCGGGCGCCTGTCCATCATACTGATCGTGGGCGACGAGCAGGCCGAGCTCGATGAAGCGGGCGCCGGGGTCGCACAGCCCGGCAACGCGTTCGCGAGCGGTGAGTTTCCCCTGCGCATGCTGCTTTTCGATCTTGTCCGCGCCTCCGCCCTGGCGGAGCCGATCCTCGAGCATGCGGATCTCGGCACTCAGCTCACGAAGCCGACTCTTCACGAGCCGCTCAGGCTTCCTGGTGCGACTGCTCGGCGAACCAATCCTTGATGTACTCGATCAGTTCGGACGTGGAAGTTCCCGGGCCGAAGAGTTTCCCAGTGCCCATGGCGTGCAGCGCTTCCATGTCTTCCTTCGGGATGATGCCGCCCCCGGTGATCAGGATATCGTCGCGACCCTCGTCCTTCAGCAGGGCGAGCACGCGCGGAAAGAGCGTCATGTGCGCACCGCTGAGGATGGACAGGCCTACGACGTCGACGTCCTCTTGAATCGCCGCGGTCGCGATCATTTCAGGCGTCTGGTGCAGGCCGGTGTAGATGACCTCCATGCCGGCGTCGCGAAGCGCTGCGGCGACGACCTTCGCGCCTCGGTCATGACCGTCGAGGCCGGGCTTGGCTACCAGAACACGAATCGGGCGCATAGCCGCGAAACCTAGCGCGCGCGCCGGCCACGCGGCAACTCACGCTTGTGCGCGACGAGCAGCATCTCTCCCGACCGCCTCGTGAGTGACCGATCCCGGAACCCGTCGTAGCATTCCTCGACCACCAGGCCGGCCTCCAGACAAAGCTCCGCGAGGTGCGTCGCGGAGTAGAGACGGATACGATGCTCACGCGTGCCCCTGCCGGATTTCCCCTCCCACGCCGTGCGGATGGTGAGCACGCCGGAGAGAGGATCGAACGCGCGTTCATGACCGATCATCGTGCCGTCGTCGGCCTTC
>JBDSSY010000113.1:0-4709 GCA_039928585.1 Gemmatimonadaceae bacterium | reverse complement strand
ACGTTCGTGAACGTGGCATTCGGCTTCGTCGGATCGCCACAGGCGATGGCAACGACGGCGAGAGCCACGACGACGACGCGCGATCGGCGAGTCGGCAGCATGAGGCGCTTGGGGCGAAGGTGATGGGAACTATGCGTACGATAGGACGCGACGCGGGCAAACTCAAGCGATTGCGCTCGCTTGACTTCACTCCCGTCCACCTTAACCTTCGCATCACTTTCCCGGTGGAGTAGGCATGGCAAGCATCCGCGACCTGGTCGGCGCGATCCGGCAGCGTGACGGAGTGGAAGCGGCGGTGATCCTCGGTCGCGACGGACTACTGATCGACAGTCAGACCGTCGCCGGAGTTGATGCGGAAGCCATCGCGGCGCGCATTCCCGCGATCATCGCGCCCGCAGACGAGCTGGGTAGCGGAGCCAATCGAGGTCCGCTGGTGACGGCGGTCCTGGAGTACCGCGACGGGCTCGCGATCGCGTCGGTGCTCAGCGCCGATGCGATCCTGCTCGTCCTCGTGAAGCCGGACGCGAACGTCGGCCAGCTCCTCTTCGAGCTGCGCCGCAACCGTGAGCAGATCGCGGCCCTAGTCTAGGTGAGCGAGCCCGCACTCATCCATGCGCTCGTCGCCGACGACGAGCCGCACATCGGGCGCATCATCAAGATGAAGCTCGAGCAGGGTCCATTCCGCGTCACGCTGGCATACGACGGTCGCGAGGCACTCGAGGTGCTTCGGCGCGAGGGCGACATTGGTCTCGTCCTCCTCGACCTGATGATGCCCTATTTGAGCGGACTCGACGTGCTGGCGGAAATGAAGCGTGACGATCGCCTGAAGCATGTGCCGACGATCGTGCTGACCGCCGCCGGTCAGGAGCAGCAGCATCACATGGCGATGGAGCTGGGCGCGAGCGAGTTCCTCACCAAACCGTTCAGCCCGAAGAAGCTGTATGCGCGGGCGGCGGAGCTGGCAGGCGTGCCCCTCGACGAACCGACGTCCGGCGCGTCATGACGCGGTGGGCCGTGATTCTCGCCGGCGGGGTGGGCTCGCGCTTCTGGCCGGTGAGCACGCCCGCGCGGCCGAAGCAACTGCTCCCGCTCGTGAGCGACGCGCCACTCCTCGCCGATGCCTTGCGCCGCCTCGCGCCCATCGTGCCGCTCGCGCGCACGCTCGTGCTGACGAATGCCGGCCTCGTGGACGCAATCGCGGCCCTGGCGCCCGCGATGCCGCGGGAGAACCTGATCGCGGAACCGCAACCTGCCGGGACGGCTGCCGCGCTCGCATGGGCGGCGCACCTCATTCAGCAACGCGACGGCGACGACGCCGTCATGCTCAGCGTGCACGCCGACTGGGCGGTGAGCGATGACGAGGGGTTCCGGCGCGCGCTGCTGGCCGGTGCTGATGCGGCCGAGCGTCACCGATCGCTCGTGACGATCGGCGTGGTGCCCGACCGTGCCGATCCCGGCTTCGGTTACATCCAGCCGGGTGACCCGGTCGACGCGGATGTGCGTCGCGTCGCGCGCTTCGTCGAGAAGCCGGACCGGGTACGCGCCGCCGCGATGGTGACCGAAGGGTTCCTCTGGAACTCGGGCATCTTCGTCTGGCGCGTCGCCGATTTTCTCGACGAGTTGCGCGCGCTGACGCCGGAGGTCGCACCGCATCTGGCCGCGCACGGCGACGACCTCGCGGCGTTCTTCGGTGCGATCACGTCGGGCATCGCCGTCGACGTGGGCGTGCTGGAGCGCAGCGCGCGCGTACTCGTGCTGCGTGGTGCTTTCGGCTGGGACGACGTGGGGACGTGGGGCGCACTTCGCCGAGTTCGCGCGCTGGATGCCGCCGGCAACGCCCTCTCGGGCGCAGTCCATGCCTTCGACGCGCGCGGAAACGTCGTGCATGCGGACGGGAACGCCGTGGTGCTTTATGGTGTGGACGATCTCGTCGTGGTGACGCGAGACGGCCTGACGCTCGTGACGACGATCGAGAAGTCGGCGGACCTCAAGTCGTTGATCCAGTCGCTTCCCGCGGGACTTCGGGGGCAGGCATGACCGCAGTCCATCTCTACGACGACGCGCGTGCGCGACGTTTCGAGCCCTTCGCACTGACACGACCGGCCGGCGAGTTGCGGGCGGGCGCGCTGCTCGTGCGCGAGCGCTGGTCCATGGCCCTCGGCGCGCCGGTCGCCGGGCATCTGACGTCGGCGCATCTCGCCGGATTCGACGAGCCCGGAGCGGCCGCTGTGCTCGAGACCGGCGTTGTGCCCGCTGGGTCGTGGGTCGTGAATGCACGCTACCTCCCTGCCCTCGCGCGGATCGCGACGAATGACACGACGCTCGTGGACGAGAGCGTGGTCGCCGTCCGCCTCCGCGAGGCGGTCCCGGTGCGCAGGTTCAGCGATGGACGCATGGACCTCGCGTCCCTGGCGGCGGCGGGCAGTACGTGTCAGGTGCCTGAACCGGGCTGGTGGGCGCACGAGGTGTGGGACTACGTGCGCCATCTCGTGCCGATGCTGGAGCACGACATTCCGCGACTGGGTGCGACGATGGCGACCGCGATGTCGACGACCCTTCCGCCAGGCGCCATTCACGTTGGCGAGCACTCCGTGTTCATCGACCGGGGCGCCGACGTGGAGCCCGCGGTGTGCTTCGACACCAGCGCGGGGCCCATCCTGCTGCGTGCCGGGTCGCATGTGCACGCGTTCACGCGACTCGTCGGGCCGCTCTACGTCGGCGAAGGAAGCAGCGTCACCGCCGATCGTGTCGCGGCCTCGAGTATCGGCGACACCTGCAAGGTGCATGGAGAGCTGAGCAATTCGATCTTTATTGGACACGCCAACAAGGGTCATGACGGCTTCGTCGGCCATTCCATGCTGGGCCGTTGGGTGAACCTTGGCGCGGGTACCATCACGAGCAATCTCAAGAACACCTACGGAACGGTGCAACTCTGGACTCCCGAGGGCATTCGCGAGACAGGGCTGCAGTTTCTCGGCACGCTGTTCGGCGACCATGCGAAGACCGGGATCGGCCTGACGCTCACGACCGGTACCGTGCTCGGTGCCGGTGCGAACGTGTACGGGAGCCAGATGCCGCCCAAGGCCGTCGCGCCGTTCGCGTGGGGAGAAGCGGGACGCTTCGCGGAGTATCGCGCCGACAAGTTCCTGGACGTGGCGGAGCGCATGATGGGACGGCGCCACGTCACGATGAGTGCGGCAATGCGGCGACAGTTGCTGGCGTCGCACGCGGCGCGCTGGACCGTCGACGCATGAAGCTCTGGGTGCTGGGCAGCGGCAGCGCCGGCAATGCCGTCCTCGTTGAGTGCGGCGGCAGTCGCGTGCTTGTCGACGCGGGGTTCGGGACGCGCGAGCTGGCCGGGCGACTTCGGTCGATCGGGGTGGCACCGGAGTCGATCGAGGCCTGCGTGGTGACCCACGAGCACAGTGACCACATCAAGGGCGCCGCGTCTGGAGCGAAGCGATGGGGCTGGACGCTGCTCGCCAGCGCAGAAACGATCGCCGCGTGGCCGGAGCTGCGCGACGCGACGTGCGTCGCAGTCCAACCGGGCGACAGCATGTCACTCGCACGGCTGCGGGTGACGGCGTATGCGACGCCACACGATGCGGCGAGTCCGATCGGCGTGCGGCTCTCGTGTCTCGAGAGCGGCGTCAGCGCGGCGGTGTGCACCGATGTCGGGCACGTGAGCGCGAGCGTGCGCGCCCTGTGTGCCGGTGCCGACCTGCTGGTGCTGGAATCCAATCATGACGAGCAGCGCTTGCGGACCAGTGCCTATCCGCCGTTCGTACAGTCGCGGATCGCGTCGCGCTCCGGACATCTCTCCAATCGCGAGAGCTCGCAGCTCATACGGGATGTCGTGCATCGCGATCTCGCCCACGTGGTGCTCGCGCACCTGAGCGAGACCTGCAACGATCATCGCCTGGCGCACGGGTTGACGGCGGATCGGTTGCGCGGCACGAGGTTTCGCGGGGCATTGAGCGTCGCAATGCAGCACCGCGTGGTGGGGCCGTTCAGTCCGCGGTCGGGCCGCGGCGCAATGGAGGCGCAGTACTCGATGGCGCTCTGACGGCCGGTCGCGGGATGAGGAACGCGGCGGGCGCCCGAAGGCACCCGCCGTGTTCTCATTCCACGTGCAGCCGAGCGGGTTAGTACATCCCGCCCATGCCGCCGCCACCACCACCGCCGCCCGCGGGCGCCGGATTGTGCTCCTTCTTCTCGACGATGATCGCTTCCGTCGTGAGGAGGAGCGAGGCGATCGACGCGGCGTTCTGCAGCGCCGTGCGCGTCACCTTGGTGGGATCGATCACGCCGGCCTGCACGAGATCCTCGTACGTGTCGGTCAGCGCGTTGTAGCCGAACTTGTCGTCCTTGCTCGAGCGGACCTTCTCGAGGACGATCGAACCTTCTCCGCCCGCGTTCTGGACGATCATGCGGAGGGGCTCCTCGATGGCGCGACGGATGATGTCGACACCGATCTGCTCGTCATGCTCGGAGACCTTGAGACCCTTGAGCGCCTTCTGGGCGCGGATGAGGGCGACGCCGCCACCGGGGACGATGCCTTCCTCGACCGCAGCACGCGTGGCGTGGAGGGCATCCTCGACGCGCGCCTTCTTCTCCTTCATCTCGGCTTCCGTGGCAGCGCCGACGTTGATCACCGCAACACCGCCGGCGAGCTTGGCCAGACGCTCCTGGAGCTTCTCCTTGTCGTA
>JBDSSY010000112.1:0-8263 GCA_039928585.1 Gemmatimonadaceae bacterium | reverse complement strand
CACCGGTGGCCACGGCCAACGTGTCGGATGTGAGTCGCAATACGTTGCCGGTGAACGGTTCGTTCGCGCCAACCACAATGCGGACTCGTGTCCCCAGTGGCACGGAGAGTCGATCGCCTTGCGCACGAATGTCAGGAGCGAACGCGAGCGTGCTGATCAGCGCGAGAACCGGCGTCACACGCCTTCGCGAAGCCGAGCAGAAGAATAGATGCATGCCGGGAAGATGCTCGCAGCCCGCCAACGCGCTATATCCGATCGATGTTCGGCAACACATGGCGACTCGCCGGCGACCGGCGCATCTTTCCGCTCATGTCAACATCAACCGTTCGTCGACTGCTCGCCGCGCTCATCTTCGCTGCGACACCCTGCTCCGTCTACGCTCAGGCACGCGCCATTCAAGCGCCCGATCCGCGCCGCGCCCCCACGGCGAAACCGCCGATCCACGCGAAGCACTGGCTGGCGATCACCGGCAAGCCGCTGTCGGCCACCGCCGGATCGCTCATCTTCGCGAAAGGGGGGAATGCCGTCGACGCAGCCGCAGCGATGCTCGCCGCCGGGTGCACGATGTGGGATACGCTCTCGTGCGGCGGAGAGACGCAGGCGCTCATCTACAACCCGCGCCTGAAGAAGGTGATCGGCATCAACGCGCTCGGTGTCGCGCCATCGGGTGCCACCGCGGCGTATTACGCGAGCCGCGGCCTGAAGCACCCGCCCGAGTACGGTCCGCTCGCCGCCGTCACACCCGGCACCATCGGCGGACTGCTGACGATGCTCGCCGAGTACGGCACGCTCTCGCTCGGCGAGGTGCTCGCACCGGCGATCGACATGGCCGACGGCTTCCCGATCGAAGCGCAGCTCGCGAACACGATCGAACGACAGAAGGCATGGATCAAGAAGTGGAAGTACGCGCCGGCCATCATGCTCACTCACGCAGGCGCGGCGCGCGAAGCGCCCGAGCCCGGGGAACTCTTCGTCCAGCGGGACCTCGCGACGACGTGGCGCAAGCTCGTTGACGCGGAGCGCCAGGCGCGGCGCGGCGGCAAGTCGCGGAAGGCGGCGATCTACGCCGCCTACGATCGCTTCTATCGCGGCGACATCGCGCGTGAGCTCGTCCGCGGCGCTCGGGAAGATGGCGCGCTGTTCACGATGCAGGACCTCGCCGACTACAGGGTCCGCATCGAGGAACCAGTGCGTACCACGTACAAGGGAATCGACGTGTACAAGCTCGCGTTCTGGCAACAGGGACCGGCGATGCTCCAGGCGCTGAACATCCTGGAGACCGTCGACCTGAAGAGCATGGGCTACAACTCGCCGGCCTACATGCACACCGTCTATCAGGCGATGAGTCTCGCCTTCGCCGATCGCGACTTCTACTACGGCGATCCCTACTTCCCGCCGGAGGAGCCGGTGAAGGGATTGTTGTCCAAGGAATACGCGCGCGACCGGGCGAAGCTCATCGATCCGGCGCGCAACGATGCGACGATCAAGCCGGGGGATCCGTATCCCTACCAGGGCGGCACCAATCCGTTCGCCTCGCTGCTCGCGAACTGGAAGACGAGCGACTTCGCGCCGGCGGACTCCCAGCCGAAGAGCGGTCAGCAGGATCGAGTCATCCCGATCGCGCCACCCGCGCCGGAATCGTCGGATGCGTCGAGTCGGGACTCGGCCTTCACCGAATCGTTCTACGCCGGCACGACGTCCATCGAGGCGGCCGATGCCGAAGGATGGGTGGTGTCGATCACGCCGAGTGGCGGATGGGTGCCCGCCGTCATCGCCGGTCGCACCGGCATCGGGCTGAGCCAGCGTGCGCAGAGTTTCGTCACCGTCGCGAAGGACGGACCCTTCAACGTCATCGAGCCAGGCAAGCGGCCCCGCGTCACGCTCACCCCGACGCTCGCGTTGAAGGACGGACTTCCCTTCCTGTCGTTCGCCGTGCAGGGCGGCGACTCGCAGGACCAGAATCTCCTCCAGTTCTTCCTCAACGTCGTCGAGTTCGGGATGACGGTGCAGCAGGCCGTGGAAGCTCCCAATCTCAACAGCTTCCAGATGCGCTCGTCGTTCGGAGCGCATGAAGCACGTCCGGGACGCATGGTGGTGGCGACGTCGCTACCTGAGGACACACGCTCGGCGCTCCGTCGCATGGGCTACACGCTCGAGTTCGAGGAGCGGACGTCGGGTCCAATTACCGCGATCTGGTTCGACCGCGTGCATCGCACGATGTGGGGTGGCGCGAGCAACCACGGGGAGGACTACGGCATCGGCTGGTAGCTCCGCGGCGGTGCGGTGCGCGAAGCGAATACGCTGTCGCGGCGCGAGGGCCACGGCTACCTTACCCCGCAGTCACGACCCGAATGGAGACTTCGATGCACGAATCGTCCACTCCGCCTACCGCCGGCCGTCACGTGCCGTTCAAGCAGGAAGGCTGGGGTATCGCGCTGTTCATTTGCCTGCTGGCTCTGGCGAGCGCACTGACCGCCTTCTACGTGCACAAGACGACGTTCAAGCCTCCCACGGATGTTCGCATGAAAGCGGCGGGCAGCCCGTCATCACACTAGCCGTGTGATGACAATCACATTTATGCTTTTTCTGGATGAGGCCCGGAAGATCGCGTAATCACTTGCAGCTAATCTAGTTACAAGCTTTAGCGACGTGCTCGCTTCGGTCGTCTGGGTACGGATCTCGCAGCGCGTTTCGTGCGAAATCCTGATACTCAACCGGAGGAGTGCGATGTCGATGTCGATCAGGCTGGCAGGTGCAGGGATGCTCGCGATGCTGTCCCTGAGCGCGTGCGCCACACGTGGCGCGCTGCGGCGCGGATTGGAAGAAGAGCGGTCGGCGCGTGTGACCGCCGACAATGCCCAGCAGGCTGACCTTGCGGCGCAGCGCGTTGAGCTCGCGGCGCTCCGCACGGATATCTCGGCGCTGCGCACCGAGTTCGGCGCGAAGATCACCGAGGTCACGGAAGGCATCAAGTTCGCCTTCCCAGTGCATTTCGGGTACGACAATGCGTCCGTGCGCACCACTGACGTCGCAGCACTCGAGCGGTTCGCCGGCGTCGTGACGAGGTATTACCCCGGCGCGAAGCTCACGGTGGAAGGATTCACGGATCCCGCCGGTTCTCCGAGCTATAACCTCGCGCTGTCGCAGCGTCGCGCTGACGCGGTGCGCGACTTCATCGCGGCGCGCGGCGTGGATGGCTCGTTGGTGAATACGATCGGCTACGGCGAATCACGCCTCGTCACGCGCGGCGCCGAGCGCGACATGGCCGGCGCGGAACTCAACCGGCGCGTCGTGTTCGTCATCGAGACGCCGGCGAATGCCGGCGCCCGCACGGTGGCAGTCAGCGAGCAGTAGACATCGATGTAGTGGTCGTCGCGGCGCGCTCCAGCGTCGCGACGACTTCCTCCAGCGTCGTCCGTCCGCCGTCGCGCGCGTACCACCGGCGCACCTCGAGATACCGCGCCTCCTTCTCCAGCGCGTGACCGCTCGAGAGCACCCAGGCCTGTAGCTCGGCCGGGCGGGATCCCCACCACGCTCGTTCCCGATACGACTCGTCGAGCACCATGACGACGGGAATGGAGCGCGACGTACCGCTGAGGTGCGAGTCCATCAGGTCGAGATTGTGGTCGCGCGCCAGCACCCGCAAATCCAGGTTGGGCGACAACGCCGCCAGCTTCGCGATCACGGGAAGCGTGTTCACCGCGTCGCCGCACCAGTCTTCACTCAGCGCGAGCAGGTGCCACGTCCCGTCGAGCTCGGCCACGCGACGCAGGAATTCGTCGGGCACCCGAGCCTTCCGCCAGACCGCCCACCACAGATCCACGTTGCTCTCCGCCGAGGCGAGCATCGTCTCGAACGTGTCCGCTGCCTGATGGCGCTCGCGCAGGCTGATGAGATCACTCATGCGTACGGAATCCACCCGGCCGCTCCCACGTTCCCACATCGTCGAAACTGCGGCCTCTGGCTGCACGGTACACGTGCCGCTAATCTCCGCGCGTGCACCCGTTCACCTATTACCCCGCCATCACGCTCGACGATGCGCTCGCGCGTATCGCCGAGCCTCGACACGTTCCCATCGGTGGCGGAACCGACCTTCTCGTCACGATTGCCGAGCAATTGGCGAGCCCGGTCGCCGTGGTGGACGTCCGTGCGCTCGAGGGAATGCTTGGCATCGCGAGTGTCGCGGATGGCGGACTGCGCATCGGAGCGTCGGTGCGGCTGGCCGATATCGCGGCGCACGATCTGGTGCGATCCCGCTTTCCCGCGCTCGCCAGTGCGTGCGAGCAGGTCGGCACACCAGCCATTCGCGAGATGGCCACACTCGCTGGGAACCTGTGCCAGCGCCCACGCTGCTGGTACTTCCGCCGCAACATTCCCTGCCTCAAGAACGGCGGTAGCGGATGTCCCGCTCGCGAAGGCGAGAATCAGTATCTCGCGATTCTCGAGGGTGATCCGTGCTTCATCGTGCATCCGTCCGATCCTGCGGTCGCGCTGGTGGCGCTCGACGCGACGATCGAGATCGCCAGTACGAATGGACGGCGCGATGTGCTCGCCAGCGAGTTCTACGTGCTCCCGCGCGAACGCCTCGACCGGGAGACCGTGCTCGAGGATGGCGAACTCGTGATCGGCATCCGGCTGCCCGGCGCGGCCGCGGGCGGGTTGCAGCGCTACGTGAAGCTGATGCAGCGCGACGCGTGGGATTTTGCGCTCGCGAGTCTGGCCGCCGTGCGGCGCGTCGATGGAGAGGTACGACTGGTGCTCGGCGGAGTGGCACCGCGTCCATACCGCATTTACACGTCGGTGGAGGAGGAAGCCACATCGGGCGGCCTCGATGAGGAGACGATCGCCGGCCTTGCGGAGCGCGCGCTGCTCGATGCGGACCCGTTGTCGAAGAACGGCTACAAGGTGACGATGGCCGCCACGCTGCTGCGCGACGCGATCCGCGAGCTGGCGGCGGAGTGAGCGAGCGTTACAGCGAGAGCTCGTAGAATCTCGTGTCGATCATCTCGTCGGGCCGGTATCGCTCGATGGGTGCGAAACCCAGCGATCGATACAGCGACTGCGCGGCCGTCATGTCGTCCAGCGTGCCCAGGCGCAGCGTGCCGTATTCGCACGCGCGTGCCTTGCCGATCAGGACCTCGAGAAGCGCGCGTCCGATGCCGTGACCGCGCCACCCCGGATCCACATACATGCGCTTCACCTCGGCCATCGACGCCGTCAGGGGACGAAGGGCCACGCATCCCACGCCGACGCCGTCCGCGGTTGCGCGCGCGAGCCACAGTCCGCCGTTCGGCGCGACGTATGGACCCGGAAGGGCCCGCGCATCCGCGCGCATGTACTCGATCCCCGGAGTCGACGCACGGACGAGCGCGTGTTCGAGCACGAGGCGTCGAACTTCGTCGACGTCAGCCGCGTCGCTCGCCTCCTGCACGACGAACGGCACCGTCACGCCGAGGCGCGCACCGTTGCGCGATGCACCCACCAGATCAACACCAGTTGAAGCGGTACCCGGATCAGTAGCGCCAGCTGCCAGAGCAGCGACGCTCCGGCCGCGCGCGCCTGGACGAGCATGTGCACGTTCGCTGGCAGCACCGCCACGAGCAGCGCGATCAGTCCCCAGCCGGCAACGACGCGCGTCAGCGGAACGAGGATGCCGACGCCTCCCATCACCTCGAACACTCCGCTCAGCATCACGAGCAGCGCGGGAGCGGGCAGCCATGGCGGGACCATCGTCACGAACATGCCGGGTCGCAGCAGATGCAGGATGCCCGCGCCGATGAAGATCGCGGCAAGCATCCATCGCGACGTCGACGTGGTCCGGCTGAACGCTGCGTGCGCTGACGCCGTCATCTGGTATCGATGCTCGACGTCAGTCCATCCAGCGCGCGAACGATCTCGCGCAACCGCTCGATCATCGCGACTGCGGCGGGCGGCAATGCCTCGCCGTTGCCTTCCGACGTCGCCACGAACGCCTCGAGTTCGCGCAGCTGCAATGCGAGCGCTTCCCGACCCGCCACCGCGTCAGGCAGTTGATGCTCATTGCTCATGTACCGTCCTCCGGCGAAGTCGATACGTGTGGAGCTGACGCGTCGAGCGTCTGCGAGCCGTGCCACCGCTCGTGCGGTTGAAGCGTGATCGGCTGCTGCACGGCCGCTGCCTCCACGCAGAGCATGGTGCGTTCGCCGTGCGGCTCCATGTCCGTCAGCGCCGCCGCACGTGCGGGCCCCGGATTCCAGATCACGACGTCGGGAAACTGATCGGTCGCGATACCGAGCGAGCGCTCCCGCTCCCGCAGCACCACCGCACGAGGCGCTCCCACGTACACCCGGTCGAACTCGTCCGTCACGCGAATTTCCGCAGCGTCATCCACGCGAAGCACTCCGCGGTCCGCGGCATCCCGATACTGCGTGCCCCGAAGTCCGGTAACTTCGGTCTGCGCAGCGTCGACCACGCGCAGGTACGTGTGCAACGCGCACGTGAACGAAAAGGGTGAGGCACCGACGTTCTCCACCGTGAGCGCCACGACGAGGCGCGGGCCCCCGACGCGCACGACGAGCGACGCGCGGAATGCCGCAGGCCAGATCGCGCGTGTTTCCTCCGAATCGCTGAGCGCGAGCGTCGCGATCGCGTCCCCGTCGTCCGCGTGCCGCACGCCCGTCAGCTCCCACGTGACAGTTCGTGCGAAGCCATGTCGAGGCAGCGGACCCTCGGCAGCGAACTGCGGAAATATCACGGGTATCCCACCGCGAATCGCCGCGCCCGCACGGAACTCGGAACGAGCACTGAGGAACAAGCGGTCGTCCAGTCCCGGCGCGGGGCGCCACGACGTGACGTGTGCACCGTGCAGGTAGACATCCGCCGCGGACCCATCGGCCGCACGCACTGTCACGACCGGAAGCCCGCCCAGCCCAGCGCGTGTGGCGGGAGTGGTGGTCATCCGGCGGAGGATCGGCGCGTCAGAACTCGCGCTTCTTCATCTGCGCGAACAGATCGGCCGCATCGGCGTCGGCGGCCTCACCCGCCTCGGTCTTGGGAGGCCGCGTCGCGTCCAGCGTGGCGTCGTACGTACGATTCTTCTTCGGCTTGGCCGCCGCGGCAGCCGCCTGGGTCTTGCGCAGCAGCGCCTTGAGCTGTGCTTCGTTCATCTCGCTCCAGGGTCTGGGGACTGACGAAACGTATCCTAAGGTGTCGCAAGAGTCACGCTCCGACGTCGCCCGTGGTACTTGAACAGCGTGCACCGGCACGCGTCAACCATTCGCGAGTTCCACATAGATCCCGTACAGCCGCTCCAATTCGAATTGCAGGTCGGCGCACATACCCTCGTGCACGGGTGAGCTCTGCAGCACGTCCGAGCGCGGAGCGGTGAGCCAGTGGAACCGCTCCGACGGCGGCGCCAGCGCCACGGGACCAGCATTCGCGTCGCCGGCGCAGATCGCCTCGCTGGCGCGAAGGTACCGGGCCAGCAGATCTGCATCCATCCCTGGAAGTCGAGCATGCAGCGCCGCCTCGTCCGTCAGGACCCGAAGGGCGAGGAACTCCGCAGACCGCGCATGCAGCACGACGCCCACGTTCACGAACGCACCCAGGTGGACACGCGGAACCACGCGCAGCACCGCGAAGTCGTACGCGTGCAACGACGGCCCGCTCATCGCCGCGCCTTCAGGTGAAGGGGAGGCTCGAGCCGCACCTGTTCCTGCGCCGCAATCGCCTCGGCCAGGAAGGCGCGGGGCGCGGCAAGCCGGGTGACGAGGTAGCGCTCGTACCGCGCGCGCGCCTCCGACGCGGTCGCGAAATCGCCGGCGCCTGCCGCGGGATCGACGAGCAGCGAGTCGGGGACGGCAGCGAGCACCTCGCGCACGACATCGCCCTGCAGCCGTTCGGCGCATTCGCGATCGGCCTTCGCGAGATCACCGCTGTGCGGAAGCAGCACGTGCGACCGGATGAGCGAAAAGCCTGTACGCGTGCGCTGCTCGTCGACTGACGCCCAGTCGTGGTGCGCGTAGAGCGCGGCGCCGTGATCGATCAGCCACGGGCGTCGCTGCCACACCAGCAGGTTCGGATTGCGCGCCGTCCGGTCCGGATTGGTCGTGAATGCATCGAGCCAGACCACCCGCGCGGCTAGATCCGGCGTCACCAGCGAGCCCGCAGCCGACAGCTCGAAGTTGAACGCGCCATCCAGGTATCGGATGCCGACGTTCAGTCCGTGACTCTTGCGCAGGAGATCCTGGATCTCGGGATCGGGCTCGCTGCGTCCGAATCGCGA
>JBDSSY010000111.1:0-3681 GCA_039928585.1 Gemmatimonadaceae bacterium | reverse complement strand
TGCCGTTGTGTATCGCGACGTTCCCCGATAGCGCCGGCGCGCTGAGCGTTCCACCGATCGTTACGTTGCCGCTCGTGCGGCCTCGCACGTTGGAGACGTAGCTGTTCAGCTGTGGCAGGATCTCGACCGGGAAGCTGTCGGCGGAGACACGGAGAGCGATCTGCCGGTCCCTCGGAATTCGCGACCCGGTGACGCCCGATAGTGCGAGATTCACGGGCACCGTTCCCTCGGCTACGATGACCGACCGGCCGTTGGCCAGCGTCGCGTCGGCACGCCCGGCGAGCGTCGCGTTCGCGTAGTCGACGGTCCCGTGCACCTCGGGAAGACTAGTGTCATTGTACACGAAGTTCGTCGCTCCGAACGCTCCCTTTAAGCGCGGGTCTGCCAGCGTGCCGGTCGCGTTCACGTCAAACGAAAGCAGCCCGCGCGCGTCGATATCGCTCTGCAACAATGACGCGATGTCGGCGATCTCGAACCGCTCCACCGCGAGATGCAGGTTCGCGTTCCCCTCACGCGGGATGAGACCGTTCACGAAGATGCGGCCGCCGGACGGGTTCGTCAGCTCGAGCGTGCTGACCGTGATCCCGCGCGCCCCCCATTCGATGTCGGACGGGCGGGTGCTGGTCCACAGCGTGGTGTCGAACTGCAGCCTCATATTGTCGAGGTGGAGCTCGCGATGGTCGGCATGCAGCCGGTACTGCGCGGCGAGGCCGTACCGCGTGTCATCGTCCTGATGTATCGATATCTCCGCGGTGCCGCCCGGTTTCTGGTAGCTGATCCGCGCATCGACGCTGTCGAGATCGAACCCTGCGAGTCGCGCGTCGGCAAGCCGTGCGTCGACCGTCAGGCGCGAGGCGGGAGTGCGGCCGCCGGTCCAGTCGTAGTCGGCCACGAGGCGGCCCACGCTCTGCCCGCGTGCCACGATGTTCGTGCCTGTCGCGGTGCCTCGCAGCCCGAAGTTCTTGATGTTGCCGGTTGCGACGCCCTGCGCGCGAAGCGACCCCGCCAGCAGGCCGCGCGAAATCACCCGCGGCGTGTCGATCGTCATCGCGGGCATGCCCCGACCTGTAGCGGCGCGCTCGACCTCGGTCGCTCGCGCGACTCTGAAAGAGTCGGCTCTCGCCTGCGCGACGCGCGACGACAGGATGCGGGGCCGCGGCGCGACGATTCCAGTGTCCGTGCCGATCACGCCCGCCAGCGCGGACAGCGTGTCTATGACGACGGAATAACGCAGCTCGCCCTGGCGCTGCTCGCTGAGGCCGAAGGTTCCCTCCGCGTCGAGCTGGCCCTGCGGCACGCTGACGGTCAACGTATCGAAGCGGGCGAGGCCATCGGCGAATGCCACGCGGATCTTCGCGGAATCGAGGCCCAGCGTATCCCACATCGATGTCTTTACGTCGGCGACCAGGTTGCCGCGCATCGTCTCGGGATTCGTGCCCGTTCCCACCATGTGTCCGGTGGCCGTCAGCTGGGTCCGCGGCGCGCGGCGCGACACGGCACTGGCGTTGAACAGCGCCGCATTCACGCGCATGTCGTAAGCGGTAGCACGCCCCTCGAGATCAACTCGCCCGTTGATGGCAATGTTTCCGCCGCCGGACGCCGCGAGATTGGTGTTCACGGCAAAGTCCCGTAACGTCCCCGTGAACCGTACCGGGCCGGTGACGAATCCGCGGAGCCCGAGCGAGGGCGCGAACTGCCCGGCAGTGGCGAGGGCGAGAGGAGCGAACCGCGCGTCCACATCGAGCCACGTGGTCGCCCCGGGCCGCACGGAGACACGGCCAATTCCGCGCGAGCGGTTGCCGGCCTCGACGTGGGTCACGTCACCGGTCGCGACGAGCGTGGAGCCCGTTGAGCCGTTGAGGACGGCATTGCCCGTGAACGTTCCGTCGAACGGAATGTCCTCGATGATGATGCGGGCAAACTCGGCCGTTACCGGCATCAGGCGAAGCCGCAGATTGCGCGCGCGGAAATAGTCGCCGACGCCGAGCTCTCCTTTCGCCACCACGCGATTACGGCCGGTTCCTACGCCTACAAACGTCACATCGCCGTCCACCATCATCGCATTGAAGCCGCCGTCAAACCGCGCGTTTCCGGAGAGCACACCCGGGCGCGGCGGCCATGACGCGCCGAGCACCTGCTCGAGGAGCGCGGTGCTGACTCCCGTGAATCTGAGATCAGCGGCATGGAATGCCAGCGTGTCGGTATCCGTTACCCCGATCTTACCGACGAGATGCGCGTCGCCGAGGCGGATATCCGCGTTCTCGGCGAGATACATCGCGCTGTCACCCTCCCAGTCCATCGCGAAGTCGAGCGATCCGCTCCCCTTCTCCGGGAGCTGCGGGAGCACCCAGCGAACGTCGGCAGGCGAGAAGGCGCTCGCGCGCAGGCGGAGGCGGAGATCGGCACCTTTCATCCGATATCGTCCCGACGCCACGGCGCGCGATGCGCTGAGCTCGGTACGCGCGTCCGCCCACCACACCGAGTCCTTGTTGAAGTTGATCCTGCCGGCGAATGCCCGGACGAGAAGCGTGGGCGGATTGAAGGGCATCGCGTGGAGTCGCGCGGCCGCAATGTCGACCAGTGCGACCCGAAAGTCGGGATCGTTGAGCCGCACGAGAGGCAACTTCGCGTGGATGTCCTGGTATTCCGCGACGTTCTGGTATCCGCCGGGTACGCGGATGATGCGCACGCGTCCCTCGCCGGCGAGCGCCTGCGTGATCTCGCGGTCGGCGTTGCCTTCGCCCCCACCCGGCGTCCACGGCACACGGGTGGTCAGGTCGACGTTCACGAGAGTGACATCCGTAAATCCGATCCAGGTTCCCCAGCCCGGCTCGCGCGGCCCCGTCCGCGGCATCGTATCACGCGGAAAAATCCGGTCGTAGTTCCAGCGCTGGCCCGGCAGCTTTTCGACCACTACACGCGCGTTGACGATGCGCAGCCCGGACAGCTGGATGCGCTTGCCCAGCAGCGCTTTCATCCCGTATGCGGTAAAGATCGTGTCAGCGACGATGAGAGGGGCGCCGCTGCTGTCCGTGATCGACACGTCGATCAGCGTGACGTCGCGCAGCAGGTTGCCGCGCACCTCGCCGATCTTGATGATGCCTCGCGAATTCCTCGTGAGGACGCCGACGACCCGGTCGCGCACGAAGTTGCGGCCCGTGTCGGTTTGTGTGAGCACCAGGAGGCCCACGGCCGCCAGCACGACGGCGCCCGCGACGACGAGCCCCGCGATTCCCGCGTGCTTTCTTCTCACTGCGACACAGGGCCAGCGGTACCGCGAGCTGTCACTAGAACGCTTCGCCTATGGAGAGATGGAGAACCATGCGGTCGAGCACGCCCATGAATCCGCCGCGCGATACGGCGTACTCCCTGCGTGTGTCGAGCCGCACCAGCCGGCGCTCGCCGTTCACGATCTCCTCGGAGATCACCGGAAGGCGCTCGGCCCGTCCTGGATTGATACCGATGTCGACCCGGATCGGTCCGACCGGTGAGCGATAGCGCACCCCGAACCCCGGCGTGATGGCCGCGCGATTGCCGGGGAGCGATCGATCGATGTTCTGCGTCACCACGCCCGCGTCCACGAAGACCGCCCCGGATAACTGGTTCCAGAGGGGGAAGCGGAGCTCGGCGTTCATCTCCGCGACAGTGTTGCCGCCGAGCGGGCGCGGCTGAAAATCCTCA
>JBDSSY010000110.1:0-4966 GCA_039928585.1 Gemmatimonadaceae bacterium | reverse complement strand
GCGAGCCCGCAGCCGACAGCTCGAAGTTGAACGCGCCATCCAGGTATCGGATGCCGACGTTCAGTCCGTGACTCTTGCGCAGGAGATCCTGGATCTCGGGATCGGGCTCGCTGCGTCCGAATCGCGATGACACGTCGATGATCGCAAGCTCGGGTGTCGGCAGGCCGAGCCGCATGGCGAGGGCCCCGACGATCAGTTCTGCGGCGAGCACCTTCGTGCCCTGCCCCGCTCCGCGAAACTTCACGACGAACAGGCCTGCTTCGTCGGTGTCCACCACCGCGGGAAGCGAGCCGCCCTCCCGAAGTGGCTGGACGTAGCGCGACGCGCGGAACGTGGGGAAGTGAGTCACTCCGGCATCGCGTCGGTCTCGTGACGGTCGCCGTAGGTCGGCGGCTCGGAGATCACCAGAAACTCGACTGCGGTCTTCGTGTCGTTGCTCGCCTGATGCGCCGTACCCGGAGGAAGCTCGATCCCGGAGCGCGCCGCCAGTATGTGAGTCACGCCTTCGACTTCGAGTGTGAGCGTCCCCGACAGCACGTAGAAAAACTGGCGGGCGCGAGCGTGCCAATGGCGCTGCTCGCGCGTGCCGGGCGGCATCTGCTCCTCGATCACACCCAGATTCTGGGCGCGCACCAGGTGCCATCCCTGGCACCCGTCGCCCCAGCCGTACTGCTGTCCGACCGCTCTCGAGGTTGGTTTCGGAATCATGCAAGCTCTCTGCTGAACGATGTTCGCTGCAGATGCAAGATGATGTGCGCAGCAGTAGGGAGCCAGCGACGACCGGCAGAGGGTCGCAGAGGATGACCGCCACTTCGCTCGCTGCACCAGGGACCACTCGATTGCTGAAGGCCCAATAGGCCTAACTTTATGTCATGAATCATGTTAGGTCGACTCCGCCCGCGTTGACTATGGGGGTAATACCGACTACTTTACTCCGATATCGCCGCAGCCCATTCAGGCTGCCATCGCGATGCCAGGTTTTCCGGTTCGGAGATCAGCGGTCATGAGTTCGTCCATCGAAACGCTCGTCAATCGGGAGTATCAGTACGGCTTCGTCACCGACGTCGACACCGACACGATTCCACCGGGACTGAGCGACGCTGTCATTCGCGTCATCTCCGCCAAGAAGGGCGAGCCCGCCTGGTTGCTGGATTGGCGGCTCAAGGCCTACAAGCGCTGGCTCACGATGAAGGAGCCGCACTGGCCGAACGTCTCGTACACGCCCATCGACTACCAGGCGCAGTCGTACTACTCGGCGCCCAGGTCGGTGACGCCATTGCAGTCGCTCGACGAGGTCGACCCCGAGCTCCTGCGCACCTACGCGAAGCTCGGCATTCCGCTCAATGAGCAGAAGTTCCTCTCGGGTGTGGCCGTGGACGCCATCTTCGACTCGGTGAGCGTCGGCACCACGATGAAAGCCGAGCTTGCCGAGCTTGGCATCATCTTCTGCTCGCTCGGCGAGGCGGTGAAGGAGCACCCCGAGCTGGTGCAGAAATACCTCGGATCGGTGGTCCCCCACTCCGACAACTTCTTCGCCGCGCTCAATGCGGCGGTGTTCAGCGACGGCTCGTTCGTGTACGTCCCCAAGGGTGTCCGCTGCCCGATGGAGCTCTCGACCTACTTCCGCATCAACGCCGAAGGGACGGGTCAGTTCGAGCGCACGCTGATCATCGCCGACGAAGGCTCGTACGTCAGCTACCTCGAGGGCTGCACGGCGCCCAAGCGCTCGACGACGCAGCTCCACGCGGCCGTCGTTGAGCTCGTGGCGCTGAAGGATGCGACGATCAAGTACTCCACCGTGCAGAACTGGTACGCCGGCGACAAGGAAGGGAAAGGCGGGATCTTCAACTTCGTCACCAAGCGGGGCAAGTGCGCGGGTGCCAACTCGAAGATCTCATGGACCCAGGTCGAGACGGGTTCGGCGATCACCTGGAAGTATCCCAGCGTGATCCTGCAGGGCGACAACTCGACCGGTGAGTTCTACAGCGTCGCCGTCGTGAACAACCGCCAGCAGGCCGACACGGGCACGAAGATGATCCACATCGGCCGCAACACGAAGTCGAACATCGTCAGCAAGGGCATCTCCGCCGGCCACGGGCAGAACAGCTATCGCGGGCTCGTGAAGGTGATGCCGAAGGCAGAGGGCGCACGCAATTACACGCAGTGCGATTCGATGCTCGTGGGCAATGCCTGCGGCGCACACACCTTTCCGTACATCGAAGTCGGCAACAACAGCGCGCAGGTGGAGCACGAGGCCTCGACGAGCACGATCGGCGAGGACCAGATCTTCTACCTCAAGCAGCGCGGACTCAGCGCCGAGCAGGCCGTGAGCATGATCGTGAGCGGCTTCTGCAAGGAAGTGTTCAAGGAGCTCCCGATGGAGTTCGCGCTCGAGGCGCAGCAGCTGC
This sequence comes from Gemmatimonadaceae bacterium, assembly GCA_039928585.1. Taxonomy (GTDB): domain Bacteria; phylum Gemmatimonadota; class Gemmatimonadetes; order Gemmatimonadales; family Gemmatimonadaceae; genus AG11. The sequence continues at coordinate 2,558 of JBDSSY010000110.1, read as the reverse complement.
TGGGGATCACGCTGGAAGGATCGGTCGGGTAGGCAAGTGTGAACCGTATACCGTGAACCGTGAACCGTCACGGCACACGCAGTTACGGTTCACGGTTCACGGTTCACGGTTCACGGTTGATAGGCACCAATGCTAGAGATACGAGATCTTCGCGCCACCGTCAGCGACAAGGAAATCCTCAAGGGCATCACGCTCAGCGTGAAGCCTGGTGAGATTCACGCGGTCATGGGTCCCAACGGTTCCGGAAAGAGCACGCTCGCGCAGGTGCTCGCCGGTCATCCGGCGTACACGGTCACCGGCGGGACGGCCACGTACGACGGTCAGGATCTGCTCGCCATGGATGCGGAAGTGCGGGCGCAGGCCGGCGTCTTCCTCGCGTTCCAGTACCCGGTGGAGATTCCCGGAGTGAGCAACGCGTATTTCCTGCGCGCCGCGTACAACGAAATCCGGAAGGCGCGCGGCGAGGAGGAGATCGATCCGATGAGCTTCGCGGACCTGATGGACGAGAAGATGAAGCTCGTCGAGATGGACGGCGCGATGCTGACGCGTTCCGTGAACACGGGCTTCTCGGGCGGGGAGAAGAAGCGCAACGAGATCCTCCAGATGGCGGTGCTCGAGCCACGACTCGCCATTCTCGACGAGACGGATTCCGGGCTGGATATCGACGCGCTGCGTATCGTGGCCAACGGCGTGAACTCGCTCAAGCGCGCCAACAACGCGACGATCGTCGTGACCCATTACCAGCGCCTGCTCAACTACATCGTGCCCGATTACGTGCACGTGCTCGCCAACGGCCGCATCGTGCGCTCGGGCGGCAAGGAGCTGGCACTGGAGCTGGAGGCGAAGGGCTACGATTGGCTGCTCGAGCCGGCGCTCGCGTGATCGACTCCTGGCTTCGGGGGTTCGAGACCTTCTCTCGCAACGGCGCAGCGTCCGCCCCGCTCTGGGCACGCTCGCTCCGCCTGTCCGGCATCACGCGGTTCGAGCAGCTCGGGTTTCCGGACACCCGGAACGAGGACTGGCACTTCACGTCCGTTGCGCCGCTCGCCGAACGGGAATTTCTCCCGCTCACCGCGGGCACGGCACGCGTGACCGCGGCGCAGCTGTCGCCGTTCACCTTCGGCGCGACCGACTGGCACACGCTCGTGTTCGTGAACGGCCGGTTCGATGCCGAGCTGTCGAGTACGGCGAGCCTGCCCGATGGCGTGGACGTCATGTCACTGGCGCGCGCGTACGACGAGATGCCGGTGCTGCTCGAGCAGCACGTGGGCCGCATCGCCTCGATCGACGCGCACAGCTTCACGGCGCTCAACACCGCCTTCATCAATGACGGTGCCGTGGTGCACGTGCGGCAGGATGTGGAGGTCGCTCGTCCCATCCACCTCCTCTTCGTATCCGACGCGGGTGCCGTCGACGGCGTGACCCAGCCCCGCAACCTGATCGTGCTGGATCGTTTCGCGAAGGCGACGGTGATCGAGAGCTACGTCAACGTGGCGCGCGGTGCCGGCGCGTACTTCACGAACACCGTTACCGAGGCGACGGTCGCCGAGGGCGCGACGCTCACGCACCTCAAGCTGCAGCGGGAGTCGGCGCAGGCCTACCACGTGGGCACGCTCGACGTGCGCCAGGCGCGCGACAGTCACCTCGTGTCGTTCAGCTTCGCCATCGGCGCGCTGCTGTCGCGCACGAACACATACACGGAGCTGCGGGGCGAAGGGTGCGGTGCCACGCTGAACGGGCTGTACCTCGGTGACGACGAGCAGACGATCGATCACCAGACCCGCATCGAGCACGTGGAGCCCAACTGCTACAGTCGTGAGCTGTACAAGGGCATCCTCGACGGTGCGTCGCACGGCGTCTTCAACGGAAAGGTCTACGTCCATCCGGAAGCCCAGAAGACCGACGGCAAGCAGACGAACAACACGCTGCTGCTGTCCGAGCGCGCGAAGATCGACACGAAGCCGCAGCTCGAGATCTTCGCCGACGACGTGAAGTGTACGCACGGCGCGACGGTCGGCCGGCTCGACGACAACGCGATGTTCTATCTGAACAGCAGGGGGATCGGCAAGGAAGCAGCGAGAACGCTCCTTACTTATGCGTTCGCCGCCGACGTGCTGGAAATGATCGAGCTCGAGCCGCTCAAGCACGCGCTGGAGGCGATGGTCCTCGCCCGCTTCAGCGAGCCGGTGACCGACTAACGGCCGAAGAGGTAGAGCACAACCGCCAGCACAGCGATTGCGATCAGGATTTTCATTCGCAGCTGCGGGTCGCCCGCCGGCTCTTCGGCGTGACCCTTCATCAACGGATTCTTGATCGTGTCGCGGCGGTTGCCAACCTGATCGCTCAATCGTTCGCGGTGCTGCGCGCGCTGGACCACTGAGACCCCGATCGGAAGCCGCTTCTCCGTATAGGTGAGAACCGCCGACCCGATTTCGATGCGCGCGCCTTCGGAAAGTGGAACGGTATCCGCGACAGGAACTCCGTCTAGCAGCGCGGGAGTGGACCCCGGTGATTCAATGACCGACCGCTCGTTCTCGCGGCGGATCACGGTGTTGAAC
>JBDSSY010000109.1:0-16140 GCA_039928585.1 Gemmatimonadaceae bacterium | reverse complement strand
TCAGCGGAACGGCTGCCCCCCCGTACGATCGTCGATCACGAAGTACCGGCGCGCTGGCATCTGCACTTTCGGCAGCGTGCTTGCACTCATGACAGCGGTCACTGGCACGATGCGATTCTCCGCCAGCAGCCACGCGACGAGCGCGTACGTCTCGTTCGGCGTCAAAGAGCCCGGAGCGGTGAACGGCATCGTACGATGCACGTAGTCGTACACCGTCGTCGCATACGGCCAGTAGTTGCCCACCGTCTTGGGAATGCTCGCATCCTTTCCGAACGGAAAGCCGGCGAGCGTGTCGGCGCTGACGAGTTTGGGGTACGTCGCCAGTCCTTCACCCTTCGCGCCATGACATGACGCGCACTTCTGCGCATAGATCGGTATGCCCTGCGCGTGCGTGCCTTCGCCAGCCGGCAATCCTGCGCCCGCGGGATTCGCGTCGATGTCGATGGACGCCATGCCCGTCGGCGTCGCGGCGTCTCCCAGCTCGAGGCGATCAGGCACCTGCGTGGCGCGCGCTGCCCCGGGCACGCCCGCAAACTCCTCCTTGCTCTCGATGCGACAGCCCGCGATCGCCACGCTCCCGACGAGCACCACACCTGCCCATGTCGTGCGCATCGTTCAGCCTCCGAAGTACACGCTGCCGTCCTGCTCCACGAGCCAGGTACGGATGGCGTTGAAGTGATAGTCCGTGCCGGCGCCCCTCGTGTCGCGATATGTCTTCAGTGTGGGCTGTACGTATCCGGTCTCGTCGATCGCACGACTCATCAGCTGCGCAGGACGTCCGTCCCATTTCCACATGTGCTCGAATCGCGTGTGCGCGCGCGACAGCACGGGGTTCGACAGCTCGGCTTCCGTCCACGTGCGACCGCCATCCGTGCTCACATCCACGCGTTCGATCCGGCCGCGGCCCGTCCACGCCAGGCCGGTGACGGGCCACCATCCGGGTCCGGTCAGGCGCGTGGGATATGCCGGCGCTGTGATGATCGACTTCGCGTCCATCGTGAAGCTGAACTGGCGGGCCGTCCCGTTCGCGAGCGGATCGGTGTACTTCGCCGTCTCGTCGCGCGACATGTTTGGCTGATCGATCGCCTCGAGCCGACGGATCCACTTCACGCACATGTTGCCCTCGTACCCTGGCAGGAGCAGTCGCGCCGGATAACCGTTTGGCATGCGGAGCGGCTCGCCATTCTGCGCGTACGCGATGAATGCATCATCGAGCATCTTGTCCATCGGCACGCTGCGCGACAGGCGCGCGGCGTCGCCTCCCTCCGCGAGCACCCACGTCGCACCGCGCTGCACACCCGCCTCCTTGAGCAGTGCAGCGACCGGAACGCCAGTCCATTCGGAGTTGCTCGTGAGGCCGTCGACCTGCTGCGGCGTCATCTCCCGCTTCGGCGCGCGGAACGCCGAGCGACCGTTGCCCGAGCACTCCACGAAGCAGGTGCGAGTCGTGGCGGGAAAGCGCTTGAGCTGTTCGAGCGAGAAGACGAGCGGACGATCGACCAGGCCGTGCACAGTGAGGGCGTATCGGTGCGGATCGATGACAGCGATCCCGTTGTGGTGCCGCTGGAAGTGCAGGTCCGACGGCGTGATCGTCCCCGCGATGTGCTGCAACGGCGTGAGCGACGAGCCCGTGGTGATGCCCACTGGCGTGAGCGCGGGCATCTCGAACGGCGAGCGCGTGCTCAGCGGTCCCGATGCGATGCCCGGGATCATCGATGCATCGGGCGGCGCAACCGGGAGCGGTGCAGCAGGCGCTGGCGCAACCGCGGCACCCGCCGACGCCGTGCCGGACACTTTCGTCGTCGGTGCCTGCGTCATGGCGTCGAGCGTCGTGCCAGTCAATACCGCCCCACCGACGAACCCTGCCGCGACACCCAGCGCGCGGCGCCGCGACATCGGCGATTCCCGTGACTCGGCCTGCTCCGCATCAGTCATGGACGTCTCCCACTGTGTCATCGCTTCGTGAAGTAGCGCTTGGCGATCATCATGTGCACGCCGACATTGCCGTCCACGAGCTGAGTGATGCGCAGGTCCGCCGACATCGACGCCGCCTGGTACGCCTGCACCTGCGTGATGCCTGCCTTCTCCTGAAGAAACTTCACCATCTCCTTCACCGCTGTGCGTGTCGCCACCACGAGCGACGTGTCCGTGCCCATCGTGATCCAGTGCGTCGGCGTCTCGGCACGCGGCCACTCCAGTTTCATGTCCTTGCGGACGATGACCCGGATCCGTCCCTCGAGGTTGGTCTCGAGTCCGGTCTGGTCCACCTCTCCATCCCCCTGCACCGCGTGTCCGTCTCCCAGCTCCAGCAACGCGCCCTTCACGAACACCGGGATGTACAGCGTCGTCCCGGCCACGAGCTCCTTGTTGTCGAGATTGCCGGCGTGGCGGCTGGGCGGATTGCTGCTCACGCGACCCAGCGCCGCAGCCGGCGCGACACCGATGGATCCGAAAAAGGGCCGTAGCGGCACGACGATGCCCGGCGCGATTTCGGCTGTCATCCGCTTGCGGTCCATTTGGATCAGCGTGCTCACGCGCTGGTCGCCGCAGAGCTCGCGCACGAAACCGCTGCATCCGTTGTAGCCATAGGCGATGGGCAGGGTGATGCGCTGAATGCGCACCTCGAGCACGTCTCCCGAGTCGGCCTCCTCCACGTAGATGGGACCAGTGAGGATGTGGCCGCCCGGCCCCTTGAGCGAGCCCGTGTCCTGCTCGACGATATCGCGCAGGTTCTGCGGCACATCCTGTGGCCGCACACCGATGCGCTCCAGGCCCGCGGGCGTGTTGGTGAGCATCGTCTCCACGTTCACGATGTCGCCCGAGCGAATGCGAAGCGCCGGCTTCGCTTCCGACCAGTAATAGCCGTACGCCACGGTGGATGGCGTCGCCGGCAACCGGTGAACAGTCGGCGTCTGGGCGCTCGCCCGAAGTGGCAGGACGACGCACGCGCCGCAGAGGACGACGCGGAATGCGATGTGTGATGGCATGTCGGACCCTGTTCGGAAGTGTCGAACGTAGCTCACGGGCGCGTGCGTTGCTGAAGTTGCTGAAGTTGCGCCGCCATCATCGCCGTCACCCACGCGGGCCGTCCCGCCCGCATCAGCGTCGCATCACCCCAGTTGCGAGTCCAGGGCCAGCAGACTTCGCAGCAGCACGTTCGCTCCGTTGGTGATGTCACCGGCCGTGCTCAGCTCCCGCGGGGAGTGGCTGATGCCATCCTGTGATGGCACGAAGATCATCCCGGTCGGGCCGATCCGCGCCATCGCCTGCGCGTCGTGCCCGGCGCCGCTCGGCAGTTGGCGCGTCGTGAGCTGCAGCTCTTTTGCGCTGCGGGCGATGACGGCACGGAACCGCGGGTCCGTGACCGCGGGAATGTCGACGTGGATTTCCTGGTACACGAACGAGGTCCCGGTGTCGCGCGCGATCTTCTCCGCGCCGGCCACGATTCGTCGGTAGACCATCATGATCTTCTTCGCGTCGAGATCGCGCAGCTCGAGCGTGCAGACGACCTTGCCCGGCACCACGTTCGGCGCACCCGGGAACGCCTGAATGCGGCCCACCGTCCCCACCTGCCGGCCAGGAATGGCGCGCACGGTCCGGTTCACCAGCTCCACGAAGCGCGCCGCAGCCAGCAGGGCGTCACGCCGGGCGTTCATCGCCGTCGTGCCGGCGTGATTGCTGAAGCCAGTGACGGTGACCTCCCACTGATTGATCCCCACAATGCCGTCCACGACGCCGATGTTCACGCCATCGCGCGCGAGCGTGCCGCCCTGCTCGATGTGCAGCTCGAGATAGCCGGCGATCGATCCCGGCATGCGCCGCACCTCCGCCAGCCTCGTCACGTCGCCGCCGATGAAGGCGATGCCCTCGGCGATCGTCTTCCCACTGCGGCTCACGTTGGTGAGCTCACGCGGATTCACGTCGCCGCTCACGGATCGGCTTCCGTACAGGCCACCTTCTTCGTTCTGCCAGATCACCACTTCCAGCGGATGCCGTGTGACGATGCTGTGTTCCGACAGCGTCTGCGCCACCTCGATCGCGCCCATGCTGCCCACCTGCCCGTCGAAGTTGCCACCTTCCGGCACCGAGTCGATGTGCGAGCCCACCAGCATCGGGTGCAGCGATGGATCACTCCCCGCTCGCCGACCGATGATGTTTCCGGCGGCGTCGATCGTCGGTTCCAGCTTGGCGGCGCGCATGAGCTCCATCACGTAGGCGCGCGCTTCCCGGTCGGCATCGCTGTATGCCACGCGCGATACGCCGCCCACCGCGTTGCGTCCGAACCTCGACAGATCGGTGAGATGTGCGTTGAGACGCCCGCCGTTCACGCGCGGTACCTCCACGCGCAGCGCGGCGAACAGATCACGGGGAAGCGCCGCTGTCGCGGCGGCACCGATCAGCGCTGCGCTGAACTGTCGTCGATTCATCATCGTGTCGGGTGATGCAGGCGCGCGTGTGCGTCCGCCCGCGTTACGGATTGGAAGCCAGGAATCGCTCCACCGCCGGCCACACGAGCTCTGGCCGCTCGGCATACGTGAAGTGCGCCGCGCGCGGCACGCGCAGCAGGGTGGCGTGCGGAAGCGCCGTCGTCCACTCCTGTACCAGCTCCATCGGAATGGATTCTTCTTCCCCATGCACGATTAGCGTCGGTGCGGTGACCGTCGCAAGTGCGGGTCGCAGATCCCAGTCGCCGTACGACGCCATCACGACACGATTGGTCGTCGTGAGCCCGTAGCGTATGCCCGCCGCATCGCTCGCGCAGAGGTCCGACCTGATGAGCGGAAGCGTACGATCCGGCTCGGCGAGGCGCGGCCGCATCGCGATCGCCCAGTAGTCTCGGCAGGCCGTACGCGCATCGGCTGAGGGGTCACTGAATCGCTTGTTGATACTACTGAGCGCCGCGCGCTGTGCCGTGTCGAGTCGTGTGAGCATGCTGTATCCGAATCGCGTCCAGAAATCGCCGCGGCGCGGAGGCACCGGCCCGAAGAACACCATCCGGCGCACGACGTCGGGGTGCGCGATGGCGTACGATGCGGCGAGCAACGGACCGTAGGAGTGGGCAACGAGGGTGACCTGCGTTAGCCCGAAGTGCCGCCGCACCGCGTCCAGATCCAACACCTGCTGCGCGGCGTTCAGCGTCGTCGTGTCGCGCGGCAGTGTTGAACGACCCGTGCCGCGCTGATCGTAGAAGATCACGACGTGCCGAGCGGCGAGCGGCTGGAAGTCCCCCGCGATGCTCTCGAGGTCGACACCGGGTCCGCCATGAATCGCGATCAGCGTGTCACGCCCCGCGCCCACGACCCGATAGTAGAGGCGTGCACCATCGGCCGTCGAGACGACGCCTTCGCGCGGCGCAGCAACCCGCTCGAGGCTCGTCGCTGGCGCGCATGCCGCGAGCGCAAGCATTGCCACAGCACCGAAGATTCGCGCTGTCACCTGTGTCGCCGACATCAGCATCGCCTGCCTCGCCTTGATCATGTGGAATGCCCCGGCGCGCCGCCCGATTGTTCATGCCGCCTCGCCTCGCCCAATGTGGGCGCAGCGCACCCCGCCAGCCAGCACGATTTCACTGGTGATCGTACAGCACCGACAGGAGGAGAGCCATGAGCATGCAGCGGGAAGCGGTGGGCACTGGGCGATGAGGGTCATGCTCCTCACCGCTCAACGCCCACCGCTTCAAGCTCCATGCACACGGCCCACTACCTATCGGCGGTAGAAGCCTCGAGAGCCGTTCCTCGTGTTTCGTTCACCAGTTACGGTTCACGGCAGTCAGTAGTAGATCACCGCCGCCGACGCTTTGCCCGCCACCGCCCGGTCGGCTCCGCCGATCACGATGACGTGTCCGACGCCCGTGGCATCCGCGAACGACAGCGCCGCTTCATTATAGAGCGAGTAGCCCGTCACCGCCGCGATGGTGTTCGTGCCGGTGGCGCCCTGCCAGCTGCCCAGCGTGCCGCTGGACGTGAGCGTCGCGTAGCTGTTCTCGCTCGAACCCGCGGCGCCGCTATACACACCTGACGTCGAGAGCAGCGCGCCCCCTGCTGCGAGAGTGGAGTGCTTGCTTCGCGCCTTGTTCATCGCCGTGAGCGTCGACCAGCCGGCCGATGTGAGCGATCCGTCGCGCAGGTTGATCGTGGCGCCGTACACGTTCGCCGTCTCCGTGCCCGTCGACGTATTGAGCACGGCGGTTGTCGTCCCCGCGTCGCCGCCCACGGCGTACAGGTACGGCCCGAACTGCGCCAGCGAGAGGTGCCCCGCCGCCTGCGGGAGCGCTGCCATCGTTTCCCAGGCGCCGAGTGTGCCATCGGCCTTCACCAATGCGCGATACGTCGTCGCGACGGGTGCATTGGTAGCGCCGACACCGCCCACCAGGTAGACGTAACCGCGGAACACCGCGCCCGCCGCCGAGCGGAGCGCGGCCGGAAGCGCGGTGGTCGTCTGCCATGCGCCGGCACTGCCGTCCAGCGCCACCTTCGACACGTAGACCGTGTTCACCACCTGGCCGGTCGCGTCCACGCCACCGATGGCGAAGACGTAGCCCGCCGACGTCGTCGTATCCAACGGCGCAGTGTACGCGGTGGCCGCAACGACCGTGTGGTAGGCTCGCGCGGCGGGCAACGCAGTCATCGTCGTCCATGCGCCGAGCGCGCCGGTCGACTGCACCTGCGCGCGGTACACCGTGCCGACGGCCGTGTTGGTGGCATCAGCGCCGCCCACCGTGAACACGAAGCTCGGGCGCGTCGTGCCGGTCGTCACGGGAACGTAGGCCGCGCCCAGACCCTGGAGCGCCACCGGAAGATCCGTCGTGCGCTTCCAGAGGATGGTGCTCGGGCTGAACGCCGCGCTCGAGACGAGCGAGAAGGGCACGGCGTTGCTCGTACCCACCTTCGTTTGCACCGTGATCTTCGCGTCGCCCGTGATGCCGGCCGGCACGGTGGTGACGACGACCGCACTCGTCCAGTCGTTGGCCGCGCTCCCGATAGTCGCCTGGATCGGCGTACCGCCGGTGGGCGTGAAGAACACCTTGCCTTCCGACGCGATGCCGAGGTTCACCCCTTCGATGGCCACGGTCATGCCGACCAGACCCGTCGGGTGCGGAACGCCGTTCACGACGGTGAGCGACGGCGGTCCCTGTGCGGGTCCGGTGCTGTCCCCTCCGCACGCCATGGCGAGCGTCAGGCTCGCGGCGACGGTGAGTGTGCGTATGCGATCGGTCCAGGTATTGGCTGGCGTGTTGCTCATGATGTGCGCGACTCCGCAGGAAGGAAGGTGTGATGCGCGCCGTTCGCGATCGCGTGGAAACGCTGCGATTCTGCGATGACGGCCGCTTCATCCTGTGGACTGCAATGCCAAACATCCGGTCACAATGCATGAACGTTGCAGTGTGACCCTCGTCACACGACGATCTCGGCCTCGTGGCGCACGGGAAACGAGACGGATCTGGCGATGTAACAGAGCGCATGCGCCTGGTCATGCAGCGCACGGGCGCGCTCGACGTCGCTCCCCTGTGCGACGGTCACGACGGGGTGCAGCACGACGCTCGTGAACCGCCCGCTGCCATCACGGTCTTCCGTCATGATGCCCTCTGCACGGTCGACGTATGCCGTCACCACGATGCCAGCATCGGCGCAGAGGTGCAGGTACCAGAGCTGATGACATGCGGAGAGCGACGCGACGAGCAGCTCCTCGGGATTCCACCGATCGCGATCGCCACGGAATGCCGGATCGGAGGAACCGAAGATGACCGGCTTCGCACCGGCAGACGAGCTGATCTCGTGCCGGCGCTCGTATGCACGATAGCCGGCAGTGCCCGCGCCGGTGTTGCCCGTCCATTCGACGGTCAGTTCGTAGTGGTGCTGGATGGTGGCCAAATAGGGAATCACTCAGCGAGAAGTTGCCATCGCGAACTGCAGCTGGAGAGCGAGAAGGCGAGAGCGAGCAGCGGGAAGGTCTGAGGCTTGAGCAGTGAGGTTACTCCCTCCACCCTCAAGCCTCAATGCTTCCCGCTTGGCCCTGCTCCCTCCCAGCTCTCCGCCTGCAGTTGCCGATACGTCCTCATCGCATCCAGGCTTCGATCGAGCCTCATTACCTTCCCCTGAAATGAAGAAGCTCGAGCGCCTCGCCGAGGCCCGCACGCCAGATGGCACCATGCTCGTGCTGTTCCGCCACGACGGAGAATTTCTCATCCGCGCCGATGGCGCCGAGCTGATGTCCACGCGCCATCACCGGTCCGAGGACATGCTGGCGGAGCTCGCGTGCGCTTCCCTCCGCGCTCGTGACGACGCCCGCGTCCTCATCGGCGGACTGGGCTTCGGGTTCACCCTCCGGTCCGCGCTCCGCATTCTCCCGTCCAGCGCCCGGATTGTCGTCGCTGAGCTCATTCGCGCCGTGATCGACTGGAACACTCACCCGGCCTACGACCTCGCGGGCGCGTCCCTGCGCGACTCGCGCGTGGAGCTTCGACATGCCGACGTCGCGCAGGTGCTGCTCGACAGCGCCGGCGGGTTCGACGCGATCATGCTCGACGTCGACAACGGTCCCGATCCCATGACCACCTCCGGCAACGGCGCGCTCTATGGCGACGCAGGGATCCGCATGACCGCCGCTGCCCTCCGTCCCGGCGGGTGCCTCGTGTACTGGTCGGCGCAGGATGACCGGAAGTTCGAGCGGGCGTTGCGCCGAGCGTCGCTCGTGGTGGAGGTCACGCGCGTGTGGTCGCACGGCACGTCGGGGGCGCTGCACACCTTGTTCGTCGCCCGTCTGTCGGCGTAACTTCGCGCTCCGGCAATACACGGCATTCTCGAGTCAGGGGTAACGTCATGGAGCGAAGGAAGTTCATTGCGCGGTCGGCGGCACTGGTTGGAGCTGCGGCCGCCGTGCGCGGCACTGACCTGCTCGACGTCGCCGATTCGGCAGCCGCCACACTTCCATCGGCCGCGCTTCCCTCGGCGATTCCATCGGCCACGATTCTCGTCGCACCACCGATCACCGATGCCGAGCGGCTCGCGCGCATCGAGAAGGCGCGCCGCCTGATGATCCGGAACGGCATCGACGCCATCCTCCTCGAGGGCGGGTCGAGCATGTTCTACTACACCGGCGTGCGGTGGGGAAACAGCGAACGGACGTTCGCTGTCGTCATCCCTGCGCGCGGCGAATTGGCATGGGTGACGCCCGCCTTCGAGGAGCAGCGTGCGCGGGAGCTGATCAAGTTCGGCACCGACGTGCGCGTGTGGCAGGAAGACGAGAGTCCCTATCGAGTCATCGCCGGCATCCTGCGCGACCGCGGTGCGCGCGGCACCATCGGCATCGAGGAGCGGCTGCGCTTCTTCATCGCCGACGGCGTGCGCCAAGTCATGCCGCGCGCGCGGTTCGTGAGCGCAACGCCGGTCACCGCCGGGTGTCGCATGATCAAGTCGCCTGCCGAGCTGGCGCTCATGCAGCAGGCGAACGACATCACGCTGTCAGCCATCGGCAGCACACTCGCCGCGCTCAAGGAAGGAATGACCAACAAGGAAGTCTCCACTGCCGTCGGCACCGCGACGCGCGCACTCGGTGGCACGGGTGACGGCGGACTGGTGATCTTCGGCAAGTTCACCGCATTCCCGCACGGAAGCGTACAGCCGCAGACGTTGAAGGAGGGTGACGTGGTGCTCCTCGACACCGGCTGCACGGTGGAGGGCTATGCGTCGGACATCACGCGCACCACGGTGTTCGGCACACCCACGCAACGGCAGCGCGACGTGTGGGAGATCGAGAAGCGCGCGCAGAGCGCGGCGGTGTCCGCGGCGCAGATGGGTGCGACGTGCGAGTCGGTGGACGACGCCGCGCGCGCGGTGATCACCGCGGCAGGATACGGACCCGACTACAAGCTCCCCGGCGTGCCGCACCGTACCGGTCATGGCATCGGTCTCGACGGTCATGAATGGACCAACTTCGTCCGCGGCAACAAGACTCGGCTCGAGCCGGGCATGTGCTTCAGCGCCGAGCCGACCATCGTGAACTATGCGGAGTTCGGGATCCGGCTCGAGGACTGCCTGTACATCACCGAGAACGGACCGAAGCTGTTCACGCCGTTGAGCCCGTCCATCGATCGGCCGGTGTGACGCACACTACTCCCGCCGATCGGTGAGATAGGATTCGTCGTCGATCGACACGGAGCGCAGGAAGGTCTCGATCGCGTCGGGCGGTACGCCCTGCTTTCGCATCAGGGCGCGAAACTGGTCGGCGAGCACCACCGCCTGGGTAGTGAAGGAGCGGCTCAGTGCGTCTGTCGCGGCAGCGGTGAATTCCGCCGGTCCCGTCATGCCGGCGCTGCTCTTTCCGGCGCCGAACTTCCGCACCGAGACTCGGCGCGAGCCGGTCTGCTTGTCGCTCATGGTCGGTGTGGGAAGTGGCCGAGGATCACGCGACGAGGGCCGGCAATCTCGCACCGGCCCTCGTCCGTACCACCACAGTCTAATTACGCGTCCCGCTTGCTGCGGCGCGCCTTGCCCTCGGGCGTTCTTCCCTTGAACGTCGATTCGGCCACGTACATCGCCGACTTGATCGACATCGGGCTCATGACCGCTTCGAATCGCTCGGTCTCCTCCTCGAGCGTTCGCCAGATACGTTCGAGCTCCGCGTCCCCGTGCGCGTACGCGCGGATCTTCCGCACCGTCGCGTCGATCACGCGGCGCGCGCGACCGAAGTCGCCGGCCCGGTTCGCTTCGGTCGCTTCCGCTCTCGCTCGCGCGGCGTACAGCGTCGCGACCTCGCGGTCGACGATGCGATCACGCGGCTGGCGATCGTTCTCCTCGTTTCCCGCATATGTCCACCCGATGTCTGACTGCGCGAACAGCTCGGGGTGATCGCGCGGTCCGATACCGACGCGCACCGATTCACGCGAGCCCTCGCGACCGACCGGAAACTGGATGCGCACGACCACGGTCAGTTCCTGACCCGACGTCAGGTCGCCGAGCTCCACGCACAGCTCGTTGTCACCCGGGGCGCGCGAGGATCGAAAGCTGTTGAGAGACTCCGCCCGAGCATTAGGGGGTAGCGTCACCTGCAGCACCGCCGACCGGCACACGACTTCGAGTGCCTCTCCCAGCTCGCTCGTCAACAGATCAGGAATTTGCCGCGGCGTCTCAATGAAGTAGAACTGCCCGCCACCCTCGTGCGCGATGTCGCGCAGGAGCCGTTCGTCGAAGTCCTCGCCGACACCGAAGGTGGAGGTCGCGATTCCGCGCTGGCGCAACTCGGCGGCCAGCATCACCAAGCGAGCCGGGTCGGTGATCCCGTGATTCGCGAGGCCATCGGTGATGAGCAACACGCGATTCACCGTCGCCGCGGTGAGGTGAGCCGACAGCTCTGCCGCACCGGCCACCCATCCACCGTGCAAGTCCGTGCTGCCGCGCGGGCCCACGTCGCGCAGGCGCTGCATCGCGAGGCGCTTCGCCTCCGGTGTCGCCATCGTCGACGCGACCAGCGTGTCGACCTCCTGATCGTACACCACGAGCGTAAACCGGTCTTCTGGACGAAGCATGCGGATCGACTGCTCCACGGCATCGCGGGCGAGCGCGAACTTGCGCTCGCCGTCCATGGACCCTGACCGGTCGAGCACGATGCCGATGCTCACGGGCGAGCGTTCTGCTCGCGAGTCGGCGGTTGGCGCGATGAGCGAAATGTGCAGGTACCGCGTACTGCGCGCAGTGGCGCGCAGGAGCGAGCGGTCGGTGCGAAGGGATAAGCGCATGTAGAACCCTCGTCGAGGGAAGCGCGCCGGCGACGCCGAGCGCGTTCGATCAGGGCCTGATCGAAGTGCGCCCATGATACGCGTCAGCTCTGACAGTCACGCGTCCGCTTCCCGCACCGCTTCGTCCACCGGGCGCTTGCCGTACACCACCTCGAGGAGTCGAGGCAGGTAGCGGTCGAAGGCGAACACGCCGGCCCACGCGAGATCCCCTACCATTTCCATCGTCAGCGATCCGTCGGCGACGTTGCAGCTCGTTCGGTAGTACACGTCGCCCTCATCCAGGCTCATCTCGAAGCCGCCGAACAGCAATCCGAAGTTCGCGCGCGTGATGAACTCCATCGCCTTGCGCCGAGTGCGCTTCGGAATGCGCACGGGGCAGCGCGTACAGCACACGATCGTGCGCGGACCCTCAGCGGCGAGATAGCGGCTCGTGTACAGCGCCTGCTCGCCCCGCAGGTCCACCATCGCCGCCGGCTGCTTCACGTGGTACATCACCCACGACGTGTCGGCGAGCGCCGTCATCATGGCGTCGAACATTGGAGCAGGCATCGGCAGTTCGGGCTCGAGCTCGGCGTCGGGATCCATCGGCACTTCGAACTGCTCGCCAGTCGAAAGGTTGAGATAAGTCTCGATGCCCTGGACGCTCGACAGTCGAAACAGGTCGCCCGGCTGGACGCTCGTCGCCTTCGTGGCAGGTGGGCGAGCGGCCTGCCAGTCCGCGGGCGCCGCCAGCGCGCCGGGATCCCTGCCCGCCAGCCAGCCAATCGTGACGCCGGGACCGAACCGCTCCCAATTCAACCACGGGCAACGCATCGCCGGCCCGTCATTCTCATGAACGAGCACGAAGTCGCGCGCCTCGTCGTGGTCCATCGCCACGACACCGTGCCGCTCGAGGAGGTTCGTCGCCGCGAGGACGAACTCCGGTCGCTCGAACGCGATGTTGACGAGCAGCGGATCGCCATCGCAGGCAAAGCGCGGCTTGTTCGCCAGACCGTTGGTATCTCGCAAAAAAGCCTCGGCACCGCCGGGATAGGCGAGGTCGAGGCTGGACCGCTGGACGATCAGGGTGAAGGCTTCGATGAGGACGCTCAATTGGAGACCTCCCGTTGAATGGAGCCGGATTCCTGCTGGATCGTCCGGCGCTGACTGCTGCATTCAATGTGGCGGGAGGGTCTGACAGTCTCGATCCGTGCCCTGGGGGTGGGCTTATCGCGTGAGGTACCTCGTCAACGCGACCGGACCTTCGCCAGTTCGACGAGATGTCCCACGCATCCCACCCCGATCATCTGGTTTCTCCAGTGTGTCGCCGCTTTCCGGTCGACCACGCTCTCGTGCGTGCCCGCGTTGCGGA
The DNA here is from genome assembly GCA_039928585.1 of Gemmatimonadaceae bacterium. Classification (GTDB taxonomy): domain Bacteria; phylum Gemmatimonadota; class Gemmatimonadetes; order Gemmatimonadales; family Gemmatimonadaceae; genus AG11. The sequence continues at coordinate 3,055 of JBDSSY010000109.1, read as the reverse complement.
GGTGCCGAAACTGATCGAGCACTACCGCAAACGAGTCGGTGAGCCACGCTCCGTGCTCGAGAGCACGCGAGATCGCCACGCTCCGGCGCTGGTCACCCGCCAGCACATTCACCAGTTGATGCAGCCCGAACTGAGTCCGCTCGGCGAGATCTTCCGTGCGACCGTCGACGTTCATCAATCGCACCTCGCGCGGCAGCGCGGGAAGCACGCGGCGCAGGAGCGCGTTCACCTGGACCTCGATTGCCTTGGAAAAGCTCCCGAGCACGGGCGCGAAGTCGAACGACGGATCGAGCCGGTGTTCGCGGTACAGCCGCTCACCGGTGGCGACGAACGTCCGTGCGCCCGGCTCGAGGGCCGACCAGAGTGATTCGCCGAACCGGTTCTCGCGCAGCTCCCGCTCCATTGCGGCTATGCCGGCCCCCGCTTCGGCATCGAACTCCGCCCAGAGGGCCCCGTCAGTGAGCGCCTCGCGCTCATCGGCGTCGAAGAATCGGCGCTCGTCCGCACGTGTGACAACGAGCGGAAGATCCACCATGCCGCCGTAGATGCTCACCGGACGATCGTTGTAGTGCACGTTGGACAGCTTCTTCAGCTCCTCGACGACCTGAAGCGTGTCGTCGGTGACGAGTCGCCTGATGTCGCCCAGCTTGAACCAGAGATCGCAACGCATGTCGCCCTGCGCGTAATACACCGGCACGTGTTGTTTCTCTCCCGGCCCGAGCTCGCTGGCGACGTCGAGCACCTCTGCCACGTACAGGGCACGGTAGTCGGTGATGTAGAGCTGCACCTCGGTACCCGCTCGCGCGACTTCCGCTGCCGCGCGCACGTCGGCCAGGTGTGCCATCGGTTGCTGCCGGTTGGGTGACTTTACCTTTCCCCACCACACGTACAGCGCCTCGTCGTCCGCCTTTCCATCGTCGTGCCGGTCGCTCCATGTGCGAAGCACGAAGAGATGGTCGTCCATCGCATTCGCCGCGATCGATGGATTCCAGACGGTGACCAGGTGCCGAGTGCGAGCCGACGTCACCGCGACGCACCGCCGAACGATGCCAGCGTGCTCGACATCATCGCGCGAAGCTCCGGCGGCGCGATCAACTCCGCATCGGGCCCGTATTGCAGCACGTGACGAATCGCCCACGAGTCGTCCGCCACCGGATGGTCCATCGTGAGGCTGCCATCCGCTGCCAGCGGTTGATCTTCGCGCTCTGCCACCCAGCGCGCGATGCGCGGCGAGTATCGCACCGTCATCCGGCGGCTGGTATCGGACACGAATGCCCGTCCCGTCTCCTGAACCCGTACTGCCGCCGCGCCGTCCCGCTCGAACGTCTCGTCGAGCACACGGATCGCCTCGACTCGATCCAACCGGAAAAAGCGCAGCGTGCCGTCATCTCCGGTCGCCACCAGGTACCACATGTGTTCGGCATGCGCGAGCGAGTGTGGACAGATCGTCCGCGTGCTGCTCTCCATTGCGCCCCCTGCCCGGTAGCGAAGCTCCACCTTGCGATCGCTCGATAGCGCGCCGCGCAGGTTCGCCAGGTGATCGGCCGAGCCAGACGCGCCCAGGTCGGCGTATCGCGTTCCCTCGTGGCGATCGTTCGTCGGCACGTGCGTGATCGTGTCACGCAGCCTGCCGAGCGCGCGATCGATCGGTCCCTGCTCAGCCGGCGTACGCTCACGGCGCAGCATGGAGAGCCCGAGCTCGAGTGCACATAGCTCCGGCATCGTCAATCGCATCGGCCGGTGGAACTGGTTTGCCGTGACGCACACCGTGCTTTCCTCAACGAGGATGGAGACCCCCTCGACGAACCCTCCCGGCGCATCGAATCGCTCCGAGATCGACTCGAGATCGCGGAGTAGTTCTGCGGGGCTGGTTTCCGCCGCCGCGGCGACCTCCGTCAGCGCGTGCTCCTCTCCGTCAGCGAGACGCGGGATGAGGTGCAGCACGCGCTTGAGCTGCGCGGACGCGGTATCGGTCACGGTCCGTACACGGCGCGGGTTGAGATCACGATCGCCGCATACTCACTCACGAGCGACGGAGGCGCGAGCGGCGTCGCCTCACCGGCGAACGAGAACAACCAGCGCGCGAAGCTGTCCGCTCGTCGCACCTGGAATATTCGCAGCGACTCGTTCGATTCATCCGCACGACCCAGCGCCGCGGCGGCGCGTGCCGAGCCGCTGACACCGGTGAACTCCACCACCGCCTCGAACGCATCACCGTCGCCGATCTCCCACGCCTGTCGCGACTGGGCGTGCGCGCGCAGCGAGAAGCTCGTTGGAATTACGTAGTCCGTCGTTCCCCCTTTCGTCTTGTTCACCACGGCCGCGTCGATGCGACTCACACGGAAGTTGCGCAGCGCGTCCTTCTCCGCGTCGCGCGCCGCGAGGTACCAGTGCCCGCTGACGAAGAACAGTCCGTACGGCTCGGCCGAGCGTTCAGCACCTGCAGCCGCTCCCATCGCCTGATAGCGAAACCGCACCCGCTTGCGACGGAACAGTGCATCGCCGAGCGTCGCGAGCACACGCGGGTCCGCACGGGCACGTGGCGTGGCGATCACCGCGCCGCCCGGACCGTCCGTCGCGCCCAGCGGAAGATCGAACGCCAGCTTTCGCACGCCGTTGCGCGCCTCTTCGGCCAGCACCGGGTCGCCAACCTGCGCTGCGCGTCGCGCGCCCTGCACGATCACTTCGAGCTCGTCCGGCTCGAAGGCGAGCGTCACGAGCGAGCGGTACCCGTAGTGATCCACCGTCGTGGGCCGAACGATGCCACGCGCCGACACGATGCCGAGGTAGGGAAGGTAGAACTCCTTGGTGCGCAGTGTGTATGCGGATTCGTCGCTCCCCTCCTCGCCGATGGAAACGATCGGCACCCCGAGTCCGAGCAGCTCCGCCTTGTCACGCTCGAACATCCGCTTGAGCGTCGGCGAGGGCTCATCGGTTGCGACGCTTCCGTCCGCGAGATAGGCGGGCACGTCACGCGCGAGCTGCTTGAATGTCACCGGCATCCGGTGGCCGAGGAGGGCGGCGAGCAGGTCGATCCAGCGCTGGACCTTGGAGG
>JBDSSY010000108.1:0-7212 GCA_039928585.1 Gemmatimonadaceae bacterium | reverse complement strand
GCGGCGTGCGGCGGGGATTCGGAGAGTGCGGTTGGGTGACTGCGCTGACAACTGCCGTGCAGTGAGCCGTTATTCAAACCGCCCCTTCCGAATCCCTCGCCGCACGCCGTACGCCTATCGCCCCACGACGCGCCGCACGCCTTTCGCCGTACGGCGGCCGTACGGCGGCCATCGGCGGCCGCTTCGGCGCGCCAATCATCCCACCACTGTCAGGTTTCCTCCCTCTCCCGCCCGCCGCCACCCGGTATCTTCCCCCGATGCCCGGCGCTGCAGAGATCGTGATCGACGCGAACCGTCCCGTCGTGGAGGCGGAGGGGTTGGTGCGCGTGTTCGGCGGGCGACGCGCCGTCAACGGCGTCGACTTCACGATCAGCGCGGGCGAGTGTCTGGCGTTGTTCGGTCCCAACGGGGCCGGGAAGACCACGTTGCTGCGCCTGCTGGCCGGACTGCTCGCGCCGAGCGACGGTACCTGCCGCGTCGGTGGGGTGAGGCTGAGGGAAGGACCCGCCGCGCGTGCGCAGGTGGGCCTCGTGTCCCACACCAGCATGCTTTACGGCGCGCTCACCGCGCACGAGAACGTCGAGTTCGCGGCGCGACTGTATGGGGTGCGCGATCCGTCGGGCGCCGCGCGCCGCGTGCTCGCCGAGATGCGCGTGGCCGACCGGGCGAATGCGCCGGTGCGCGCACTGAGCCGAGGCTTGCAGCAGCGCGTCTCCATCGCCCGCGCGATCGTGCATGCTCCACGGCTGCTCCTGTGCGACGAGCCATACACGGGGCTCGACGAATCGGGGAGCGCGGCGCTGACTGCCGCCCTCGCCGACCGACGCGACCGCGGCGCGGCGCTTCTGCTCGTCACGCACAACCTCGGCGAAGGACTCGCGCTCGCGTCACACGCCGCCATCATGCGACGGGGGCGTTTCGTGCGCCATGAAGCGCGCGAGTCGCTCGATGTCGCGTCGTATGCAACCGAGTATCGCGAGCTGGCGACCGCCGATGCGTGACGCCACCATCGGTTCGCGCGCTGCGAGCGTGCGCGTGAACGAATCGACCAAACTGCCCGGTGTGCTGCATGCGGCGTGGCTGATCGCGCGAAAGGATCTCGCGATCGAGTTTCGTACGCGTACAGCGTTCTTCTCGTCCATCGTCTTCGCGCTGCTCGGGCTCACGATCTTCTACTTCGCCTGGGACCCCACCGCCGTCGCGGCAATCGACATCGCGCCCGGCGTGCTCTGGGTGATCTTCACTTTCAGCGGACTGCTGGGTCTCCAGCGGTCGTTCGGCGTGGAGCAGGCGGACGGCGCGATGGACGCACTGCTCGCGGCTCCGGTCGATCGCGAGGCGATCTATCTGGGAAAGGCGCTCGCGAATGTGCTGTTCGTCGCCGGCGTGCAGGCGATCGCGCTCCCCGCGCTTGCCCTCTTCTACAGCGTCCCGTTGGGCGGAGTGTGGCTCCCACTTGCAGGCATCGCCCTCCTTGCCGCCGTGGGCATCGTCGCGGTCGGGACGCTGTTCAGTGCGATGGCGGTCAATACACGCCTGGCCGAGCTGCTCCTGCCGATGCTGTCTCTCCCATTCTTCCTCCCCATCGTCACCGCCGCCGCCCAGACGACGGCGCGACTCGTCGCCGGCCGGCCGGCGGCAGAGGCGTGGCCCTGGCTCCGCATCCTCCTCGGCTTCGACCTCGTATTCGTTGTCGCCTGCGCCGTCGCATTTCCCTACACGCTTGACGAATGACCGATCGCACCGATCGCACTCGCATGGACTGGTGGCTCGTCGCCGCCGCGCTCGCCGTCGCCGCCGCGTACGTGCGCGTCATCTGGTTCACGCCGGCCGAGGCTACCCAGGGACTCGCGCAGAAGATCTACTACCTGCACCTCCCCGCGGCGCTGAACGCCTACATCGCCTTTGCCGTCGTCGCCGTCACGTCGGTCGTGTACCTGTGGCTGAAAGATCCGCGAGCCGATCGCCTGGCCGAGAGCTCGGCCGAGGTCGGGCTGCTGTTCACCACAGTGGTGCTCACGACCGGGCCGATCTGGGGCAAGCCGGTGTGGGGGACCTGGTGGACCTGGGACGCTCGGCTCACGCTGACGCTGTTCCTCTGGTTCATCTACGCCGGCTATCTCGTGCTGCGAGGCGCGGTGACGGAACCAGGCATGCGCGCCCGCTATTCGGCCGTACTCGGCATTCTCGGTGCGCTGTTGATCCCGTTCATTCACATGAGCGTCTACCTGTTTCGCACGCTGCATCCCATGCCGATCGTGCTGAAGCCGGATCGACCGTCATTGCCTCCTGAAATGCTGCAGACACTGATGCTGAGCTTCGCCGCCTTTTTCTTCACATACGTGGTGCTCACGCGGGCGCGCTTCGGTCTCGCGGTGCAGCGTGCGGAGCTGGCCATGCGCGAAGGCTCGTCCGACGGAGAACGCTGACATGGCCGATACTGCGTCCTACTTCCAGGCTGCATACACCGTCGCGGGCGTGCTGTATGTGCTGTACGCCGCCAGCCTCGTGATACGCGGGCGTGCCGTACGTGCGCGACTCGCCGCGCTCGACCGCGGCAACGGGGCGTGACGGAGCGCGAGCGCCCGGGGGCGAAGGGAATCGTCCATCTCGTGGGCGCCGGGCCGGGCGATCCGGGCTTGCTCACGGTGCGCGGGCGAGAACTGCTGGCGCGCTGCGACGCGATCGCCGCCGACGCGCTCGCGAATCCGGCGATCGTGAGTGCGGCGCGAATGGAGAACCCCGGCGTCGAAGTGCACGACGTTGGCAAGCGCGGCGGCAGTAGTGAATCCGCCAGCCAGGACAGCATCAACGATCTGCTGATCCGTCTCGCGCGCGATGGCAAGCGCGTGGTGCGGCTGAAGGGTGGGGATCCCCTGGTCTTCGGGCGTGGCAGCGAGGAGGCGCAAGCGCTGGCCGCGGCGGGTATTGCATTCGAACTGGTGCCAGGCGTGACGGCGGGTGTCGCGGCACCCGCATACGCGGGCATTCCCGTGACGCATCGCGGTGTGGCGACATCGGTCACCTTCGTCACCGGTCACGAGGATCCCGCCAAGGCCGAGACGCAGACCGATTGGTCGGCGCTCGCGCGCGCGGGTGGGACCATCGTGCTGTACATGGGCGTGAAATCGCTACCCCGCATTGCGTCAGCTCTGATGGCGGGTGGCATGTCACCGGACACACCGGCAGCGGCAGTGCAGTGGGGCACGCATCCTCGCCAGCGCACGGTCACCGCCACTATCGCGACGATCGCCGATGTGATCGCGCGCGAGGGAATCGGGGCGCCGGTGATCACGGTCATTGGAGCGGTCGTCGCGCTTCGGACGGAGCTGGCCTGGTTCGATCGTCTGCCGCTCTTTGGCCGGCGCATCGTCGTCACTCGCGCATCCGCGCAGGCCACCGGACTTCGCGACGCGCTCGCCGCCGTTGGCGCCGACGTGCTCGAGTTGCCGGCGTTGCGAATCGAGCCACTCGATGCCGCTCCACTGGCGGCGGCGGTCCGGCAGCTCGAGCGATATCGCTGGGTGGTGTTCACCAGCCAGAATGCCGTCGCCTTGACGTGGGCAGCGCTACGCGAAGCGGGACTCGATGCCCGGGCGCTCGCGGCGTGTCGCATCGCCTGCGTCGGGAAGTCCACGGCCGACGCCCTGCTCGCGCACGGAATGGCGGCAGACGTCGTGCCGGCGCGGTTCGTCGCCGACGCCGTGCTCGACTCATTGGCTGCACGAGATGACGTGCGGGGTTCGCGGGTACTGCATGTCGCGGCAGAGGCAGCGCGCACCGTGCTGCCGGACGGACTTCGCGCACTGGGGTGTGCGGTGGACGTCGTGCACGCGTATCGCACGGTGAGCGGCGGCGACGGAGCCGAGACGTTGCGCGCGGCGCTCGCGCGCGGCGACGTGGATGCCGCGACTTTCGCGTCGGCATCCGCGGTGCGTGGATATGTGGACGCGGTGGGCCCCGATCTGGCGCGTCGCGCGCCGGCGGTGTCGATTGGACCGGTGACGAGCGAGGCGATTCGCGAAGCGGGCATCGAGCTCGCGGCGGAATCCGCCGCCGCATCCATCGAGTCGCTGGTGGCTGCCGTGGTGACGGCGATGCGAGGTACATCGTGACGGAGTCGCAGCCACGCAATCCGCTGCACGGCGTCACGCTGGAGGCGATGCTGGAGAAGCTCGTCGACACGCATGGCTGGGATGGGCTGGCCAGACTCATCGAGATTCGCAGCTTCACACACGACCCGAGCATCAAGTCGTCGTTGAAATTCCTGCGAAAGACCCCATGGGCCCGCGCGAAGGTCGAAGCGTTGTATCTGCGGACACGTTGATCCGCGGCACTACTTTCCACTGAGGAGCGTGCATGGGGACCGGAGCGGTGATCGTAGCGGCGGCAGCAGCGAAACGACGACGAACGAACGCCATCCTCGATGCGTTTCGTCTCGCGGGCGCAACGGCGCCCGAACGAGCCACCTCGACGGCGGACCTGGGGCTGAGCGGCTCGCGCGATCTCGATGACCTCATGACCAGGGGCGTGATCGTCGCAGGGTCGCGAGGTGGCACGTGGTATCTGAGCGAAGCCGCCTTCGTGGAGTATCGAGACGCGCGTCCGGCGAGAGCGATGCGCGTGCTCTCGCTCGTGCTCCTCGCGCTCACCATTCTGGGTGCCGCGCTCCTGATCGGCATCATGGAACAGCAGCGGTGACGCGTTCGCGCGACGGGGTCCCCGTGCGTGGAGCGTGCGTTTCCCCGTGAGCGACTCCTCGGCGCCCTCGATCATCAGAATCGGCACGCGGGTATCCGAGCTCGCGCTGCGTCAGGCGCGCATGGTGCAGGCGGCGTTGGGGCTGCAAGGCGTCGCGTCCGAACTCGTGACGTACCGGACCGTCGGCGACAAGCGGCTCGACGAGCCGTTGAGTGCGATCGGCGCGAAGGGGTTGTTCACGAAGGAGCTTGAGCAGGATCTGCTGAAAGGCAAGACGCAGATCGCCGTGCATTCCCTCAAGGACCTGCCCACCGATTCACCAGATGGGCTCCTCGTGGCCGCGGTGCTCGAGCGCGAGGATCCGCGTGACGCGCTCGTGGTGAACGGGCGGATCATTGCGCAGTCGCTCGACGACCTGCCACGCGGCTCGCGCGTGGGCACGTCGAGCCTGCGCCGTCGCGCGCAGCTGCTCGCGTCGCGTCCTGACCTGGAGGTGGCGGAGTTGCGCGGCAACGTGCCCACGCGCCTGAAAAAGATCGACGAGGGGCGCGTGCACGCCGCCATTCTGGCGGCCGCGGGTCTGCATCGCCTCGGAGCTCGCCAGCACATCACCTGCTACCTCGACGTGCCGGCATGGCTTCCCGCCGCGGGACAGGGAGCGATTGCGGTGCAGGTGCGGACGGATGACGAACGAATGCGCGCCATGGCTGCGCTGATGAACGACCCACCGACGATGCGTGCCGTGGTCGCCGAGCGTGCGTTCCTGGCGGCGTTGGAGGGCGGATGTCAGGTACCGATCGGCGCGCTCGCCATACGGGACATCGATGGTGACGGCATACTCCACGGCATGATCGCCTCGATCGATGGGTCGCGGATGGTGCGCGGCCAGATCACACTCGATCCCAACGATCCAGCGCTCTGCGGCATTCGCCTGGCCAACGAGCTGCGCGGCCTGGGCGCTTCTGAAATCCTCGAGGGGCTCCGGCGCGCCGAGCATCTGCCGTCCCCCCAGCCGGAGTGACGCCCGCATGATTCATTGCAGCTCGCGCGAGCGCGCGACACGCGCTACCGATCCGATCACCTGACGTCCATGCCAGCCTATCCCGAGTACCGGCCCCGCCGACTGCGTCGCACCCCCGCGTTGCGCAACCTCGTGCGCGAGACGCGGCTGTCGGCGTCACAGCTCGTGCTGCCGCTGTTCGTGCGCGCGGGCAGCGGGGTGCGGCGGCCGGTGGCCTCGATGCCCGGCGTGAGCCAGACGTCGGTCGACGAGCTCGTGACGGATGCCCGCGCCGCGGCGGTGCTGGGGATCGGCGCGGTACTGCTGTTCGGCATTCCCGAGCACAAGGATGCCGAAGGCTCCGGCGCGTGGGACGATGAGGGTCCGGTGCAGCAGGCCGTGCGCGCGCTCAAGCATGAGTTGCCGGAGCTGGTCGTCATCACCGACGTGTGCCTGTGCGAATACACCGCGCATGGCCACTGCGGCGTGTTCGTGAATGGAGAGGTGGACAACGACGCGACGCTCGAGCTGCTGGCGCGGGAGGCGCTCTCGCACGCACGCGCCGGTGCGGACATCGTGGCACCGAGCGACATGATGGACGGGCGCGTGGGGGCGATTCGCCGCGCACTGGACGCGAACGCGTTTCACAACACCGCCATCATGGCGTACTCGGCGAAGTTCGCCGGCGCGTTCTACGGTCCGTTTCGCGACGCCGCAGAGAGCGCGCCGCAGGTTGGGGATCGACGCGGCTACCAGATGGACCCGGGCAATGCGGACGAGGCGATGCGCGAGGTTTGGCTCGACATCGAGGAGGGCGCCGACCTCGTGATGGTCAAGCCGGCCGGTCCGTTCCTGGACATCATCGCACGCGTGAAATCGGAGACGGGCTATCCGCTGGCCGCATACCAGGTGAGCGGCGAGTTCGCTATGGTTCAGGCGGCGGCCGATCGCGGATGGATCTCGCGCGATCAGGTGATGATGGAGAGCCTGCTCGGCATCCGGCGCGCCGGTGCCGACATCATCATCACCTACTTCGCGATGGACGCGGCGCGGCTGCTGCGCGGCCCGGTGTCGTCCTGAGCGCAGCAAAGGACCAGCAGGGAGGATGTCGTCCTGAGCGCAGCGAAGGACCAGCACGTGTAGTAGGGCACCCAACAGTGAAGGTCCTCCGCCTTCGGCGCAGGACGACAGCCACGGATTTCCCCGAGCCTCCGTCACGATGAAGTATCGCACGTTTCCGAACACCGACGTTCGAGTGAGCGAGGTGGGCTTCGGCACCTGGACGGTCTCGACGGGATGGTGGGGTGACAAGACCGATGCCGACGCCGTCGCGATGATGCGGCGCGCGCTCGACGAGCATGGCGTCACCTTCTTCGACGCGGCGGACGCGTACGGAAACGGCCGGTCGGAGCGCCAGATCGCCGATGCCTTTCGTGGGCGCCGGAGCGAGATCGTGATCGGGACGAAGATCGGGTACGACATCTACGACGAGGTGGCGCAGCAGAATCGCC
>JBDSSY010000107.1:0-5729 GCA_039928585.1 Gemmatimonadaceae bacterium | reverse complement strand
GTGGCGCATCGCCGCGCCGCAACGCGATCTCGGCGCGCCCCGTCCGGCTCATCGCGGCGAGACGAGGGACGTTGCTCCCCGTGGCGTATCCGATCGCGCGCAGCTCGTGCTCGTCCGCCTGCTCGAGGTCACCGGTGGCGCGAAAGGTGATGGCGATGTTGTGATGCACGTTGGCCAGCCGCTGCGGCTGGCCGATGCGTTGCAGGGTCGGGATGGCAACCCGATAGTGCGACAACGCGACGTCATGCCGGCCCTGCAGGTTCGCGATCGCGCCAAGGTTGTTCGTCGCCTGCGCGAGCAGGAGTTGGTCGTCGTCCTCAGTGGCGAAGTCCAGCGCGACGTGCAGCGCGGCGTTCGCCTCCTCGAGATCACCGAGGGCGAAGCAGGCGACTCCCATCATGTTCACCGCTCTCCGATACAGCCCTCGGTCCGTGCCGGGAGCAGCGTCGGGCACGATGGCGTGCAGCAGGACGAGCGCCCGCCGCTCCTCGCCAAGGTACAGGATCGCCTCGGCCAGCAGCACCGCTTCCTCGGTGAGGCCGGGCTGCTCGCCGACATGCGGCGACAGCATCGACGCCACATCGCGCCACACGCCAGCGGCGGCGCGCTGGCGCGCCGTCGTGAGCAGGGATGATGGCAAGGGAAGCATGGCGGCTCGGGAAGTGTGCGCCTACCACATCAGCGCATAACCGGTGAAGCCGCCAAGCTGCGTATCCACTTCCCTCACCGACGCCGAGACCGTGCTGGACATCTTGAACCACGATTGAAACGGCGCCTCCTGACGCCAGACGCTCAGCGCCGAGAGGAGGACAAGATCGGCCGAGTCCACCCTGCCGTCGTAGTTCAGGTCATCGCCGCACGCCGCGAAGGAGATCTTCAGCCGGGGCTCGTCGCTGGACGCGAACCGAAGTCCCGACGGCTGCAGTTCGATGATGAAGTGCATCGGGTCGGTGACCGTCAGCGTGATCAGCACCGAGTCGCCGATTGCGATGGCGGTTCCGTTCGGCCGCCGGTCGAGCGACCCTGTCCCGAGGCGGAACTCGAGGAACTTCGTGGAGTCGGTGCGCCCGGCGCGTGGACGATACCAGATATCGACGCCCGAGACCTTTCCCTTCACGGCGTAGAAACTCGTCGTGGTGGTAACGAGCGGCGGCGTGCCATACGGCGCGGCGAGCAATCGCAGGTCGGTGGAGACGCGCTCGTTGTCGCCGTCTGGCGCGGTGGGCTCGGAGCACGAGAGCGCGGCGAAGATGACGAGCGCGAGTGCACTCGCGTGGGGACGTCGAAGCGGCATGCGAAGACCCTTCATCGGGGAGTGGAGGTGCGGCGTGTCGCGTCGATCGCGTCATCGGTGCCATCGTCGTCCACGTCGGCAGTGGCAGCACCGAGCAGACGGTGCAATCGCGGCCGGGAGATGCCGAGCCGGCGCGCGGCCTCGGTCTTGTTGCCGCCGCAGAGGTCGAGCATCCGCGCCACGGCGGCGCGGTTGAGATCGGCGAGCGTGGTGGGGAAGGGAAGCGAATCGCTCACCCGGTCATTGTGCACCGGCTCGGCGACGTCGCTCGCCTCGATCACGGCGCCGTTGGAAAGCAGCACCGCACGCTCGATCGCATTGCGCAACTCGCGCACGTTGCCCGGCCAGCGCCGCTCGCGCAGTGCTCGGACGGCCGCGGGTGACAGGGCGAGCGGCGCGAGGTCGTACTCGCGCGCGAAGCGGGCAAGAAAGTACGACGCGATCGTCAGCATGTCGTCGTGCCGGGCGCGCAGCGCGGGCAACTCGATCGGCACGACGTTCAGGCGGTAGTAGAGATCCTCCCGGAATTCGCCACGTCGGACGGCGCTCGCGAGGTCCACGTGCGTGGCGGCGATGAGCCGCACTTCGAACGGGATGGCCCGCGTTCCACCCACTCGCCGGATGACGCGTTCCTCGAGCGCGCGGAGAATCTTTCCCTGGAGCGGGAGGGCGAGGTGACCGATCTCGTCCAGGAAGAGCGTGCCGCCGTCGGCCAGCTGCATGAGGCCCGGCTTGGTGCCGACCGCACCGGTGAACGCGCCACGCTCGTGCCCGAACAGTTCACTCTCGAGCAGGTGCTCCGGGATGGCCGCGCAGTTCACATCCACGAATGGAGCGTCGCGTCGGGGACCGTTGTAATGGATCGCGCGCGCGAGCAGTTCCTTGCCGGTGCCCGTCTCGCCCGTGATGAGAATCGTCACCGTGGGGCGTGGAATCACTCGCGCCGCACGCTCGAGCGCGGCGTGAAGCGCCGGACTTTCACCGAGAATGCCGTCGAAGTGCAACTTGCCCCGCTCGGCATTCGCGAAGGCCGCTGCGTCGGCATCCGCCTTGAACCGCGCCGCGCTGTCGCGCAACCACGATGCGAGATGCGGCAAGTCCTGCGGCAGCGCGAAATAATCGTCAGCGCCGGCTCGAACCAGCGCCGCGGCGAGCCGATGATCCGGCACCGCGCCCACCGCCGCAACGAGCCGCACGTCCCGTGGCATTCGACGGAGCGCTCCCTCCAGGAGTACTTCGTCGCCCGCCGCCGACACGATGGTCACCACGCCGCGGCGCGGCTCGAGCTCCGCCGGCTCGGCGGCCCGCACGAGCGAGAAGCCGTGCGCCGCCGCGAGGCCGGCCCACTCGGCATGAAAGGAATCGGTGAGCGCGAGAATACGAAGGTCGGCCACGCGCGACGGGAGTGACGAGGGGAAGGGACGGGCTGGTGCCCACACCCCAACATTCATCGGGGAGGGACTGTCGGCCAACCGCATCGCGTGCACCCCCCATGGTCGCTGAGCTGCCCAGTGCTCGATACACTAGAATCGGGGCAGGACGAGTGCCGGGGAAAAGCGGGGGGTGACGCAGGCACAACATGCAGCTGTGCAACGACTTGAATCAGTACGGCGAACCCGCGTTGTGCAGCGTGCGTATCGAATCGTTCCGGAAATGTATCGCCTCGTGACTCTCGCTCAGCCTGTGATTCCTCCCATCGTTCCGCGCAGGGCGTCCAGCTGCCGCCCCAGCAGCGACGGATCGTCCGCCGGCAACGCGCACGCGTACGCGCGGCAGACGTAGGCCACCGGTTCAGCGCCACCACGATTCTTCAGCAGGGCAATCCCCTTGACCGCGCGTCCTTCGCCCCCGGCGAGCACGAGCGAGGGCACATACCGGTTCGCCACCTCGCGCGCGAACGAACCAAACGCGCCGTCGCCGGGGTCGCCGGCGATGGCCACTTCCACCGCACCACGAACCGCCATGTCCGCGGCACCCAGTACATGTCCGAACGCGGTGGGGTAACGCGCCATGGGCTCGGCCAGCGTCTCCAGCAGGTAGCGCGCACGCTCGGTGTACTCACTCTGGGAGAGTAGGTCGCCGAGCAGCAGGCAGAGCTCGGCCGCGAGCGAGCTGCCGCTCGGGATCGCATTGTCGGTGACGTCTCTCGGCCTGGTGACGAGTACCTCGGCATCATTGGCGGTATCGAAGAAGGCCTGCGTGCCAGCGTCCCAGAATCGCAGCATGATCGCGTCGGCCAGCGTGCGCGCACGATCGAGCCAGATGCGATCGAAGGTGAGCTGATAGAGGGCGTGCGCGCCGAGCGCCACCGCGGCGTAGTCCTCCAGGAAGCCGGGAATCTTCGCCACGCCGTCCTTGTACGAGCGCAGCACCCGATCTCCGCGCACCAGGGTGCGGAACAGGAACTCGCCATTCCGCACGGCCATGGCCCGAAGCTCGGCGTCACCGAATGCGCGCGCCGCCTCGGCAAGTCCGCGGAGCATCAGTCCGTTCCAACCGGCGAGGATCTTCTCGTCGCGCGCGGGTCGCACACGGCGCTCGCGCGCGTCGTACAGGATGCGCGTCGCGCGGTCGACCGCCGTGCGCAACTCGAAGGGCGTCACGCCCTGTTCGTCGGCGACGCCGGCCGGATCTCGCGGTACGAACAGGATGTTGCGCCCCTCGAAGTTGCCGTCGGCGGTCACGCCCCAGTATGTCTTGACGAGGCCGGCATCCTCGCCGAGCAGGGTGTCGAGCTCACCGGCGTCCCAGACGTAGTACCGGCCTTCGTGGCCCTCGCTGTCAGCGTCGAGCGACGAGTAGAACCCGCCATCGGGCGACGTCATTTCGCGAGCGAGCCAGCCGATCGTCTCCTCCGTGACGCGCCGGAACTCGAGCTCCCGCGTCGCCTGCCACAGGTTGGCTCCGAGCCGCACGAGGAGCGCGTTGTCGTACAGCATCTTCTCGAAATGCGGCACCAGCCAGTACGCATCCACGCTGTAGCGCGAGAAGCCGCCGCCCACCTGATCGTAGATCCCGCCGCGCGCCATGGATCGGAAGGTGTGCGTCGCCATCTCCAGCGCCTGTGCCTCGCCCGTGCGCGCCCACTGCCGCAGCAGGAAGTCCAGCGTCATGGTGGGCGGAAACTTGGGTGCGCCATCGAATCCGCCGAAACGTGGCTCGTACCGCTGGACGAGCGACGACATCGCGCGCGAGAGGAGCGCTTCATCGAGCGCGCCGGTGGGGCGGGTGCGCTCCGTGCTCTGGGCGTACAGATCGCGCATGGAGGCGGTGGTCTTCGTCACGCTGGCCTGCTTGTTGGCCCACGCATCCGCCACGCCGCCGAGCACGCGCGGAAAGCCGGGCATGCCCTGCCGATCTTCGGGCGGAAAGTAGGTGCCCGCGTAGAACGGCTCGCCCTCTGGCGTCAGGAACACCGTCATCGGCCATCCACCGTGCCCGGTCATCGCCTGGGTCGCCTGCATGTAGATCGCGTCGATGTCCGGCCGTTCCTCGCGGTCCACCTTGATGCAGACGAAGTTCGCGTTCATGAGCGCGGCCGTCTCTTCGTTCTCGAACGATTCGCGTTCCATGACATGGCACCAGTGACACGCCGCGTAACCGATGCTGAGGAGGATTGGTCGCTGCTCGGCGCGCGCGCGCGACAACGCGTCGTCGCCCCACGGCCACCAGTCCACCGGGTTGTGCGCGTGCTGCAGGAGATACGGACTCGTTTCGGTGGCGAGATGATTGGCCACGCGTGCGTCGGGGCTGGGGGTGGTGAATGCGGACGCCCTTGCGGACGGCTATGTTGTGGCGCGGCAATTCACCCGCGCGAACTTCTTTCCACTCAAGAGTAGCCTGGTGCCCAGCGACGACGCGTCCCGCGCCCGGAAAATTCGTCCAGATGCCACTGTCGACCCACTCACGTGGCTGCGGCCGGTGCGCCCATGGTGGGCGCTGATCGTTCTCCTGGGACTGCTCCTCGTAAGCGCCCTGTTCTCCATCCCGCCCATTCGCGACGCCGCCACGTTGGAGCGAGTGGCCGAGGCAGAGCTCGTGCGATCGGCCGGATACGTTCTGCTGGCGCCGTTGCTCAATGTGTTCGATGTCCTCACGCTGCTCAGTGTGCGACAGCACATCGCGCTGCTGATCACCCTGTTCATCGGGTACGCGCTGTGGTGGCGGTGGCGCGGGCGGATCATGCCGCCCACCGTTACGCCTGCTCGGCGCGCGGCGCGCGTGGTCGCTCGGGTGGGACTCGCGTTGCTGGCGTTGCTGGCCGTGTACTTCGGTGGCGCACTGCTGCCGCGCCCCATGGCGGCGATCGAGGTGCAGCAGAACATCGTGGCCGTCGATTTTCACGCGCACACGAGATTCTCGCACGATGGCCGCCCGGACTGGACACCCGAGGACGTGCGCAGCTGGCACCGAAAGGCCGGTTTCGATGCGGCGT
>JBDSSY010000106.1:0-4640 GCA_039928585.1 Gemmatimonadaceae bacterium | reverse complement strand
CGCTGGTCGCCGTGATGGTCGCCGTGCCCGGCGACTTCGCCGTGACCGCCCCGCTCTGGGACACTACGGCCACGAGCTCGTTGCTCGAGGTCCATCGTACCTCGCGATCCGTGACGTTGACGCGATTCGCGTCCACGACCGTGACGGTCAAAGGCCGGCTGGCCCCACTCGGGATGCTCAAGGTGCCGGGCTCCACCGCCACGCTGAGCACGGGCGCGCGAACCACGGTGACGGTCGCTGTTCCGCTCTTGCCCTCGCTACTCGCCGTGATGATCGCGCTGCCCACGCCCGACGCGGTCACCGCGCCAGTGCTGGAGACCGTTGCCACGCGGGTATCGCTCGATGTCCAGACGAGCAGACGATTCGTCACCGTCCGACCGCCCACGTCCGTCACGAGTACAGTGAGTGTGGTCGAATCGCCGACGACCAGATTGGCGGCTCCGGGCTGCACGCCGACGCTGGCCACGGCCGGTTGCTGCACCGTGATCGTCGAAATTCCCGACCGTCCTCCCGCACTCGCGGCAACCTGCGTACTTCCGAGTGCCCGACCCGTCACGACGCCGGCCGGAGAGACGCTCGCGATGTTTCCGTCTCGCACGGACCACACGATCGACACGTTGGACAGCGGAGCTCCAATGTCATCGCGCACGACGACCTGCAGTGGAAGCTCAGCGCCGATCATCACCGTCGACGCCGACGGCGAGACGCTGACGGTCGCCACCGCCCCACCAGGACCACGATCCACGCCGGTAGGACTGCTGCACGAGAGCGCGGCGAGCGCGGCCAGCCACGCGAGCCCACGCCTCAGCTGCCCGGCTGCCGCCACGTCACCAATTCGCATGCGCATCATCGCCCCCCCGGCCGCTCGACGTAGACGGGGCGAGCGCGATGCGTGCGAGTGCCATCACCCAATTGTCCGTCGGAATTGTATCCCCAGCAGAACGCCTCTCCGGACGCCGTGGCGCCACAAGTGTGCGATCCGAACGAGCGAATGCTCGTGAACGCATGCCCTCCGGTCACGCGCACAGGAAGGCTGCGATCGTCCGTGCTCCCATCACCAAGCTGGCCGTAGGTGTTTCTGCCCCAGCAGTACGACGCGCCCTCCGCCGACAATGCACAGGTATGGACGGCGCCTGCCGCGATCGCGACGAATCGCGACTCGCTCGACACGCGGGTTGGCGCAGCGCGATTGGTCGCTGAGCCGTCACCGAGCTGTCCATTCGCGTTGGCGCCCCAGCAATACGCCTCGCCGCCGTTCGTCACTCCACACGCATGCGCGCTGCCGGCGCTGATCGAGACGAAGGAATGGCGCCCCAGCACGCTTGCAACATCTCGTCCGCCCGCCGTGGCCCCGTCGCCGAGTTGACCGGACCCGTCGTCGCCCCAGCACAGCGCGCGACGCTCGGTGTCGAGCCCGCACGTGAAATTCCACCCGGCGTCAAGGCTGACGAAGCGGCGGGTCGTCGCCACCGCGACTGGAACACTCTGATCCTGCGCGCTGCCATCGCCCAGCTGCCCGAATCCGTTCGCTCCCCAACACCATGCGCTCCCGGTCGTGTCCAGCGCGCAACTGTGCGCGGAGCCAGACGTCACCGAGCGGAAGCGGCGCTCGACGTAGACGCGTGCCGGCGCGGCGTGCGACACCGTGGTGCGGTCGCCCAATTGGCCGCGCTCGTTCTCGCCCCAGCACCACGTCGCGCCGTTGGCGTCGATCGCGCAACTATGCGACAGTCCGGGCGCGACGGCGATGAATCGTTTATCGAGAGAGATTGCCATGGGCGCCACGGCTCCACCGGTCGTGCCCGTGCCGAGCTGGCCACGATCATTCCCGCCCCAGCAGAATCCCCGATCGTCGTCGGCGAGGAGGCAGGTGTGCCGACCTCCCGTCACGATTCGCGTACGCGACGTCGGAAGCGGGGGCGCCGGTGCCTCTATTGAGACGGGGAGTGGCGTGCCTGTGGACGCGGCGCTGGACTCCCTCGACGCCAGCGCGCTCACGACGTCCGCCGCTTTCACCGACTTGATCGCCGCGGCGATCGGCGGTTTGTCGCGCGCGGTGTCTGCCAACGGCGCAAACGGCTTTGGATCGACTGCGTCGATCATGCCCGATGCAGCGAACGTCGTGCTGTCAGGTGGGCGCGCGCCAGCCGACGCGTCGGCAGTGACGATGTGCGCAGTATCCGCCGTGGGAATGGCCGCCGCCTCTCCTGCCGGCATGGCGGCCTGGATCGCCGCCGGAGCCGCAGCGCGGCGTCGCGCACCATCCGTCCACGCCTGCACGCCGCGCGTCAGGAGGATGAGAGCGAACAGCGACACCAGCGCACCGGCGACCAGCACGCCGCGACTCGGACGCATACGGGCGCGCATCGTCTCGAGAATGACCGCGGTGGCCTCTACGTCGGACGGCACCGCTACGGCAACGGCGGGTGTCGCCGCGGCGGCGGATGCGGTCGCAACAGGAACTCGAGCGAATCGAAGCGTGTCGGTCGCCGCCGCAGCCACGGTCGGTGCGCGCCGCGCTGGTGGTGCGCCATCGAGCGCCGCGAGCAATTCGTCCGTGCTCTGCCAGCGCGAGTCGCGCTCCTTCTCCATCGCTCCATCGACGGCATCGGCAAGCCGCGGCGGAACGTCGGTCCGCAGCTCGCGCAGCGACGGGAGGTAATCGTGCTTTTGATGGTAGAGCACCGAGTAGAGCGGTTGACCGTCCCACGGGCGGCGGCCAGACAGCATCTCCCAGGTGACCAGCCCAAGGCTGTAGATGTCGCCACGCCCGTCCAGCGCGTCGCCCTCGATCTGCTCGGGCGCCATGTAGGACGGCGTCCCGATCGCGACGCCATGCATCGTCAGCTGCTGCGTCTCGGCCGACATCGATCGGGCGACGCCGAAGTCCGCCAGCAGAGCGCGACCCTCCGCATCCAGAAAGATGTTCTCCGGCTTCACGTCCCGATGCACGATGCCCAGGGCGTGTGCCGCGCCCAGCGCGCAGGCCACGTCGCGCATCACACGTTCGGCCTCGACGGGGGCGAGGGGACCCTCGGCCAGGATACGCTGCTTGAGCGTGCGTCCCGCCACGTGCGCCATCACGAGTGCGATCCCGCCCTCGCCAAGATCCAGTACCGTGTGCACTCGCACGACGTTCGGATGCTCGAGCTGCGCGACGAAGCGCGCCTCGCGCGCGAACCGGGCTACCGCCTCCACGTCGTGGGCGTACCGGGCATGAATGAGCTTGATGGCCACTTCGGCGCCCGTCGCGCGATCGCGCGCCAGGTAGACCACGGCCGTTCCACCGCGTCCGAGTTCGCGGAGGATCTCGTAGTTGGCCGTCAGCGACAGCATGGCCGGGATGCTCTCCGAGCTCATGATGCTCCGTCCGTGAGAAAAAGTGCTCGTGAGAGAGGAGTCATCCGGAGCACTCAATGCGCGTGGAAACGGAGCTGGACATCGCCAAGCTCGATCCGGTCGCCGTCCATCAGGAAGCGCTCACCGTCGATGTTCGACAGCGTCTCATCGTTGACGACGACGGGATTGGTGCTGGACAGGTTGGCGAGACGCCACTGTCCGCCGAAAAAGTCGAAGCGTGCATGGCGACGACTCACCGTGCTGGACGGAAGCGCAACGTGCTGCGGTGAACTGCCTGGATCGCGCCCGATGATGAGCTGGGGCGGCTCGCCGGGGAAGCGTACGAATCGAATTTCACGCGGCGAATCCACTCCGGATAGAACCTCCAGGCGCCCCGGCAGCACCTGGAGTGCCTCGTTCGCGGGACGACGGAATTGCACGGTGTCCGAAGAGAGCGGGCTCCGATCGGTGGACATACCCTCGTGGGGGGCCATCGGGTCCGCGAACGAGTAAATCTCCTCGCGTGGTGCGATCGGGTCCGCGAACGATGAAATGCCCGCTTCTAATGGTTCAGCCTGCCAGTCGCCCCTTGTCATCGGGAACACGAGAGGCGGCGGATCGCGTCGGAGCATCGCGCGACTGTCCCGATGGCGACCGACCAGGTAGGGCACCACGGCGCCGACGGAGATCACGAGCATGGCGACGAGCAGAACGGTCACGGTTGGCTCGACGCGAGAATGGCCGCGAGCGGAACGCGCGCGGCAAGACATCATGTCGGGGCAAAAGACGTTCCCTACCGAGGCGGTCGACTTGGCGAGCTCGTGTGGAAGCCATCCGGGTGCCGAGCTCGCAGCTTCTCCTCGTTTCGCATCGCCACCCCACTCAGCGTAACGCCGACGGTGTGTGCCGCGATGGCAAGGCACCAGAGCGCATCGCCAAGCTCGTCGATCACGGCGTCGCGATCGAGCATCCGACCTTGAAGCACGTGCCGCCGGGCATGGGAGAGGACTTCACCAGCCTCTTCGGACAGGCCCGCTGCGGCATCGAGAAATCGGTGCGCGTCGTCCAGGGCTGGATTGACCGTCCGGGCGGCCGCCATCTGGTACGCGTCGAGGGTGCGCTCGTTCTCGCGACGCTCGAGAAGCGGACCCTCGGGCTGCTCAGTCATGCGTATGTGACGCGCGGGTCCGCCTTCGCGTAGGCCACGTCGGTAATGAGATTCACGAGCACGAACACCGCGCTCAGGAAGAGCACCGAACCCTGGATGGCCGGCAGGTCACGGCGCGCGATGGCGTTCACGA
>JBDSSY010000105.1:0-17043 GCA_039928585.1 Gemmatimonadaceae bacterium | reverse complement strand
GTGAGCGTCGGATGAGGGGCCGAACGGCGGTAGCTGCCCGTCAGCAGCAGTGCCATCACGACTGCACCACAGAACTCGAAGACGCTCGAATACGGAATCGGAGCCGGGCCGAGAAACGTGGACATCGAGCCGGCCACTGCCTGCACCACCAGGGCCGCCAGTGCTGCGGCGATGGCGTCGCCCACGGCGACCGAGAGCACCCGCAGCACACCGCGGGCGAGATGGCGACGCGCCGTCCCTCCTTTCGTCTGATGCAACGCGACTTCGGGCTGCACGACGACGGAGATCGCGCGCTCGACCGCGGGCGATCCGATTCGCTGCTGCGGGTCGCTCTGCAATGACTCTGTCGCTTGCGTCAAATCAATGACCCTTTCCCTGGGTGCGCTGTCGCGCGCTCGTTGCGCGTCGACGCCGGCTGTCAGCCCGAAACAATCTAGTCGAGCGCCCCGGCCGAAACGACTGGCTCCGCCGCCGGGGGGTACAGCTGCATCACCTGTCGAGCGATGCCCTCCCGGAAGCGCTCGGCTGAGAAACGAGAGGCGTTGGCGCGAATGTCGAAGTCGTTCCATGCACGCGACTGCGCGCGGGCGAGCGCGGCAATCAGCGCATCCACCGATTGCGTATGGAAGAACTCGGCCGACACGTCCTTCTGCAACGATTCCACCGCGCCACCTCGCCCGAATGCGATCACGGGCAGGCCGTGCGCGTTCGCCTCCACGGGCGCGATGCCGAAATCCTCCTCGCCGCAAAATACCATTGCGCGACATCGCTCCATCAGCTCACCCGCTTGCTCCTCGGTGACCTCCCCGAGAAACGTGACCGACGGTCCCGCCAGGCGCTCCAGCCGCTCGCGTTCGGGACCCTCGCCCGCCACGATGAGTCGTGCGCCCGTACGGTTTGCAGCCTCGATCGCGAGATCCACGCGCTTGTACTGCACCAGCCGCCCGAGTGAGAGTAGCACGTCATCGCGTTTCGACTCGCGCCGAGCAGCCGGTTTCGCACTGACCGGCGGGTACACCACCGCCGCCTCGCGATCGTAGCAACGGCGGATGCGCTCGGCGATGTATAGGGAGTTGGCGATAAACGCGTCCACACGTCGTGCGCTCAGACGGTCGATGAGTCGAAGCAGCGGACCTGCCATGCGAAGCGCGAGCCCCGAGGCTTCGACCCCGCGCCGGTAGTGCGCGTGCAGGTCCCACAAGTAGCGCGGAGGTGAGTGGCAATAACACAAGTGCAGAGCGTCTGGCGACGCGCGCACCATCTTCGCGAACGCGTGCGAACTGCTGACGACCAGGTCGTAGCCGCGCGTATCCACCGTCGAGAACGCCGCGGCGTAAAGCGGCAGATACCAGCGATGATGCGTTCGTGCGAACGGCATGCGGCCAAGCCAGCTCTCGCGCGCCCGGCGCGTAGTCTCGTTGAGGTCACGACGCCCCTCACCCAGAACCCCCACCACGAGATCGGCCTGTGGAAACACGATCAGGAGTTGCTCGAGCGTCCGTTCTGCGCCACCCCAGGCGACGATCCAGTCGTGCACGATGAGGACGCGCAACTCAGCGAAGGACGGAAGGCTTGGCTCAGGGGCCCAGCAACTCTCTCCGTCGACCTTTCCCACGACCGCACGCGTTCGCCCCAGCACCGGATCAGCCTCCGCCGTACCCTGGACAGCCGTCACGACAACGCGACATCCGGATTGTGGTCGCGCTGATCGCACTGGGACAATCCGATCGACCACGGACTTCCGCGACGGGCGGATCGCGCGATGATTATGTTCGCTGCGTGCATACGGTCCTCCCCTCGATCAATGTCGTCATGCGAACGTTCCCTGCCAGTTGCCTCGGACACACAGGCTGGAATCTAGGGTGGTGTCGCACGCTCGTAGCCGGTCTCGCCCTGATCACCGCCTTTCCCCGGGCGACCTCGGCGCAGGTCGTTCCTGGCCAGGGTGCATCCATCGGAAGCCCTGAGGCCGACCGGGCGCGTCTATTGCAAATTAACGGCCTTTCCTGCGAGAACGAACCCGACTCGCTTCCTGTCCGCGGCGGCTGGCACAGGCGACTGTTGCCGCCGAGCATCCGGTTGACGTGGAACTCGGCCATTCCGTTCGAGGGCAATGACGGCGCGCTGTGGGCAGGTCGTGGCGCGAGTACGAGCATCACGGGGGGCGTGTCGCTCGCCCGTCGCACGACGGGGCGCCGTCTCGACGTTGTGCTCGCCCCCGTCATCACGCATAGTCGAAACAGCCCGTTTCCCACCCGCGCGGGGCGAGATCCGACGCGCTCCGCATTCAGCTCTCCGTGGTACAGCGGCAACGTGTCGGCCGATCTTCCCCTGCGCTTTGGCGACCTGCCCCTGACGTCGCTGGGACTCGGCCAGTCGTCCATCACCCTCACGTCGAAACGATACGCGGTGGGACTCTCGGCCGCGAATGAGTGGTGGGGTCCGGCGATCCGCAACACGTTGCTGCTGAGCTCCAACGCTGCGGGCATTCCGCGAGTGTTCGCCCAGACATCGCAGCCGCTACGAACGCGATTCGGCGCTTTCGATGGCCGCGTCTTCGTCGGCGGACTCACGGAATCCCGCTATTTCGACGGAGATGAACGGAACAACGTGCGCGCAGTCAGCGGGTTGCTCGTCACCTATCGTCCAGCCATCGACAGCGGGCTGACTCTGGGCCTGTCGAGGATCGTCGTCGCGCCGGGACGGTCGGTCGCCGCGGTGATCGTGCACCCGTTCGACGGGCAGCTTCCGCAGGAACGTTCGGGTATCGGCGCAGACACCGCAGGGTCCGAGGAAAGGTTCCCGAGGTCGGACCACCTGATCTCCTTCTTCGCGCGATGGGTGTTTCCGCAGAGCGGGTTCGAGACGTATGCGGAGTGGGCCAGGACGGAGATGCCCTCGTCGCTTCGCGCCCTGCTCGAGGCTCCGCAGCATACGCAGGGATACACACTGGGCCTTCAGTGGGCGAAGGCGCGAGCCAACGCAGCGCATCTGCGCGTGCAGGGGGAGATCACCTACCTCGAGCAGACGCAGGCGATCGCTAACGTGCCCACACTGGACTACTACACCGGCCGGGCGGCCATTCAGGGTTTCACGGAACGGGGTCAGGTCCTCGGCGCGGCTATCGGACCGGGCGCATCGAGCCAGTTCATCGGCGCCGACTGGATGGCGAACCGCTGGCAGGCCGGCGCATTCGCCGGCCGGGAGCGAACCGAGAACGATGCACTGTATCGCGAGGGAGGACCGCGGATCACGCAGCACGACGTAACCGTGTACTCCGGTGTGCGCGGAGGACTGCGCCTGGCGCGCTCCGATGTGTTCGCCACGGTGACCGTAGGGCAGCGATACAACTATCTGCTGCAGAGCCTCTTCTATCTCAGCGACAGAGTGAACGCGCTGGACATCCGGAACACCACCGTGACGATCACCTACACGCCGCGCTGATGCCGGGCCGCGACGGGCGCGTGCATCAACGTCGTGACGTCACGTCACGGCGCGGCAGGCGCAGAGTATCGAGCAGACCCTTGCAAGCACACCGAAGCGGTCACGGTCCGACGGCGACGCGGTAGATCCTTACCTGATCGAAGTACACGTACGACGGCGCCAAACGTAAGCCGCGCACGACTCCCGAGTCGAGCGGAGCGGCGAAGTAGACCGTCAGGTCTCCCACCAGACTATCGGCGCCCAGGGGGATCACACCTCCGGCTTCGCCCTTCGGAAACAGCTCGATGCGCCCCCCGGCATCCGTCGAGGTGCGGAACACGCTGTCCTGCACACCGCTTCCGCGGGTACGGACCCCGCCGGTGAGCCTGAACGCGATGGGGCGACCCTGGATGCGGTCGTCGGTCGTGCCGCGGAGGAACAGCTCACCGGCATAGTTGAAATAGGGCGCCGTCACCCACGTCTGATTCAGGTTGGCGTCGCCCCTGTACTGCCGAGTGGCGAATCGCAGGCCGCGCACACGGTACGGCACCCCGCCGGGGGCGTCGACCTTCACGTCCACATCGAGCGATCCCGCTTCCGAGGGCGCGAACTCCACTCGCCAGAATCCACCTCCGCTCGTCGTCACGGCGAGCGAATCCTGAGCGACGCCCACCCCGCCCACGCGCACCACGTCGATCCGCGCGCCGTCCACACCCTGGCCACTCAGCCGATCCACGATCTGGCCGGTGGCGGAGAGGTACTGGCCCCCCGCCGAGCAACTGGCGATTCCGCTGCATGGATCGCACGCCGGCAGCGAGAGCGCGAGCGCGGCTCCAACCGCGGCAGCGAGGGCTCTCGTGCTTGACGACAAATTCATGCTTGGCGAGCGGCTCATCGTTCAGTCATTCCGGTGACGATTGCTGAGGCCCGCGCCCAGTCGCGGAAGACCGCATAGCGCACGAGGTGCGCAGCTCGTGTGGGCCAGAACCAGAGCGCAAACAGGACCTTCCAGTGAAGCGCGTATTGCTCGCGAACCAGACGCCGACGATTGCGGTCGCGCAGTCTGATCTGCATCGGCGTCGGCGGCGACCCAAAGGGCGGAACGCGGTGCGCGAGTCGTGCGCTCGGCGCCCACCCGATTCGCCAGTCGGCCTGTGACAGTCGCATGGACAATTCCAGATCCTCGACGTACGCGAAATAGTCGGCCCGGAACACGCCGACCTCCCGTAGCGCGGAGCTACGGAAGAACAAGCAACATCCCGTCAGAAACGAACACGGCCGCCAGGAAGCAGCCCTGCCATTTGCACTGCCGGTCGCGACATGCACTGGCTCACCGTGATGCGAATGCGTGCCCACCGCGCGCACTCGATCGTGGAGACCGCCGGCGAACCACACCACGCCCGGATCCTCGTATCGTACGATGAGAGGCGCTACCGCAGCCAGCCGCGGCTCGCTCGCGGCGGCGGCCAGCAACTCCTTGACGCACTCCGGATCGGCCACGGTATCGTTATTAACCACCATCACCCATTCCGCCCCACGCGCGAGCGCCCACTCGATGCCGCGATTATTCCCGCCCGCGTAGCCCAGGTTCTCACCCGTCTGCAGATAGCACATGGCGGGATATCTGGCATGCAGGCGCTCGCCGCTCCCATCGGGTGAGGCATTGTCGATCAGCAGGATCTCGAGCGTCACTCCGCTCTGAGCGAGGAGGGAATCCAGGCAGCTCGCGGTATCCTCTTCCCCATTCCAATTGAGGACGATGACGTGGACTATTTCATCGCGCTGGCGGTCGGTCGTCGAAATCATCCGGCCTTGAAGATAAGCATCGCGCCCATGTGTCCGCCGTGATCAGTGAGTCGCGCATGCACGTGCGTGCACCCCCGATCTCCCAGGAGCGTGATGAGCGCGCCGAGGTCGTACTGATTCATCGGGATGAGCGGCTCGAGCAGGGGACGGCGCTGCACTGCGTTGGCGAGAATGTTCATGCCGGGCACGACGCGACGGAGCCGATGTACCGCACGTCGAAGGCGCGTCGTGCGGCGCGCGTAGGTGAAGTGCAACGCGCCAACCCCACCGGGAACCAGCCGCCGCACCAGCGCGTCGGCGAGCCACATGCCTGCCGCAACCGGGATGTGCTGGAACACGATGTAGGAATGGATGAAATCGAGCGTCCGCTGGGGTGCCGACGTTGCGGCGAAGTACTCGGCCGAGCCGACGAACGCGACATTCGATAGTCCGCGAGCATCGACATTGCGGCGAGCTTCATCGAGCATCGTCTGGCTGATGTCCACGCCGGTCACGTTGGCGCAGATGCGCGCGAGCGGGATGGTGAGGCGTCCGACGCCACATCCGAAATCGAGCGCCTGGGTGGGACGGAAGTCGGAGTCGATGAAGCGCCTGATCTCGGCAATGGTGCGCGAGACATCCTCCTCGCCCGATGCGTCGAACCGCGCGCGTGCGTCTCCCGTGTCCTGATCGAGACGATAGCCATCCTCATTGAGCACGGCGTAATACGGATCACGCGCCAAGCGCTCCCATCGTTCCCGCTCCGACGCGAGCTCGCGTGGCGGCGTGTTCACGCGAGACCTTGCGCGCGCGCCAGGGTCACCGGTCGAGAAGCCAGCATCGCCAGCGCACGATCAATGACCGCGGCGGCGGAAATGTCCTGCATGCAGAGATTGTTCGTGCACGTCGCGAACTCGCGACCGTCGTAGCATGGACGGCATGCCAGTGAGGCGCCACCCCACAACACCTCGGAGGTGCCATCATCAGCCACGAACTGGGTTGGCATCGTGGGGCCGAATAGCGCGAGCAAGGGCGCGCGAACGAGTCGCGCCAGGTGCATGGGACCCGTATCGTGCGAGATCACGAGCTCGGACGCAGAGAGAAGCGCAAGCGTGCCAGCGAGCCCGTTCGTTCCGAGCTCGTCACGCACCGCGAGCCCCGCGAACGCGGCCCGCGCCCAGACGTCCGACGCATCGCCGGCCAGCGTGACGGTGTGGCCCGCGTGGATCAGTGCATCCGCTACCGCACGATACCGCTCGAGCGGCCAGCGACGCAGCGCGCTCTCGCGCAGCACGTTGCGCGCGCCCGCCGGCACGATCACCACCCCAACAGGGGCCGTGGATCGCAATGGGGGAAGCGACCCGCGTACATCGGCGAGCGGATAATGTCCGGTGATCGGCCCTCTCGAATCGGCGGCGTCGAGGAGCCGGACATACTCGTCCGCATGGTATCGGCCGGGAATGGGGAGCATGCGTGCTGATGGCCGCAGCTCCATCGAGCGAACGCACGACGATCGCGTCGTGAGCAACAAGGCACTATACCGCCGGTCGGCATGCGCGAGCACCGTCAGGTCGAATCGTCGGCCAGCCAGCTGGCGCCATACATCGACCAATGCCGCTGAGCGATCGAAGATACCGCCGCGCAACAGGCGCACCTCGTCCGTCACCAGCACTTCATCCACACCGTCGAACAGTCGCACCAGTTCTTCCACGCGAGCGCCGCACAACCATGTGACGTGAGCGTCCGGATGGCGACGCCGGATCTCCCGCGGCAGTGCCGACGCCATGGCGACGTCACCAACCGCGCCGAGCTTGACGATGAGGAAGCGCAGTGCGCTCACGAAACGCGTCTGATCGGCACGAGGCTCGTCGTCGCGCGGTGCACCACGGGAGGCACGATCGTCCAGGCGAGGACCGACGCGAGCCCCCAGAGAATCCAGAGCGGCTCCATGACGAACGGTGTCAGCAGGCTGTTGACGAACAGGCTGTGCACACACACCGCGATCGTGGCCGCGGCGATGCCGGTGGCCAGTGCGCGAAACTCGGGCGGGCTCGCCGCATCGCGCCACACGCGCCGGCAGCGGCGTACGACCATCGTCAGCATCGCCAGATACAACGAAAGACCGACGACCCCCGTCATCACGGCAATGAACAGCAGTCCGCCGTCGGTGGAATTCGTCGAGAGCCCGGCCCGGGTGAAGCCGTACAGCTCCTGCACGTAGCCATACGTGTTGAAGCCCACTCCAATCACTGGACTGTCCGAAAAGATGCGCAGCGCGCGCAGCCAGTTGGTCACGCGCGTGAGCGCGGAGGCATCCACCGAGAGCTTGGCGTAGTTCTCCGCATAGGACACGATCCTGGGCAATGCCGCCACGACGGCGAGCAGGACGATGCCCGCGAGCTGAAGCATGCGGCGCGACACGCCGCGCACGGCGAGAATCAGCACCCCGCCCACCATGAGACCCAGGAACGAGCTGCGCGATAACGTCGCGAGCAGGGCCGAGAACAGGAGCAACGGCTTCCACAGCGCGACGCGCTCGCCTCCCGCCATCTGGGCGAACTGGATGAGCAGCACGATCATGATCATCGCGCCCGCGATATTCGGCTCCAGCACCGTGGAGACGAGTCGATGGCCCTGTTCGTCCCAGTCGACGAACACGCGGGACTCCGGATAGATGACCTGGGCGAAGTGCGGGATGAACAGCGACTGGATGATCCCGAACGCGGCGAAGATGAGGATCATCTGTTCGAGCGTGTGCCAGAGCGACATCACATCCTCGCTTCGCACGACGTTGATCACGACCAGATAAATGCCCAGATAGACGACCCACCGCGCGAGGTAGGCGAGACTGACGAGCAACTCGAACCCGGTGAGGCCGAACCGTGGGATGGCGAGGATGGCGGAGATGGCGCCCAGTGACGCGAACACCAGCGCCATTCCGCCCACACGGTCGAGACGGAACGAGCGTGAAACGAGCCCGCTCAACAATCCGGCGGCGAGCATTGCCATCACGCACAGATCGTTGACCAGCAGCGGCGCCTCGCTGGTACCAGTGGACAGCACCGGAATACGCCCGAGTTGCGCGACGAGCATGAGCAGGATGCCGATCCGCAAGACGACGATCGGCCGGAATCGCCAGACATCGCCCACCGACGCGTGACCGTCGACGAGCTGCCAGCGCTGCTGGTCTATTCCGGCCAGCGCCTCACCGCGAGAGCGCGTCACGCGACTCCCCGTCGCTGAGCACGACACCAGCACACGGTACGTCCAGGCGCCGCAGCGTGTCGAGCGCGCTCACCAGCTCTCGCCGATTGATCCGTCGTGACGGCGCGACGAGCAGCACGGGCCGCGATTCGCTCAACACTGCGGCGGTGGAATCTGCGCTCAGGCTGGGCAGCCGTGCGATGACCAACCCGTGCTCCTGCTCGAGCCGTGCAATCATGCTGCCGACACTCGCGCCCAGTGTGACCACGGGATTCGGCGCCGTAAGATCGAGAATAGTCGCGCTTTCGCCACGTGCGAGCGCGGTCTCGGCCAACCGTTCCGCCACCAGCGCCGTTCCCACTCCGGGCTCGGTAGGGATGAGCAGCATCGTCCTCAGCTTCGAGCGGCCCGACATCAGGAGCGGCGTGCGCGCATCGAAACGAAGTGCCGGTACACCGAGTGCACGCTCGATGGCGTTCTGGTCCTCGAAATACCGGCCGTGCGAGCCACCAAGCAGGGCGATGAGGATGCCGACGATGAGGCCCGCTCCCAAGCCCACACCGCTCGTGAGCCATGGCTCGGGGAACACCACTTTCTTGGGCACCGTCGCGGCGTCGAGACCGCGCACGTCGCCGCCCTCCGTCACCGTATTCAACCGGGCCTGCACGAGCTGCGTCTGGAGCGCCGTCTGCGTGGCGCCAAGCCGCTTCGCGTCGCGCAGCAGGCGCGATCCCTCCTCAGCGGCACCGGGAAATGCGCCGAGCTTGGCGTCCATCGTCGCCAGTTGCGACGCGATCTCGCCGCGCTGCCGGCGGAGCGATGCCTGATACGATCTCGCGAGCGGAATGAGCTGTCCTTCCACATCGGCGATGCTGCGAGAGAGGGCGACGATCTCGGGATCGCGCTCGAGTCGTCGCTCGAGCAGGCGTGTCCGCTCCGTTTCGAGTCCCGACAGCTGCTGCAGCAGGTTGTTGATCCCGGAGCTCCGCAAAAACGAAGGAAAGCCCACGAGCTGGCGAGCCGTCATGGTGCCGGCCGCGATCTGGGCGAGTAGCTGATCGAGCGCGACCGCCTCGACCTCGACCTCGCCCTGGCTCTTGCGCAGAAGCGACATCTGCTCGAGCTCCAGCTTGCCCACGACTTCGGCGTCAAGCAGGCCACTCCGCTCCTGGAATCGACGCAGCGCCCGCTCGGCCTGCGTCAGTTGGACGTTCACGGAGTCCACCTGCACCGCGAGGAACTCCGCTCGCTTCGCGTTCACGCCGCGATCGGAGGTCTTCTTTCGCGCGAGGAAATCGGTGAGCGCCACGTTGGGCACTGCCGCGGCGGTGATGGAGTCTCGCCCGCGAAACGTCACGCGCAGCACTTCCCCACCCGCCTTCTTGACGACAAAGTTCCGTCCGACGCGCTTCAGCGCGTCTTCGCGGTCCATCAAGCGCAGGCGAAAGCTGGGCGGCAGCGCCTCACGCAGCGACAGCGTGCCGACAGGGGTCGCGACCGTGCCTCCCGACGCGACGGTCGTATCGACGCCGTCGCCGGTCACGCGAAACCGTCCGGGAGCCGTGCGCTCGAACTGCAGGTCGGTACGCGTAAAAAGGTTTGGCAGAGTCACGTCGCGTACGAATGCGCTACTGGGCAAACCGCTGGGCGAACGCACCTCGACCTGCAGATTCAGCGAGTCGATCACCGCGCCGAGCACCGACGCGCTCTGCATGATCTGGATTTCGGTTTCGAGCGGCGAGCCGGCGCCGCCGAGAATCGCGGAAACTCCGCCGCCGATCATGCTGCCCGCGCCACTACCTCCTCCTCCACTTCCGCTCCCGCTCGATCCACCGCCGCCGACCATCTCGCCGGCCACCCGCGACAGGAGGGAGCCACCCATGTCGGCCGACGTGCGAACGACGGCGCTCGCCGAGCCGCTGAAGCGCCGAGGCCCGAAGAGAATCACCACCAGCGCGAGGAGTCCTCCAACCGCGATGCTGGCCACGATGATCTTCCAGCCTCGCCTGAGCGATCTCCCGACGTCGGCGAGATCGATCGTATCCGTGCTCGCCCGGCTCATCGGCGCAGGAGCGTGAGGATGAACGACGAGACGAGCACGCCGGTGCTCGCGATCGCGAACGCATTGCGATCGAACCAGGAGCGCATGCCGACGAACACCAGGTCGCCCGACTGCAGGTCGGCCGCGCGCGTGTTGTCCTCCCGCCAATGAGGCGCCCGAATGGAGACGCCATTCCGGATGATCGCCACCTTGCCTGAATGCCCCATCTCCGTGATGCCGCCTGCACGTGCGATAACGTCGCGCAGCGTGCTCGACAGATCCACGAAATACACGTCGGGCCGCCTGACTTCACCGTTCACGACCACGCGGCGCAGCACCGTGATCGCAACGTCGGGATTTCGCAGGAACAGCGCGTAGCGGGCGCGGAGAGTGTCCTGTAGGGCGCCGATCGTGACGCTCGCCGCCCGCACGGTTCCGACCTTCGCCAGCACGATATCGCCGCGAGGATCGACCATGACGTCGTCCGACAGTCCGGATTCGCGAAACACCTTGACGGCGACGCGATCGCCGGGCTGTACCCGTGCCTCACCGGCACGGAGTGCAGCGTCCGCCCGTGCGGTGTCCTGGGCGCGCAATACCGATGTGGGAGTCAACACGAGCACGAGAGACAGCGCGGCAACTCCCTTTCCCACTTTCGAAATTCTATCGTTCATCAGCTGCTCACAGGCGATGTGGACGTTCGGCGAAGGTTCGGCGTAGCTCCGCTTCCCAATCAGGGACCGCGAAGCCGAACCGTCGCGTAAATCTGTCGTTGTTCAGCAGACCGTTTCGTGGCCGACGCGCTGCCGACGGGTAGTCCTCTGTGCTTACGGCCACAAGCCGCGTTGTACGCCCCGTGGCCCGCGAGGGATCCAGCGCAAGCACTCGCTGGGCGAACTCGTGCCACGAAGTCGTCCCCGCCGCGGTAAGGTGAAACGTGCCAGAGGTCCACTCTCCGTGTGAACTCATAGCACGATGCAATACCTTCACGGTAGCGTCCGCCAGAGCGGACGCCGGGGTCGGCGCGACGAGCTGATCTTCAACCACATGAAGTTCCTCGCGCTCGCTCGCCAATGCAAGGATTCGGAGCAT
This sequence comes from Gemmatimonadaceae bacterium, assembly GCA_039928585.1. GTDB lineage: Bacteria > Gemmatimonadota > Gemmatimonadetes > Gemmatimonadales > Gemmatimonadaceae > AG11. The sequence goes on along the minus strand of JBDSSY010000105.1, from coordinate 5,498 downwards.
GAAGTTTCGTCCGGTCCAGCCATACACCGCAGAGGTGCGAAGGATCAGGTGGGCCGGATTGGCTGCCGCGACGGCCCGTTCTCCTTCAGCCTTGGTAGTGCCATACACGCCGAGCGGCCGGACGGGATCGTCCTCCACATACGGCGCAGGCGCCGTTCCGTCGAACACGTAGTTGGTTGAGTAGTGGACGATGGGTGCGTCGAGCCGCGCGCCCTCCTCCGCCAATAGTCCAGGCGCGTCCGCATTGATCCGCCGGCAGCGTGCCTGGTCGTGTTCCGCGTTATCAACCGCGGTGTAGGCGGCCGCGTTGATGATCAGTGAGGGGAGCACTCGGCGTACCAGCGCGCGAAGCTCGTCGGACCGCTCGAGGTCGCCATCAATTCGCGTGGCCGATACCACAGTCCCAAGGCACGCGAGTCGGGGCGCAAGCGCGGAGCCGAGCTGCCCCGCGGCCCCGATGAGCAGGATGGGCCTGGGGGGCGTCACGTCGACGACTCGTATCGAGGAAGCTCGTGAGTGGCGAAGTCGGACAGCGTTCGACCGGCACTGTCCTTCGGGGACAGGATCGGACGGTGGACCCGCCAGTCAATGTGAAGTGACGGATCGTTCCACGCGACGATGCGCTCGAACTCCGGCGCATGGTACTCGGTGCACTTGTAGTGCACGACTGCCTCGTCCGAGAGTACGGCGAACCCGTGCGCGAATCCCGCTGGCACGTAAAGTTGGCGAGCAGTCGCCGCATCGAGCACCTCCGCTACGGAGTGTCCGAAGCTCGGCGACCCGACACGGATGTCCACGGCGACGTCGAGGATCTCCCCAGCGAGAACCGACACCAGCTTGCCCTGCCCGCGCGGGTGCTGGAAGTGCAGCCCCCGCAGTACGCCTCGGCGCGATCGCGACACGTTGTCCTGCGCCCAGCTGACTGGCAGCCCTGCTTCCCGATACCGCATCTCCTGCCATACTTCGTGGAACGAGCCGCGCGAATCGGTGCGCAGGGTGGGCGAGATGAGCAGCACGCCGGGAAGTCCGGTCGTCTCGACCTTCATTGGGCGCGCGGTTCCCGGGTCAGCAGCTCGCGCAGGTACTCGCCGTACCCGCTTTTGCACAGGTCGGTCGACAGTCGCAGCAGCTGCTCGCTGTCGATGTAGCCCATGCGCCACGCGATCTCTTCCGGGCATGCGATCTTCAGACCCTGACGACGCTCGATCGTCTGCACGAACGCCGACGCCTCGTGCAACGAGTCGACTGTCCCGGTATCGAGCCACGTCGCGCCGCGCCCCAGCATCTCGAGTCGAATGCATCCCCGACGGAGATACTCGAGATTCACATCGGTTATCTCGAGCTCTCCTCTCGACGACGGCCGGAGCGCTCGAGCAATGTCCGTGACCGCATTGTCGTAGAGATACAATCCGGTGACCGCGAAGTGCGACTTGGGATTGCGGGGCTTCTCCTCGATGCCCAGCACGCGGCCCGTATCGTCGACCTCCACAACTCCGTAGCGCTCAGGATCGCTGACGTAATAACCGAAGATCGTCGCCCCCTCATTACGCCCCGCGAGCGTGCGCAGATCAGTTCCGAGGCCGAGCCCGTAAAAGATGTTGTCTCCGAGCACCAGCGCGACGCTCTCCGCGCCGATGAAGCTCGCGCCGATGAGGAAGGCCTGCGCAAGTCCGGCCGGTTCCGGTTGGACTGCGTACGAGAGAGCGAGCCCCCATGCCGAGCCGTCTCCGAGCAGCTCGCGAAATCGATCCTCGTCATGAGGCGTCGTGATCACGAGAATCTCCCGAATCCCCGCCAGCATGAGCGTGGACAATGGGTAGTAGATCATCGGCTTGTCGTACACCGGCAGGAGCTGCTTGCTCGTGACCTTGGTGAGCGGGTGCAGTCGTGTGCCCGATCCTCCGGCGAGGACGATGCCCTTCATGGCGACCTTCCCGTCATGGTGCCTCCCAGGCGCTCACCGACATAGCCTGCGGTCTCCTGCACCGCCTCGCACCACGCGCGATTCGCGAGATACCACGCGACGGTCCGCTCGATACCCGACGCGAAGCTTTCGCGTGGTCGCCAGCCAAGCTCACGCGCAATCTTGGTGGAGTCGATGGCGTACCGGAAGTCGTGGCCGGGCCGATCGGCAACGAACTCGATCAGTCGCGTTCGATCCGGAACTTGCCCGCTCGGCGCGAGCTCGTCCACTGCGCGACACAGCTCGCGCACGACGTCGAGATTGCTTCGCTCGGCGCCGCCGCCCACCGCGTACGTCTCGCCTGGCCGTCCCGCGCGCGCGGCGAGCATGAGCGCGGCCACGTGGTCATCCACGAACAACCAGTCGCGCACGTTCGAGCCGCTGCCGTACACCGGAAGCGGCCGGTCGGCCAGCGCGCGGAGAATCACGAGGGGAATGAGCTTCTCGGGAAACTGATACGGACCGTAGTTGTTCGTGCAGTTTGTCGTGACGACCGGGAGGCCATACGTGTGAAACCACGCACGCGCGAGATGATCGGCACCAGCCTTCGAGGCCGCGTACGGGGAGTTCGGCTGGTGCGGCGACTGCTCATCGAACCGTCCGGCCGGCCCCAGTGACCCGAAGACCTCATCAGTGGACACATGGACGAAGCGAAACCGACTCGCGCCATTCACGGAAAGCGTGCGCCAGTAGTCGACCGCCTCCGCGAGCAGGGCAAATGTCCCCACCACGTTCGTCTCGATGAACGCGGCCGGCTCGTCGATTGATCGATCGACGTGCGACTCCGCGGCCAGGTGCACGATGGCGGTAGGCTGGAACCGCGCCAGCAGTGCGCGCACGAGTGGGCGGTCGCAGATGTCTCCGCGCACATGCTCGTAGACCCGGTTCTCCGAGATTTCCGCCAGCGAGCGCAGGCTCCCGGCGTAAGTGAGTTTGTCGAGATTGAGCACATGGTGGCCTTCGTGCACCGCGCGCCGCACGAATGCCGAACCGATGAATCCGGCACCGCCGGTGACGAGGAAACGATCGACGCTCACGCCTCCCCCCGCTCATACACCCGCCACCGCATCCGCTCCCGCGCGCCCATCGCCCGCATCGGCTTCACGATCAACTGATTGTCCTCCAGCAACCACGACGCCTCCGCGCCATTCTTGCCGTGCAGCCGCCCGCGCCGCATGATCTCGTGGGTGAACAGCGCGAGGATGCTTCGGGAGCGCGCGGAGTGACGGACTCCCAGCGCCATGACACGCATGTTGCGGATGCGTCGCTTGCCCCACAGCAGCAGCGGCACCCCCAGTGGTAGTAGCCGTCCCGACCGGTTGCGCACCAGCACGTCATTGTAGTCCGGCAACGCCAGCATGAACCCCACTGGCTGCCCTGCCAATTCCGCCACGAACGCGAACCGCGGATCGAGCAGCGACTTCATGTCCTTCGCCATGTGCAGGAATTCCGCCTCGGCCATCGGCACGAATCCCCAGTTCCGCTCCCATGCGTCGTTGTACACGGTCCACAGCGCCGCCACCTCGTCGTCGAAGCGCGACGGGTCCATGTCGCGGAAGGTGAGCCGGCCGTCGGCGATTGCGCGCTCCGCCTGGCGGGCGACAAATGGCGGGAGCGCGTAGCCGGTCGTCTCGCCATCGAACCAGAAGCCCAGGAGATCCTTCGCCTTCACGAGACCGCTCCGCCGACACAGCGTGTCGTAGTAGGGCGGATTCCACGCGGTCATGAACATGGGACGATTTTCGAACCCCTGCACGAGCAAACCGCACTCGTAGTTCGTGCTGGGATTCATCGGCCCGCGCATCGTGTCCAGCCCGCGCGAGGCGAGCCACCCTTCGGCAGCGGTGAACAATGCATCGGCCACGACTTGCTCGTCCACGCACTCGAAGAAGCCCCAGAATCCGACGTGGTCGCCGTGGAAGTGGTTATGCGTCCGGTTCTCGATCGCGGCGATTCGTCCAACGATCTTCCCGTCACGTACGGCGAGGAACAGCTCTCGATCGGCATCCCGGTAGAAGGGGTTCCGCTTTCGGTCGAGCGCGTCGTGCACGGCCATGCGCAATGGAGGCACCCACTGCGGATGGCGCCGCGCGTCGTAGAGTCGCCACGGAAAGTCCACGAAGCGGCGTACATCACGCCGCGTCTCGACGCGCTGGATCTGAAAGGTCACGTGGTCGTGCGGTGAGGACACTTACGTCGGGAGTATGCCAAGTGTAATACTGCGGCCCGATGAACGCGTCGTCACCTCCCGTCCACCTTTCGCCCTCCCGCGCGGTCTTCGTCGACCGCGTGACGCGCGTCTCCGCACTGCTCGTTGGGGCATACCTGGTCGCGACCGTCGCACCGATGTCGATGTACGCGCGCGCGACATCACATCCCCTGCCCCTCGTCGCGCATCTGCTCGCGCTCATCGGAACGGTTGCGATCCTCACGGCGCCGTGGGACTGGACTCGTCCCGTCCGCGCATGGCTGCCACTGATCGTCGGACCTTTCCTGTACGTCGAGCTTCGGTGGCTGATCGCAGGATTCGGCATTCCGCATGCCGACGCACGGGTGCAGGTATGGGAGTCCGCCCTCTTCGTCGGCAACCCGTCGGCCACGTGGGCGGCGGCGATGCCCATTCGCTGGATGAGCGAAGCGCTGCACGTCGCTTATGCCTCCTACTACCTGATCGTCTACCTGCCGCCGGCTGTTCTGTACCTCCGGCATCGGCAAGCCGAGTTCGCGGCGACGATGGTCGCCCTCACCATCGTCTACGGCCTCTGCTTTTTCACGTACCTGTTCTTCCCGGTCGACGGCCCTCGTTATCTGCTCGGACCAGCCGCTGCACCGGATGGTCCGATGCGCGCATTTGTGCTTAAACTTCTCGACGAGGGCTCTTCACGCGGGACGGCATTCCCTTCGTCGCACGTCGCGGCGTCGGTGGTTGCCTCGCTCGCCGCGCTGCGCTTTCAACGTCGCGTGGGCATCGCCGCGAGCCTCATGACGGTCGCACTCGCCCTCGCGACCGTGTACGGCGGATTCCACTACGCGGTGGATGCCCTGACTGGCTCGATCGTCGGCGCAATCGCCTGGGCGCTCGCGCGCGCGCTTTGCCGAGCGCTGTCCACGACGGGTGAACAGAGCGCCAGCGCGGCCTGATACCTCACTCCGTTCGACACGGCCTCGTCGGGAAATGGCACGTCCTTCAGGTCCACGATGCGCAGGCCCAGCGGACGCTTCCCCGCGCGGTGGTCTTCCAGACCCGCGATCCCGCACCCGATCGCCTTGAGCTCTGCCTCCACGCGACACCAGTGCCGCAGAAACGCCGTCCCCGCGTCTTCGCCCGCCTCGACGGCGTGCTGCAGCTGGGCGCGCTCGCCGCTCGCCAGCACCCGATCTGCCACGCGCTCCCATTGCTCGATGGAACGGGAACGTTCGACGTCGATTCCGACATCAAAGCTTCGGCTGAGCGCCACCAGCATCACGTCCTCCGTGTGCGCGATGCTGAACCAGAGCCCGCGCCCACCCGCATCGCGCCCGAGCGCCGGCTTGC
>JBDSSY010000104.1:0-9856 GCA_039928585.1 Gemmatimonadaceae bacterium | reverse complement strand
CCCCCCCCCGCTCCGCCTTCCCATCCTGCCGTGAGAGCCGACATGCCGCAACCGCCCCGACTCCTGATGGTGCTGTCCCTGCTGGGACTCGCACCAGCCACCGTTCACGCACAGCAGGCGCCCGGGCAAACGCTCGTCGCCCAGTACTCGGCCGTCGCCACGACGCGCGTCATGGAGCGACCGGCACGGCCGGCACGGCCGGAGCGGCCCGCCGGCATCGTGCGCGGCCGAGTCGTCGTCGAGGGCACCGGCGCCGCTGTGGGCAACGCGCAGGTGCAGATGGGAACGCGGGGGGCGCAATCCAACGACGCTGGGGTGTTCGCCTTCGCCAACGTTCCGGCGGGGACGTACACCGTGCAGGTGCGAATGATCGGCTTCGAGCGCTACACGCGCTCGCTGACCGTGGTGGACAACCAGACGACGGATATCACGATCACGTTGAAGCGTCAGTCGCTCAGCCTGGACCAGATCGTCGTCACCGGCACGCCAGGCGCCGCGCGCCGGCGCGAAGTGGGAAACGCCATCTCGCAGATCGACGTCACGGCACTTCCCGAAGTGCCGGCATCGGTGGACAACCTGCTGCAGGGGAAGGCGACCGGCCTCACCGTCACGGGTAACAGCGGCGGCGTCGGCGGTGGTGCATCCATCCGACTGCGCGGCAACGTCTCGGCCACGCAGAGCAATCAGCCGCTCATCTACGTGGACGGCGTGCGCGTGAAGAGCACCGGCTTTCCGAAGAACACCTTTCCCACGGGCTATGCGGGCAACAGTGACAACACCGTCTACAGCCCACTCAACGACATCGATCCGTCGGACATCGACCGCATCGAGGTGATCAAGGGACCCGCGGCCACGACGTTGTACGGTACAGAAGCGGCATCGGGTGTGATCCAGATCTTCACCAAGCGTGGACAGGCCGGTGCGTCACGGTGGACGTTCCAGACCGACCAGTCGATGAGCCAGACGCCCAAGTTCGGACCGACGCGCGGTTTCGAAGGCAAGGACCTCGTCATACCGGACAAGGAGATCAATCCCTACGGCACGGTGGACTACCTCTATCTCGATCCGTGGCTTCGCACCGGCTACAAGCACAAGTACATCCTCAGTCTCGACGGCGGGCGTGACGACGCGAAGTACTTCGTGTCGGGAGCGACCACCAACGAGACAGGCGTGCTTCCGCTGGACAAGGCCACGCAGTCGAGTGTGCGCGGCAACCTCAGCGTCATGCCTCGCAAGGATCTCACGGTGCAGTGGAACACGTCGTTCAGCACGAACAACCTCACGAAGACCCCGGCCGGCGGTACCGCCGCGGGCCTCACGCTGAATGCCTCGCGGCGCGATCGCAACTACTTCGGGTCTGCCGATCCCGCGCAGATCGGGCGAGTGCTCGATTTCCAGCTCACCAGCCGGATCGATCACCTCGTCACCGGCGGCACGTTCCAGTACCAGCCGAAAGAGAACTTCTCCACCCGCCTCATCCTCGGGTATGACCTGGCCGCGCAGGAGACGCGCAACTACATGCCCTACGGCTTCGCGACGGTGCCCAAGGGACAGATCAGCGACGGACGGTACTCCAGTCGAACGACGACCGTGGATTACGCCGCCACCTGGTCACACGCACTCTTCCGTGACCTTCGCTCCAGTCTCTCGGGCGGCGCGCAGGCCATCGAGGTGGATCAGGTGAACGTCGCCGCGGGCTCCCGCGATTTCCCGGGCCCGGGCGAGCAGACGGTATCCAACGGAGCGCTCTCGCTCGGTGTGGAAGACCGCAGCCGCGTGATCAACGCCGGCTTGTTCGTGCAGGATGTCCTCGACTACAAGAATCGATACTTCCTCACCATTGGCGCGCGCTTCGACGGCAACAGCGCCTTCGGCCAGAGCCTCGGCCTGCAGATGTACCCGAAGGTGAGCGGCTCCTACGTCGTCAGCGACGAATCGTTCTGGCCGAAAAACTTCGGCACCATGAAACTGCGTTCCGCCTACGGTCAGAGCGGCCGAGCCCCGGGCGCGTTCGACGCCGTGCGCACGTGGACGTCGTACAGCTGGGGCGGCGTGGCTGCGTTCATCCCGCGCAATCTTGGCAACGACGAGCTTGGCCCCGAGCGCACCTCGGAAATCGAGGCGGGCTTCGAGACGTCCACGCTGGGCGGGCGGTTGAACGTGGACTTCACCTGGTACAAGCGCACGACGAAGGACGCACTGTTCGCCGTCAGTCAGGCCCCATCGGAAGGACTGTGGGCGAGCCAGCTCGAGAACGTCGGCAAGCTGCGGAGCGACGGCGTCGAGCTCGGAGTGAACGCCACGCTCATCCAGCGTCCGCACTTCGGCTGGGATGCCGGCTTCACGTACTCCACCAACCACAGCAAGGTGCTGAGTCTCGGCGGCGCCGCACCGTTTACGATCGGCAACAACGGCTGGGTCGTTGAAGGAGCACCGGTCCCGGTGATTCGCGGCTTCTGTGTCTCCAACCCGACCGAGTTCGCGACACCGGTGCGCCAGGCCAACTGCGAGAGCGGTCCCAATACGCCCACGCGCACCATCACCGGCACGACCAGCTTCACCCTTCCCGGCGACTTCTCTCTTTCCACGCGCGGCGAGTATCAGGGCGGGGCGTTCGCGTACAGCCTGCTCGACGGCGAAGCGATCGTCCGCGGCATTCGCTGGCCGTCCTGCTTCAACGCGTATCCCGCCATCGATTCCGGCGACCTCTCGACCGTTCCCGCCTCCATTCGCGCTCGGTGCATGTCGGCGTTCGCCAACCGCGACTACGCGATCTTCCCGCTGGACTTCTTCCGGCTTCGCGATCTCACGCTGCGCCGCTCGTTCCCGCTCAAGATGGGCGGTGCATCGAGCGCGCAGGTCTCGGTGTCCGGACAGAACCTCTTCTGGTGGAAGAAGGCCAAGGATTCACTGATCGACCCCGAGACGTCAGGTGGGTTCAACAACCAGTCCGGGATGGCGCAGCAGGTACGCAGCGTGGGCGGCAGCATCCCGATCCCGCGCACGTTCCTGATGTCGGTCCGTCTGACCTACTAACGGAGACTATTCCATGCACACATATCACACCCGCCGCGCCACGTGCGGCCACGCCCTGCGCGCCGTGGTACTCGCCACCGCCCTCGGGTCGCTCGCCGCGTGCGACTTCTCGGTCACGAACCCGGGCCCGACAGCGGACAAGTTCCTCACCGACACCCTCTCGCTCGTGGCGCAGGTGAACGGCGTCGCGTATACGCTGGGCGACGGAATGAACTACCAGGTTCTCCACAGCGCGGTGGCAGCGCGCGAGCTGTTTCCCACCGGCCAGAGTGGCCAGTTCGGTATCGAGCCGCGCAACTGGGTGGGTTTCCTCGTCACGGAAGAGCAGAGCACGCCGTGGAACTCACTCTCCCGCGCCCGCTGGCTGTCGGACCAGTCCATCGTCCGACTCAAGAGCGTCCTTGGTGACGCAGCGTTCGCCAAGCATCCGGTTGCAGCGCAGGGGCTGATCTGGCGCGGCTTCACCTATCGCGTACTCGGTGAAGCCATGTGCGTCAGCATCATCGACGGAGGGCCAGCAACCCCGTCGCGGGACAATCTCGTGCGCGCCGAATCCGCCTTCACGGCCGCGATCACCGTGTCGACGGCGGCGTCGGCAGCGGCGACAGGGACGACGGCGGCGACCATGGCGAATCTCGTCAACGCCGCGTACGCCGGGCGCGCGCAGGTCCGCGTCGACCTCGGCGACTGGACGGGCGCGGTGTCGGATGCGGCGAGAGTGCCGACGACGTTCAAGTATCTGATGCCCTACTACTCGAACGTGGACGAGTTCGGCTACAATCGCACGATGTGGTCGTCCACGTCGCTTTCGTTCTACAAGGCCACGTCGGTGTGGGGCACGTGGTACGCCAAGTACTTCGACAGCTCGCGTGATCCGCGTGTCGCCTACACGCAGACCGCACTCACGGGCGCGGGCGCATTTCCGCCGGTGGGTCGCGTGCCGTGGTGGCCGCAGGCCAAGTACGTGAGTCAGACCGCTGGGGTCACGCTGACCTCGGGCCGCGAGGCACGGTTGATCGAGGCGGAGGCAGCGCTCCGCAACAGCGACATCGCCACGGCCATGGCGAAGATCGATGCCAACCGGGCGAGCGCCGGTGCTCCCGTGGCCGCGCGACCCGCGTCCCTAGCTGACGCATGGACGCTACTCAAGCAGGAACGCGGCATCGAGTTCTGGCTCGAAGGGCGTCGGCTGTCCGACATGCGCCGCTGGTCGGCGAGCCAGACGCCGGGCGCCCTCGACGCGCTCGAAATGCCTGGAGCGACGTCGTATCTGGAAGGCCAGAATACCTGCTTTCCCGTGTCGCGTGAAGAAACCAACACCAATCCGAACCTGACCCCATGAGCATTCGCCGGTTGACCTGGCGAGGGTTGGTCGTCGGTGGTGCACTGGCCGCGTCCGCCAGTGCATCGCCGATGAATGCCCAAGCGGGTGACACGACCACGATCGTCGTGCGTGCCGCGACGATCATCGATGGCACGGGCACCACGCGTCGCAACACCGACGTCGTGGTGCGGGGCGGCCGCATCGTCGCGTTGCGGCCGGCGCGTGGTCGAGCCGACATCGACCTCGGCAACCGCGTGCTCGTGCCAGGGCTCATCGACACGCACGTGCACCTGGGATGGTACATCACCGAAAAAAACCGCCTGCACCAGCGGGGCGACGGCGATGATGAGAGCATTGCGGCGATCAATGCTGCGGGCAACGCGCAGCGCATGCTGCAGGCGGGCTTCACCACCGTGCAGAGCGTCGGCGGGAGCGAGGACAAGGCCGTACGCGATGCCATCGCGCGCGGCGTCATTGCCGGTCCGCGGGTGCTCACGTCGCTCGGGTCGCTCAACGAGCGGTCGGGGACGCCCGACTCGATACGGATGGCAGTCCGAAAGTTCAAGGAGCAGGGCGCCGACGTGATCAAGATCTTTGCGTCGAAGAGCATTCGCGACGGCGGAGTGCAGTCGATGACGCAGGAGCAGATCGACGCCGCGTGCGGGGAAGCGAAGGCTCAGGGACTGCGGACGATCGTGCACGCACATGCCGCCTCGGCCGGGAAGGCGTCGGTCCGCGCCGGCTGCACGCAAGTGGTGCACGGCGTGTTCGCCGATGACGAGGCGCTGCTCATGATGGCGAAAGCGGGAACGTACTTCGAGCCGCAGTGCGAGCTGATCTCACGCAACTACCTCGACCACAAGGAGTGGTTTCGCGGCATCGGGAACTACAACGACGAAGGGTTCGACGCCATGGAGAAGGCGCTCGTCCTGCGTCGCGCACTCGTGAAGCGATACCGCGCTGTGAAGGGGCTCAAGGTGGTGTATGGCACCGATGCCGTGGCCGGTGCACATGGTCAGAATGCGCGCGACCTCGTGTGCCGCGTGCGCGAGAACGGCGAATCCGCGGTGGATGCAATCACGTCGGCGACGTCGCTCTCGGCCGAGTCGATGGGCCTGGGCGCGGAAATCGGTCGTGTGGCGGCAGGATATCAGGCCGACCTGGTGGCATTCGACGGGGATCCGCGCACCGATGCGCAGTCGTTCATGCGCGTGGCGTTCGTGATGAAGGGCGGCGTCGTCCACCGGCAGCCTCCGTCCTATGCCGGTCCTGTGCGGAGGTATCCGTGATCCGACGGCAGTCGCGCTTCCCGCAGCGGCGCAGCGCGTGGGCTGGCCTACGCCAAGCGGCGATCCCGGCGCGATGCGCTGGTCGCCGCTGACCGACGTGAATCGCGACAACGTGCAGCAACTGCAGGTCGCATGGCGATGGAAGACGGGCGAAAAGAACGTTCCTGCCGGCCCCGATCAGAAGCCCGCGCGGCCGGGACTGTTCCAGGCGTCGCCCGTCGTCATCGGCGACACGATGTACCTGTCCACCGGGTATGCGCAGGTCGCGGCGCTGAACGCCCGCACCGGCGAACAGCTCTGGAAGTACGATCCCGAGGTGTGGCGCGCGGGGCAACCATCGAACGGCACGGGCTTCGTGCATCGTGGCATCGCGACATGGTCGCGCGGAACGGAACGGCGCGTGTTCATCAACGCGCGATGGAAGCTCGTCGCATTGGACGCGCGGACCGGGACGCCGATTCCGTCGTTCGGCACCGCGGGCGAGGTGGACCTGGTGAAGCAGTTGCGACGTCCGGTGAACAAGCTGCACTACACGAATACCTCGCCTCCGGTCGTGTACGGCGACATCGTCATCGTGGGCAACGGGGTGGGCGACCGGCTGCGCTATCCGAAAGGTCCGCCTGGTGACGTGCAGGCGTTCGACGTGCGAACCGGAAAGCGGGTATGGAGCTTCAAGACCATCCCCGACTCCGGTGAGTACGGCTGGCGCACATGGGAGAACGGCTCGTACGACTACATGGGGCACACCAACGTGTGGGCGCCGATGAGCCTCGACGCGAAGCGAGGCCTGCTCTTCCTCCCCGTGAGCACTCCCGCCAACGACTGGTATGGCGGTGACCGCAAGGGAGACAACCTGTTCGCTGAATCCGTCGTCGCGCTCGACGCACGTACGGGGCGGCGCGTGTGGCACTACCAGATCGTGCATCACGGTCTGTGGGACTACGATCTCCCTGCGCCTCCGGTGCTGGCGACCATCACCTGGAAGGGAAAGCCGCGCGACGTCGTGGCCGTGCCGTCCAAGACGGCGTGGATATACGTCTTCGATCGTGTGACCGGCAAGCCGATCTGGCCCATTACCGAGCGCGCCGTTCCGCCGAGCGACGTGCCGGGCGAGCGGGCCTCGCTGACTCAGCCCTTTCCCTCGTGGCCCGCGCCATTCACGCGGCAGCAGGTCACGGAGAACGACCTGCTCGATTTCACGCCGGAATTGAAGCATCGCGCGCTCGAGGTGTTCAGGAAGTATCGGAGCGGTCCGATCTTCACGCCTCCTTCGGAACAGGGCACGATCGTCATGCCCGGCTCCATCGGTGGCGCCGGATGGGGGAGCACCGCGTACGACCCGGAGTCGCACACACTGTACGTGAAGGGCACGAACAACCCGGTGCTGTACCGGATCAAGAAGGGAGTACCCAACGACACGATCGGGTTCGACTACACCGTCGACCTGGTGAACAGCGGTCTCGGATTGACGGTGGATCCCGACTCGGGCCGCGCCGACCACGCACCTCCCGAGCAGCTGCCGCTCATCAAGCCACCGTACGGCAACCTGACGGCGATCGACCTGAACACGGGCGAGCGACGCTGGCAGGTGACATTCGGCGACACGCCGGCAATTCGCTCGCATCCGCTGCTCAAGGACGTCGCACTGCCGCCACTCGGCGTCGCTGGCGCGGTGGGCGTTACGGTGACGAAAGGCGGACTGCTGTTCGGTACGGGCGGTGGGAACGTGCTGTACGCGCTCGACACGCGCGATGGACGAGTGCTCTGGCAGCACACGCTCCCGGCGGGCCGAGGTTATGCGAATCCGATCAGTTATCGTTCGTCGGACGGAAGGCAGTACATCGTGATCGCGAGCGGCGGTGGAGAGAATGCGGAGCTGGTGGCGTTTTCGATTGGGGGACGGTAGGGGTACGGGGTACGGGGTACGGGGTAGGTGGGTAGGTGGGTAGGTGGGTAGGTGGGTAGGTGGGTACGCTGCATCGCGGTGCCGCTCGCTCGCTCGCTGCATCCGACCTACCCACCTACGGACCTACCCACCTACGGACCTACGGACGTACGGACCTACGGACGTACGTCCCTTCGCACTCCCTCCGCTCGCTCGATCGCCTCATCCAGCGCGTCGACCACGCGATTCGTCTCGCGCACCAGAGACGTCTCGGTGAATCCGCGGTCGTCGTCTCGCATGGGCCCCGCGAGGCTGCGCGCACCGGACAGGCCAGGGAGTGGGCCAAAGGCGACTGCCGGGTCGGGATGGTATTCGCCGCCGAATGTGTAGATGACGCGGTGCACGGGGCGGAGTATGCGCACCAGCGTGATGCCCGCGTCGCCGCCCGTGCGCTTCGTCGCGAGGCGCGGTTGAATCTCGCGGAGCAGTGAGAGGAGTCGCGCCTGGCGCGCGATGGCGACAGTCAGATCGAGTCGTCCGCCCGACATCGCCTGACGCTGCGTGAGCATCGCGCCAAGTGCGGCCACTTCGGCAATGGCGTCGATGGGCGGGACGGCTGCGGACGTCAATGCGGCAATCGCATCTATATAAAGGTCGGTGTCCCGCTTGAGCACCGTGAAGTCGATCTTGTCGAATGTGTCGTCGGGTGTGTGCCACCACCAATATCCGCCGTCCTCTGCCGAGCGGTTCTCGTTGAGCTGGAAGAGCGGGAGCCCGATGCCGTTGAACGACTGGTCGGAGTCGCGGCCTGGACGACTCACGCGCATGTCGGTGACGCCGGTGCGTGTGCGCACGACGTCGGTGGCGAGCGCGGACAGCGAGACGGTCGTAGCCGCCGTGAACGTCTTTGCGCCCATCTGGCCAATGCCGTCCACGTTCACGTATGCGATCGCGCGGTCGCGCAGTTCGGAGAAATGGTGATCGGCGAACCAGGTGGAACCAGCATATCGGCCATTACTGTGTCCCGGCCACCACGCGACCACGAGTCCGCGACGAAGTTGTGCGCGCTGTGCGTGGAAGGCGCGCGCCAGCTCGAGCATCGTGGCGTTCGATGCGCCTTCGTCGGTTGCGCCGTGATACCAGGCGTCGATGTGACCGCCGAATAACACGAACGGAGCGTTCGGCGACGCGTCCATACCAGGAGTGACACGTGCCACCACCATGCGCAGCGTCTTCCATCCCTGCTTCGTTCGAGCGCTCATCCGCACGCGCCGAGTGGTGCCGTCAGCAAGGCGCGCACGGATGGCGTCGCCGTCGCTGCGCTTCACCTCGGCGACGGGTAGTCGCGGGATGCGGTGTGCATCACGCGCGGATGGAGTGCCCCACACCGTGGTGGCGATCAGGTCGTTGAGCCGCTCGCCGGGATTCACGAAGACTGCGCCCGCGGCGCCGAGCTGCTGCAGCTTCCACGCATCCTCCGGCCCGGGAGTACCGGTGACGAGTGCGATGGCGCCACGGAGCCGCTGCTGGAGTTGCTCACGTGTGAAGGCAGGCGCGATGGTGGGTCGCGCCTCTCCTCGGTTGGTGCCCGGCGTCGGCTCCACCTCGCGTACGGGTGCTGATCCGTCGGGAGCGAACCCGAGCTGTGCGCCCGTCGCGGCGTCGAGTTCCGGTAGGTTGCGCGCGTCGCCCACGTCGACGAGTGGCGCGTCGAGGCCTGTGACGGAGTGAGAGAATGCGACGGTAATGCTCTTCGGCGTCAGGTCCACGCTGCCATCCGTGCGCAGCAGCTCGACGGTGGCCGATATCGGGTCACTGGCGTAGGCCCGGATGGTGTCGATCTCGAACGGCACACCGTCGGCACGGAGGGTGGCGACGATGTAATCGATGGCGGCGTTCTCGCCGGGGGACCCGGACAGCCGTTCGTGCTCGACGATGCGCCGGCTGTGCTGCTCGAGGCGCGCTGGCGTCACGAGCGCTCGCACGGCCGCGGCGAGTGTGGCGGGCGAGCCGGTGTCGTTCAGCCGAGGAAGCGCGGCAGAGAGCACACCGACGAGCGCGATCGGGAACAGGAGGAGAGAGCGTCGCATCGGCTGGGTTCGTCGTGAGTGAGTGCGTCGGAGTTTGCTCGTTCGTCTATGCGGTACGGCGGTTGCTCCGTCAAGGTCGCGGTCGCGCCGGGCGGTCGCGCCGCAGTCGGTCGCGTGCGCTCCTTCCGACGGCGAGACTCATCGTCGCTGCGCGACTCGAGACGCCGTCTCCAGGAACGCCCGCTCCCTCCCGCCTTCCGTCACGTGCGGACGGCGCGCAGCGCCGACCGCG
>JBDSSY010000103.1:0-6644 GCA_039928585.1 Gemmatimonadaceae bacterium | reverse complement strand
GCTCACCGGCCTCGAGGATTCGCGCCTGCCGCTCAAGAAGGGCGGCGCCTGCCTGCTCGATCTTGCGGCGCGCCCGCAAAAGGGCGAGGCTATGTTGCGGTGGGCACTCACACCGTCGCAGCTACGTCGCATTGGACGCTGATTGACCCACCGACACCCTACAGCAGGACATGTCGCATGGCCCTCCGTGAATTCACCGATACGTCCGGCGTTGCCTGGCAAGTGTGGGAAGTACACCCCAAGCTGACGGAGCGACGCCAGATCACGGGGGAGCGCGAAGCGATACGCGTCTCCGACGAGCGTCGGCTACTCGATCAACCGCGGTTCGGGCCCGAGCAGAGTCTCGCGCATGGTTGGCTCGCGTTCCGTAGCTCCGTCGAGCGTCGCCGCCGAAGCGCAATCCCGGAGTCGTGGGAGAACCTGTCCACCGATGGACTCCAGACCCTGCTCAGCGCCTCGACCCTGACCGGACCCGTGCGACGCCTCATGGACTGAAGCGGTAGCACGAGTCTACGTGAACACTCCGACGCGTCGGCACGCTCCGTAAAACGCTCGGGCGCGGCGTGCTGACGCGGCCCCTCGCCCCGCCCCTCCCATCGCCATGCGCCTCACCAAGTTGTCCGCCCTTCTGATCGGCACCATGAGTCTTGCGCCGTCGAGCCGAGCCGTGCATGCGCAGAGCGCCGTCGGAATATTTGAACGGAACACGGACGTCGGTCGCCCGCGCACTCCTGGATCCGTCGTGTACGACGCGCGGCGCGAGACGTATCTGATTGCGGGATCGGGCCGCAACATGTGGGACGACCACGACGACCTGCACTTCGTCTGGAAGCGCATGACGGGCAACTTCCTGCTCTCCACGCGAGCGCGTTTCATCGGCGGCGGCGTCGAGCCGCACCGGAAGACCGGCTGGACGATTCGCCCCTCGCTCGCAACCGGCAGCGCCCATGTCACCGCAGCCCTGCACGGCGACGGACTGATCTCGCTTCAGATGCGTCGGGCCACCGGCGGCATGACGGAAGAGGGGCCGTCGCGCGACAGCCTGCCCGATTCCGACGTGGTAATTCAACTCGAGCGGCGCGACGGCGTCTACCTCATGCGAGTCGCCCGCTTCGGCGATACACTCGTCACGCGCGAGCTCGCCGGCGTGGCGCTGCCCGACACAGTGTACGTCGGCCTCTTCGTGTCAGCTCACCACGACTCGGCCGTCGAGCGTGCCATGTTCAGCAACGTGCGCATCACCGTACCCGCGATGCCTGCGCTCGCCAATCGCGGGAACCTCGGCAGCGCGCTCGAGATCGTCGACGTCGCAACGGGCAACGCGACCATCGTGCACCGGGATCCCGGATCGTTCCAGGCGCCCAACTGGACGCTCGACGGCAAGGCACTGATCTACGCGCAAGGCGGCCGGCTTCATCGCTTCGATCTGGCTTCGCGAAAAGTCGAGGTAATGAACACCGGCTTCGCGACGCGCAACAACAACGACCACGTGTTGTCGTTCGACGGCCGCATGATGGCCATCAGTCACCATGCGGTGGAAGACAGCGGCACCTCCATCGTCTACGTCATGCCCGCATCCGGTGGCACGCCGACTCGCGTGACGGCGCGAGGTCCATCCTACCTGCACGGCTGGTCTCCCGACGGACGCTGGCTGGTCTACACCGCTCGGCGCAACAACGCCTGGGATGTTTACCGGATTGCCGTCGGTGGTGGCGAGGAGCTCCGGCTCACCAGCGCGCCGGGGCTGGACGACGGCCCGGAATACTCACCCGACGGCGCGTACATCTACTTCAACTCGTCGCGCACCGGGCGGATGCAGATCTGGCGGATGCGCCACGACGGCAGCGAACAGCAGCAGGTCACGAACGACAGCTTCAACAACTGGTTCCCACACATCTCGCCCGACGGAAAGTGGATGGTGTTCCTCTCCTTTCCTCTCACCGTCGCTGCGGACGATCATCCGTTCTACCAGCACGTCACGCTGCGCATGATGCCCGTGAGCGGCGGCCCCACGCGCGTCCTCGCGTATGTCTACGGAGGACAGGGCACGATCAACGTCCCGTCGTGGTCACCGGATGGCACCCGTATCGCATTCGTGAGCAACTCGGCCGTGCCGTGATGCCGATGTCGTCGCGGTGATGCCGTGACGTTGCTGACATCGCGGTGATGGATGATGCCGATTGCGTTACGGCGATGCCGTGACGCTACTGACGTCGTGGCGACAGCGAACCGACATATGCCGATAGTGCGACGAGATCGTCGGTCGATAGCGCAGTTGTCATCGCTTGCATCGGAGCCGCTGCCGACCCTGCGCGCGCGCCACTCCGGAACGCCACGAGCTGACGCATGATGTAGCTCGGAAACT
This sequence comes from Gemmatimonadaceae bacterium, assembly GCA_039928585.1. Taxonomy (GTDB): domain Bacteria; phylum Gemmatimonadota; class Gemmatimonadetes; order Gemmatimonadales; family Gemmatimonadaceae; genus AG11. The sequence goes on along the minus strand of JBDSSY010000103.1, from coordinate 4,279 downwards.
GGCCGGCGATCGGCGGACCGCTGGCGCCGCCGCGCAGGGATTCACCATGACAGGTCGTGCACGCCGCCGCGCCACCGACGCCGAGTCGTGTCATCGCACGCCCGCGCGCGATACTGCCAGGCGGCACGTACGCCACGAAGCGCGACCGCTCATCACGCAGATCGAACCGCTCCTGGCTCTCCGGCACCTCGATGATCCGCCCGCTGATGGCCTCGCGTTGCCTGCCCGGCGACACGGCGTGCAGCGCGCCCGTCACGTAGGTGCGCGGTACGCGCTGCGCTTCCACGACCCGCACTCGTCTCGGCAGCGTGAGCGCAGCGAAATAGTCGGCAGCCCGCGCCACTTCGTCTTCGGTGGCATTCATCGCGACGCGTGTCATGAGGTCGAACGGCCGATGCGGACCCCTCCACGCACTGCGCCGCTCACCCGACTTGAATGCCTGCACCTGTCGCACCATGTAGTCGGCAGGCAATCCGGCGAGCGCCGCATTCTCCGGCCGTCCTCCGCCCGCCGGCAGATGGCAATAGCCGCACGCACGCACCTCCGGTCGCCGCCCAGTGGCGACGACGGCCGGCAGGGGCTGGTGCGACGTTGGATACCAGTCGACCGCCGTGAACAGGTCCGTCATCTGCGCGCGCGTGAACGCGCGCGTGGAATGGGGCAGCCGCAGCAACGTCACGCTATCCGGGAGCGGCACGCCCGCCGGAGGGACGGCGAGAGGGTAGAGCCAAGGCGGTACGTCACTCTTCGCGGCGACAGTCTGGGCGGAGAGCGTGTTGGCGCCGAGAAGGCCGAGTGTGAATAGCAGCAGCGGTGAACGGAGGATCGGCGTCACTGGGGATCTCCTCGGTGCGATCGACGTACGGTGAGAGGCCAGCGGCCGTACGGCGAGAGGCGTACGGCGCGTCGTGATGCGGAGCGCGTACGGCGGGCGGCGTGGAAATCGGGAGCGCGGTCGGCGCACGCGCCGACCGCAGGTAACGGAATGCGGGAGGGAGCGGGCGTTCCTGGAGACGGCGTCTCGAGTCGCGCAGCGACGATGAGTCTCGCCGTCGGAAGGAGTGCACGCGACCGACCGGGCGCAACGATGACGAAATGGGAGAAACGACTCAGGGCTTCCGCTCCCCCCACGTCGCACCCGCGGGCTCCCTCGTCGCACGCACAACTGGTTTCTCTCGCCCCATGCGCATCGCCTCGGCGACCGCGCGCTCCAACTGCGGATCGCGACCGGCAATCACGTCGCGCGGCCAGTTCTCCACGTCGATGTCCGGCGACGTCCCGACATTCTCCACCGCCCACTTGCCCGAGAGATCGAAGAACCCGCCGCGCGGCGCGATCATCGCGCCGCCATCGACGAACGCCGGCGTGTCCCAGGTGCCGACGAGACCACCCCACGTCCGCTTGCCAACCAGCGGACCGATCTTCCGGCGCTGGAACATGTACGGCATCAGGTCGCCGCCGGAGCCAGCCATTTCGTTGATGATCATCACCTTCGGTCCCCAGATCCCCGCTGCGGGCGAGGTGAAGGGATATCGCTTGTCCACCGGATTATTGAAGTAGCCGTCCATCTCCCTACCGAGCAGCTCGACGATGTAATCCGCTGCCGACCCACCGCCGTTGTACCGCTCGTCGATGATCGCGCCCTTCTTGTCCTGCTGTGCGAAGTAATAGCGGTTGAACGAGGTGTAGCCGGGCCCGCCCGTGTTCGGAACGTGTACGTACGCCAGCGTCCCGCCGCTGAGCGAATCGACCATGCGACGGTTGCGCTCCACCCACGCGCGTGCGCGCAACCCATTCTCGTTCGGAACCGGCACCACGGTCACCGTGCGCGCGCCATCCATCGACGGACGCGACGAGACAACAAGCACGGTCTGGCGGCCCGACGTCCCATCCAGCAGGCGATAGACGTTGTCGCTACCGCGCAGCTCCACACCGTTCACGCTCATCAGGTAGTCGCCCACGCGTACATCCACGCCCGGTGCCGCGAGCGGCGCGCGCAGTTCGGGGTTCCACGATTCTGCATCGTAGATCTTCGCAATGCGGTACCGGCCATTCTCCACCGTGAGGTCGGCGCCGAGCAGACCCGCGCTCGTCGGCTGCACCTCAGGAATGTCACCACCACGAACGTACGAGTGCCCGATCGCCAGCTCGGCACCCATCATGTCGAGCAGGTAGTTGAGATCGGCGCGGTGATTCACGCTCGGCAACAGCGCGCCGTACATGCTCTTCATCTTCGGCCAGTCCGTACCGTGCAGATTCTTCACGTACAGGTAGTCGCGCTGGTTGCGCCACCCTTCATTGAACATCTGCGTGAACTCCGCGCGCGGATCAACCTGCATCCGGAGCTGCATTGCCATCCGTGCAACGGTCGCTGCCGGAGGCGCCTTGTCCGTCTCCACCAGATAGAGCCCGCCCGCGTTGCCGGGCGTTCGGTAGAGAAGCTTCTTCCCGTCCGCGCTCACGTCGTAGTCGATGACGTTGCTTGCGAACGACTGCGCCTTGCGGTCCTTCAATTGATAGCGGTGCAGCACGCCGCCGCGCGGGCCCGCGACCGTGTCGGTTCCAATGGGTGGCGTCGTCTCGATCCAGAATACCGAGCCGGCAGCGCCCGCCTCGAGCCGGCCGTAGCTGCGCTGCGCGAGCGACGGCACGGCGACAATGCGCTGGCTCAGGCCGTCGAAGTCGATGGTGACGACGGGTCGTGCCATGTCGGCGCGCGATCGCCCCGCCGCGGTGTCCACGCGACCTGCCGCCGTCGTGTCGCGCGACGTGGTTGACGAATCGCCGCGCGCGGCGGCCGCGCGCTCCTCATCGCTCTCCGGCAGCAGGGGACTCGGCTCGCTCTTCTTCAGCACGGCCATGTACAGCGCCGACGTCACCGGCTTGTCGTACGACGTCATGTCGAGCCACCCCGAGTTCAACCCGAAGTTCGTGCTCGCCAGGAACCAGAGGTACTTGCCGGATGCATCCCATGCCGGTGACGTCGCATCCGCGAGGCCATCGGTGAGCTGATGCGTGCGCCCGGTAGTCACGTCGTACGCGAAGATGGCGCGAAACATCGACGGCAGGCGGCGCGAGTACGCGATCCACCGACCGTCGGGCGAGAAGCGGGGATTGAGCGAGCGGTCCGGCATCATGTACTGGTCTGTGTCGACGAGCGTCGACTTGCCGCTCGCGACGTCGAGCACCCAGAGCCGAAGGTGCGTATCGTGAAAGAGGATGCGTCGCGCGTCAGGACTCCACTCGGGCGTATAGAAATGACTGGGCTCCGGCAGGGCGATCTCGCGCTTGCTCGCGCCGTCCTGCGACGCAATCACCAGCTTGTATTCGCCGCTCGCATCGCTGAACCATGAGAGCCAGCGTCCGTCGGGCGACCAGGACGGGTCTCGTTCCGCACTTGCCGACGAATTCGTCAGGTTGCGCGCGTCGCCCTTCTCCGCCGGAATCGTGAAGATCTCGCCACGCGATTCGACGGCGGCACGCTTGCCCGTCGGCGATAGCGCGAGCGACGAGATGCGCGTCGTCACGTCCTTCCACTGCGGCATCATCCACGCGTAATCGCCGTTCGCCGTTATGCGCACCTGACGCGTGCGTCCCGTGGCGACATCCAGCTCGTGCACGTAGCCGGCCTGCTCGAACACCACGGCGTTGGCCGATGTCGACGCGTCGAGCGTCTTGACGTCGAAATCCTTGAACGTCGTGCGTTGCGCCAGCGCCTTCGACTTCGTGTCGTAGCTCCACACATTCGACACACCGTCGCGATCGCTCAGGAAGTACACGACGTCACCGACCCACGCCGGATCCATTTCCTTGGAGTCCTGCCACGGGGTCGTCACGACCTCGTGCGTCGTGAGATCCTCGATCCAGATCGGTCGGTTCTGTCCGCCCCGATAGTTGCGGCGCTCCTCGTCCCACGAGTTGTTCATGCGGTATGCGACGCGCTTGCCGTCGGGACTGATCTTCCCCTGATAGGCGCGCGGCATGGGCATCGCCTTCTCGACTGCACCGTCGAGTCCCACCTGATAGAACCGCGGCACACCCACGGGAGCGTTCGTCGCTCGGCCCGACGCGAACACGATCTCCATGCCGTCCGGCGTCCACCCCTGCACGATGTCGGCGCCAGGGTGATAGGTCATCCGCTTCGGCTCCCCTCCCTCGGTGGGCAGGACGTACACGTCGACGTTGCCCGCATACTGTGCGCTGAACGCGACCTTGCTCCCATCCGGTGACAGCTTGGGACTGCTGGCTTCACCCGCAAAACTGGTGAGCCGTCGCGCCG
>JBDSSY010000102.1:0-6234 GCA_039928585.1 Gemmatimonadaceae bacterium | reverse complement strand
GCCCTGCGTGCGCTGCGCCACGTCGATGATGGTGGGTACCCACGACCCCAGCTCGCTCGCATCGTATAGATAGCGATACCGTTCGCTCACCACCGGCACCGGCCGGTTCCACGTGTCACGCCGTCGGCCGTGCAGGCGCACGACTGCCAGGCGCTCGCTCGTCACCGCAGCAATCGGAGGCATGGACGTGGCGAAACCGGGCGGCGCGTCCACCATCACGTATGCCAGGTCGTGCGCACGCAGCAGCGCCAGCGTCCGCGCACGGCGTTCGCCCTCCGTCACCCAGCTCGCGTGGCGAAACTCCACCGCGCACAGGAGATCGCCGGCGCGCGCGCGCAACGCCTCCAGCATACGCTCGGTCTCGCCGGACGGCGTGAAGTTACGCGGCATCTGCAGCAGCAGCGCGCCAAGCTTGCCGCACGCGCGCAGCGGCTCGAGCGCGTCGATGAATCGTCGCCATACCTCGTCCACCAACTCGCCGGGCAGTTCGCTCGTGCGGACCTCGGCATGGTCGGCGATTCCCTTCGGCAGCGCGGCGCGCAAGTCCTGCGGCAGCCGAGCGAGGCTGGTAGCGTGTCCGGTCATCAAGGCGTGCGCCTTGATGTCGAAGCAGAAGCCGTCCGGTGTGCGTTCTGCCCATCGTTCGGCCACCCGGCGCGACGGCAGCGAGTAGTAGGTCGCATCCACCTCCACCATCGAGTGACGCGATGCGTAGAACTCGAGGCGCGAGCGCGCATCACGCGCGTCGCCAGGATAGAAGACGCCGGGTGCGGTCATCGTGGGATCGGTCCAGCTCGCGGTGCCTACGCGAACGTCGGCCCCTGACACGGGCGAGGCGGTCGCCGTGACGCCGCGAGATACCAGAATTGCGCGCGCGCGGACACCGCGAGCGTGCGCGACCTGGACGCCCTCGTCGTGCACCGTTCCCGCCGTCGCCGTCGCCCCGGCCGTACCCGCCGTACCCGCCGTACCCGCCGTACCCGCCGTACCCGCCGTGCCGGTCGCCGGGGTCGCCGGGGTCGCCGGCGTCGCCGCTGGTCGCGTGCCCGCAACACTCGTCGTGCGAGCGGACTGACGCCCCGGCACCCGACCCTCAGCCAGCGGCCGCTGGTCCGCACCATCGGCCGCCGCACGCTGACGTGCGATCATTTCGCGCACCCGGGCCGGCGCTTCGCGCAACAGCGGCGCGATCAGCGCCGCTTCGGGCAGGTGCTTCCAGTACCGGGTCGGCATCTCCGCCCTCATCGTCCGCGGACTCGTGCGTGCCGGATTGAAGATGTGCGCGTAGTAGGTGCGCCAGAGTTCCTCCAGGTCGTCGCCGGCCGGCGCGTCCGTCCGCGACGCCCCCGCTGCATAGGTGAGCGCGGCGCCATCCCAATGCGCCGACTGATTCGGAGTGAGAATCGACCAGCGCATCGCGGGGAAGCGGCGCGCAAAGAAGGGAGCCTCGCGCGCGAGCACATCGTGCGCCGGCTCGAACCACGCGACGTATCGCTCCGCGTCGGTGCCGGCGAGCACGAGCCGAAAACGCACGAACGCGCGAAGCTTGTGTCCTTCACGCCGTACCGCCTTGGCCATCACGTGCAGCGGATGCACGTCCAAATCGACGAACACCTCGAGCAGATGCCGCTCACCGTGAGTGAGCCGCCAGAGCACCCGATAGAGCAGGTCCCATCGCGACGGCGACACATGACAGGCGACGTCGGCGCCGAGGGTGAGGAACGCCTTCGGCACCGCGTGCGGCAAAAGCACGGGGGGTGGCGTATGAGTGCGCGATTCGGGGACGTCCCCCGCCAATTCCGCGAGAAGCGAGGGCTGGGCGTTCGCACCTGCCAGCCAGGTACAGTCACACGGCGCGAGCGAGGCAGCCAGCGCGTCGCGCGCGGCATTTCGCCAGCCCGGCCAGCTGCCATCGAACGTCAGCTCGCGAAGCAAGGGACCACGTTCGGCGCTGCTCATGCTCATGAGGCGTTCAGGGCGACACTTCCCGCGTCGCGCTTCAGCGCGCCATCGCCCGCGTCGCAAGCCAGCGCACCAACGCTCGCGCGAGTCAGAACTGACCGCCTACCACGGAACGCATGTCGGCGAACCGGGGAAGCGCCGCTGTCGTAGAGTCGAATGGTACCGAGCGCGGGGAGCGGCGCACGGTCGACGCCGGCTCGGTGGCAGTGTCAGGCGCGAACAGCTCCATCTGCGCTCGGCGTCGCAGCAGGCGGTCGCGCAGGCCGGGCGAGTCGAGCAGCCGTGCATCGGGGTTGTGGTCCGCCGCGACGAGAAATGGCAGCGCCCGCGACATCGCGATGCGAAGCCGAATCAGATCAGCGAGGCGCAGGCGATGCCATCGCCGCGCCGCGAGCATGCGCTCGACACTTCGCGCGCCGACGCCCGGAATGCGCAGGAGCATCGCCCGGGGCGCGGCATTCACGTCGACCGGAAAGAGCCCGCGATTGCGTAGCGCCCACGCGAGCTTCGGATCCACCTGCAGGTCGAGGTTCGGCGTCTCGGCCGTCGTCAGCTCGGTGGCCGTGAAACCGTAGAAGCGCACTAGCCAGTCCGCCTGATAGAGCCGGTGCTCACGGACGAGTGGCGGCGACGCGCTTGGCAGCACGCCGGGCGAATCGGGAATGGGACTGAAGGCGGAGTAGTAGACGCGTCTCAATCCAAGTCGTGCGTACAGATCGCTGGAGGTGGCCAGGATCGTCGCGTCGGACGCCGCAGTCGCGCCCACGATGAGCTGCGTGCTCTGGCCCGCCGGCGCAAAGAGCGTCGGCAGCCGGCCGCGTGGGCCCATGACGCGCACTACCGGCGTCCCCGCCGCACGCGCAGCCTGGGTCGCTGCTCGGGTCTCGGTGCGCGATGCATCGATCCCGTCGCGGATCGTCGACATCGTACGCTGGATCGACACCAGCTCCTTCTCCGGGGCGAGCCGATCGAGGTCGCCCTGCGTCGGCAGCTCGACGTTGATGCTCAAGCGATCGGCCCATCGTCCCGCCTCGTCGATCAACTCCGGTGCAGCGAGCGGGATCGTCTTGAGATGTATGTAGCCGTGAAATCCGTGGTCCACCCGCAGCGTCCGCGCAACGCGCACGAGCTGCTCCATCGTGTGGTCCGGACTCTTGAAGATGCCCGAGCTGAGGAAGAGTCCTTCGATGTAGTTGCGACGGTAGAAATCGAGGGTGAGTTGCACGACCTCTTCGGGCGTGAAGCGCGCACGCCGCACATCGCTCGACCGCCGGTTGATGCAGTACAGGCAATCGTACTGGCAATAGTTCGTGAGCAGGATCTTGAGCAGCGAGACACACCGCCCGTCGGGTGTGTAGCTGTGGCAGATCCCCATCCCCTCGGTGGAACCGATCCCCGTGCCATCCGTCGAGCGCCTCCCCTTCGACCCACTGCTGGCGCACGACGCGTCGTACTTGGCGGCGTCCGCCAGCACCGCCAGCTTGGCTCCGATCTCCATCCCACCTCCCGGTACCCGAACGAATACCGAAATATAGGCCGCGTACCGAATGTCGACAACGCGACGGAAATTCGGGGCGCGACTAGCTGGGCGGAATGGTGAGCATCACTTCATCGCCCGCCGCCACGCTGATTTCCGTGGAGATGGACGTGCGAGTGGATCCGATGGGGTCGGCCTGGAACCGCAGCGACGTGGCGCCGAAGATGAGGTTCGCCGGGATCCGCAGCCGAGTGACGCTATTGCCGGTGGCCGTGCCGAGCCTGATGCGTTGCGTGCTGCGGTAGACGTAGATCGTCATGTCGAGGAAGGCCTGATTCTCCACGCGAAGGGTCGTGGGGGGAATCGGCTCCACCGGCTCGTTGGGATCGACGTTCCGGCTGCACCCGCTCGCGATCGTCAGGCAGACTGCTACCATCATCGTTCGCAGACCGTGTCCGGCGAACGGCGAACGACGCATCCTTCCTCTCACTCCTCGCGCGCTTCCCATGGGTCCCTCGGCGATGCCGGCGAATGCCGGTGGTAAGACCTACGACGAAGCCTACTTCAGGAAGTGGTACCGCGATCCGCGTACCCGGGTCCATACCGACGACTCCGTGCGGCGAAAAGTTCGCATGGCCGTGTCGGTGGCGGAGTACTTCCTCGGTCGAAAGCTACGCTCCGTGTTGGACATCGGCGCAGGGGAGGGAGCGTGGGGACGCGAGGTGCGACGCATGCGCCCCGGTGTTCGATATCTCGGCATCGATCCGAGTGAATACGTCGTCGCGCGCCACGGTCGTCGCCGCAACATCCGCCTCGGAAGTTTTCGCGACATGCCGAACCTGGCGCTCGGGCACCATCACGATCTGATCGTCTGCGCGGACATGCTTCAGTATGTCCCCACACCGGAACTCGGGAAGGGCATTCGGCATCTCGCCTCGCTCCTCGGCGGCGTCGCATTTCTCGAGGCTTATACCTCTGGCGACGACATGGAAGGAGACCTCAACGGGTGGCATGCCAGGAGCAAGGCGCAGTATCGGCGCGTGTTTTCCGACGCCGGCCTGATCGCCTGCGGCCTGCACTGCTATCTGAGCAGCGACGCCGCGGCCAACGCCGTGGAGCTCGAGCTGACGTAGTGTTATCGTCTGTCCCTTGGCGATCACAGCCTTGTATCCTTTTCAGGACGTAAAGACAACTAGCAAGTTCCCCTGCTACTCCGTAATCGCTTGTAAGACAACGACTTGACCACCTTGTGCACGGTGGTCGGAAAGCTGCCTATACGTGTGGCATGCGAACCGCCGTCGCCGCCCCCTCCGCCTTCGTCCCGCTCGCGCCCATCTGCTTCCTGGCGCTCACGAGCTGCGCTCAGGCGAGCGTGAATCGAACGGCGGCTGACGTCCTTTATTCCGTCATTCTTGCCGGGAGTTCCACGTCGTCGAGGCCCGTGCCCTCCCCCCGCCCACGCGGCGGAACGTCAACGTCCACGACTCGGACCAAGGCGTCTGCACCGCGCGTGATCGCGACGGCTGAGGACTATATCGGCGTCCCGTACAAGTGGGGTGGTACGTCGCCCAATTCCGGATTCGACTGCTCCGGTTACGTCCAGTACGTCTACGCGAAGCAGGGCGTCCAACTGCCGCGCACTTCGCGGGAGCAGGCGGGAGCCGGTCAGCAGATCGCGGCCCGCGTCGCCACGCTCCGTCAGGGAGACCTGATGCTGTTCGCTGAAAGGAGTACCATCTCGCACGTCGCCATCTACGCTGGTGGCGGCCGGATCATCCACTCGTCCTCCAGTGGGGGCGGGGTGCGCTACGACGAGTTGAGCACGCGCCGAGGACAGTGGTTCGTGCAGCACATGGTGGCGGCTCGACGGCTCACGGCCGACGGACGCAGCCTGGTTCAGGCGCTCGACCTGCTCGCTCGTCCCGGTGTGCCGTTCGATCCACCTGATCACGCACCGCAGGTTCCGCAGGACTGATCGCCATCACGCTCGTGATTCACGCTGGTGAACAAGCCGCTTCGACCCCGTGCATGGAGCACGGCCATGCTAAAAGGAGAATACCGATGCATACACTTCGTCATGCGCTCGCCGCCGGAGCACTCATGCTCGTGGCCAGCACCTCAGCCGACGCGCAGCTTCGTCGCAGCACGAGCACGACCTTTCCGGATGCGCAGTCGCTTCCGGCCGGCACGTGCCGTGTCTGGATCGATGGCGTCCCTGCCAATCGCCAGCCGGCGCCGTCCGATTGCGACACGGCGCGCCGTCGCCAGCCCCGCAATTCGCGCATCATCTACGGCGCAGGGCGCAGCACGAACGTCTACGGCAATCGCGACCCGCGTTCCATTCCCGGTTCGAGCCAGTACGATCCGCGGTACGATCCGCGGAGCGCGCAGTACGATCCGCGACTCGATCCACACAACAATGGCCGGTGGAACGACGATCGTGACAAGAAGGCGCGCAAGCACGAGCGTGAGCACGAGAAAGCAGAGCGCAAGCACGAGAAGGAGCACGACAAGGAATGGAAGAAGTCGAACAAGCGCGGCGGCCGCGATGATGAGGAGAGCGATGATCGGGACCGCAACGACGGCGACCGTAATCGCGAACGGCGTGGTGGGTCGCGCCGGATGTGCGTCGACGCCAACCGCGACGGTATTTGCGACAGCCTCCAGCCCTCCTCGCAGGCGATCCCGCGCGGCATTCCGCAGACCGTGCCCCAGGGCTCGACTCGGCGGGTCTGCACCGACGCGAACCGTGACGGCAGGTGCGACGATGGCGGCCCGTTGGTGCGCGTGACGCC
>JBDSSY010000101.1:0-8658 GCA_039928585.1 Gemmatimonadaceae bacterium | reverse complement strand
GTTGCGCTGATGGTCGCCATCGCCGAGGTGGGCGGAGTACTCGTGCCAATGGTGACGGGCGCTGGCGACCGAGCGTTCGCCGCACAGATGGATGCCGTCCGCCCGGGATGGGTTGTCGCTGAATCGGTCCTCATCGCCGCTGGCCACGGTGCGTTGCTGCGGCGGGCGCTCACGTGGCTCGGTAGTGCGGTGCCTTCGCTTGGCACCATCGGCGACGCGCGCCACGTACGCGTGGGACCGCCCATTCCGTGGGGACCCGCCACCGTGTCGGTGGCGCAGCTGATCAGGGGCGGGGCGTCGATCGTCGACGACGCGCCACTTCCGCGCAGTGAGCCCGATGCGCCGGCGCTCATCGTGTTCACGTCGGGCACGACGTCGCTGCCCAAGGGAGTGGAGCACACTCAACGCGGGCTGCGCGCGACGCTCGACCTCGTGGGCCGGCAGCTCGCGATCGACGAGGGCGACACACTCCTCGCGCGCGAGCTGCACCTCATCCTGCCCGCCTTGCTCGCGGGCGCACGCGTGCTGGTGTCGCGACGCCTGCACTTCTCGGCAGCACACACCCTCGACGAGATCGCGCAGCATCGTGTCACCCACCTGTTCGCCGTGACGGCCGACTTCCAGTCGCTCGTCGATCATGTGGGAGCGAGTGGCCGGCGTCTGGCGGCGACGTTGCGTCGAGTGCTCATTGGTGCCGCGCCCGTGCGCGCCGCATTTCTCGAACGGGTGCATGACGTGCTCCCCGCCGGCGCTCGCGTCGACTGCGTGTACGGGATGACCGAGATGCTTCCCGTGGCGGCGGTCACGCTCGACGACAAACTCGCGTACAGCGGCGACGGTGATCTCGTGGGGACCCCGGCCGCAGGCGTGATGGCGCGAGTCAGCGACGCCGGGGAGCTGATGCTGCGCGGGCCCCATCTGTTCTCGCGGTATCTCGGAGGCGCGGTGGTGGCGGAGCACGCCACTGGCGACCTGGCGAGGCTGGATGCCGGGCGCATCGTGCTGATGGGGCGGAGCAAGGACATGATCATCCGCCGCGAGCACAACATCTATCCTGAGGTGCACGAACCCGTGATCGAGTCGATCGCGGGCGTGCGGCGGTGCGCAATGGTCGGCGTGTATGACGACGCAGCCGCGGATGAGCGCGTCGTGCTCGTGGTGGAACCGGAGGCGTGGGTGACGGACGACTCCTTCGCCGACACCGTGGGCAATGCCTTGCGCGAGGGTCCGAACCGCATCGATCTCGCGGCGCAGCCGGACCTGATCATGCTGCACGACGTTCCGCTGGGCGGGCGCTCGCGCAAGGTGGACACGCATGCGCTGCGCGAGATCGCGCGCGCGAGATGGCTGTGCGAGTTGCGGTAACCGGGTCGAGCGGCTTCGTCGGCGGCCGTATTGCGAACAGGCTGAGGGCGGCGGGGCACTCAGTGCTCGCGTATGGACGGCGTCCGGCCCGCGAACTTTGCACACCGCAGGCCGACTATACGGCCTGGGACATCGCGACGACAGCGATCGATGCTCCACCGGTGGATGCGGTGGTGCACTGTGCGGCGCTCGTGGGCGACTGGGGCCCGGACAGCGCCTACGACACCGTGAATGTCGAGGGTACACGCAACGTGGCACGCAGCTTTGGTTGCACGACGCGCATGGTGCATGTGAGCACGAGCAGCGTGTACTCGGATCATGTCACGAAGGTGCGCGTCACCGAGACGGCGTCCAGTGGCGACTGTCGTCATTCCGCATACGGGCGGTCGAAGGCGAGGGCGGAGGCAGTGGTGCGCGAGTCGTGGCCGACGGCGGTGATCCTGCGGCCGCACATCGTCTATGGGCCTGGCGACACGACGTTGCTGCCGCGCTTGCTCGCATCGAGACGCCTGGGATTGCTGGCGCTGCCGGGGAGTGGACGGACGTTGCTGTCCGTGACGCATGTCGACAATCTGGCACTCGCGGTGGAGTGCGCATTGCGAGATGGCTCCGGCGGGGGTGTATTCAATGTGTCCGATGCCGAGACCGTGTCCGTTGATGCATTGCTGCACACGGTGTTCGCGCGATTGGGCGTCGCCGTGCGTCTGGCGCACATTCCCCGCGCTGTGGCGTGGGGCGCCGCCAGGCTGCTCGAGCACGTGTGGCCGAGTACGGGTGGACGCCGTGGTCCTCCGCTGACCCGCTACGTGGTCGGCCAGCTCGCGGACGAGCACACGCTCGACATCACGCGGGCGCGTACGGTGCTCGGGTATGTGCCACGATGGACCTATCGCGACGGACCGCTCGACATGTCGACAGGTTGATGCCGGGCAACGACACGGTGCGCTAGCACCCGACTATCCGGCGCGCTGCCGGACGATGCCCAGGTAGAACAGCTGCGGCGGCAGGGGCCGGCCGGAGGCGTCCCGCCCGAGAATGCGGACGCGGAAGAGTCCACCGGCGATCGGTGCCCGCGCATCGGTGCGCAGATCCCACCGCACGGAAAACGCTGTGCCGGCCGTCATCGCCCGGACGATGGTCCCATCGGGCTTGAGGATCTGGACGTAGCCATTGGGTGGCACGTTGAGGAACGAGACGCTCGTTCCACCGACGGACGAATCGACGACGATCTGCACCGAGCGAAGCGTTCGCTCGCGCACGGGGAGCGCGGGCAGTGGTGAATCGAGCACGCGCACGCCCGTCACCGACTCCCCCGTGGTGCGCACGTTCAACAAGGGCGACAGCGCCTGGGCGAGCGAGGGATCGAGGTGCACCGCGTCGCGGAACGCAGCGGATGATTCCCCCCGCCGCCCTTCCTCTGCCATCAGAGTGCCCAAGTTGAACCACGCCGCGGCGAGACTCGGCTGCTCGACGAGTGCGCTGCGATATTCCCGCGCAGCGTCATCCCGACGCCCCTGTCCCTGCAGGAAGTCCGCGTACTCGGCGCGAATCCACGCGAGCGCGGGCTGCGCGGCGAGCGCGCGCCGGTAGACCTGCTCGATGGTCGCGGGCGAGCGACCGGCGCGCTCGTACGCCTGCGCCAGCGCACGCAGCGGGTCGGGGCGCGCGGAGTCCACCCGGACCGAGCGCTCGAGCGCCGAGATGGCGAGATCGGTCTTGCCCAGCTGCTGCAGCGCAACGCCGAGGAGAAAGTGGGCCTCGGCGCGGGTGGTGTCGCGCTCGAGGGATTTCTGCAACGCGGTCGCCGCTCCGACCAGCGCACGACCGTCATTCGCGAGGGACGCGTAGACGATGCCGCCCATGCCGCGATAGACGGCTGCGTCGCTGCCGGTGCGATCCCGTGCGAAGTACGGCTCGATCGGGCCGTCGTAACGCCTGGCCGCCGTGCGGGTTTGCGCGCGTTCGGGCACGCGAATCCAGTGCTCCGTGAACGAGCCATGTGGAACCGCGCGCTCCTTCACCTTAGGCATGTGACAGCTCACGCAGTTCGACGACGGCGTGTGCGACGCGAGCGCGGACGAGCCGGCGAACTTCTTCGTCAGCACTGCGGGACCATGACAGCTCTGGCACGGCAGGTTACTCGCGCGCACGTCGGGCGGTGGCTGATGCGGGTTGTGGCAGGTTGCGCACTCGAGAGGTCGGGGGGTGCTGCGCGTCGCGATGAAACAGGCGCTCTGCCGCAGTCGGTCAGCGTGCGACACGACGTCGATGCTACCGGATTCCTTGAAATACGCCCACTGATCGCCGAGTGGTTGGGAGGGCAGGTAGCTGAACGCATCCTTGCCTTCGCGCAGCACGGCGACGGCGGTGTGGACGTGACACTGCTCGCAGACGTCCATGCGCCGCTCCAGCGGAAGCCGCGCGGGATTGACGATGCTCCGATCGTAGCCGCTGTCGCGTGCGGTGCCCGCTTTTCTCTCCGACACGTGAAGGGCGCCGGGTCCGTGGCAACGTTCGCATCCAATACCGGGACGCAGCTCGGTGGGCTTTCCCTCGAGAAACGGCTCGACCTTGGGATAGTTGGCATGGCAGGCGATGCAGCGATCGGGCATGAGGCGATCGAAGCGGGCATTGTTGATCTCGTAGCCCGGGCTGAAGTCCCAGCCGTGATCCCGATACCAGGTGAGCGGCAGCTGGAACAGCCGTCCGTTCTCCTCGGTGAAGTAGCTGCGCGCCACCGTTCCGCTGCCCATCACGTGATCGATGCGCCGGCGAAGCTCGTGAATCCGCTTTCCGTCCGGTCCGGTGAGGAACTCTACCTGATGGAGTCGATGTCCGACTTCGATCACCGAGTAGGACAGTCCCGTGCGAGCATGCCGCAACGGCGTCTCGAGCGTGGGCTCGATGCGCGTGGCCTCGGTCCAGCGATGGAACGACTTCGACATCGCGTGCTGGCGATAGGCGGACGTCTCGGCAGCATGGCAGGAGGTACAGGTCGTGTCGCCGACGTAGGCCGTGGCGGTGGCGACGTTGCGAAACGATGGTCCCGGCTCCGCAGTGGCCGATGTCGAGGAGGAAGGAGTCGGCGGACGATCGCAGGCGAGCGACCCGACACCCATCGTGACGAGCATTACCAGAACGCGTGCTGACAGGTTCAAGCCCTTCCCCCCACCTGGTGTTCATCGCAGGCGTCCGTCGTCGCCTCTGCTCGTGACCCTATCATCCATCGGGGGAGCGGCGTCCACAAGACGCATGAGACCACGCGCCTCGACTATCGCGCTGCGCGCGCGGGTGTGCTTCGAGTCACTCCGCGGCTCACCGATCACCGCCGGGGGTTCGCGTTAGACCACGCATGTTGGTGACGGGGAGTCGCCGACGCGCCGTGCTCACGGACGCCGCCAGTCCGCGGCGGCGCTCGCGTTGCCCGCCTGATCGATCGCATTCACCATGACGCGCAACGGATCGGCGTCGAGCATGATTGTGCGCGTGTCACCGAAGATGGTGCGCTCCATCCATCCGTCGGCGCTCCGTACGCGAACATACCACCATCGTGCGGCTTCGCCCGCAGATGGCGTGATGAGCAGGCTCCGGCCCGAGATGGCTATCGTCGGTGCCACCGGCGCTACGCCATCCAGCCACGGCGACGCCGGCACGAGTGCGCGGCGCGCCTGCAACGGCGCGACGGTGGCGACGACGGCACCGTTCGCGCGCTTGAGCGTGGTGGTCGCGTTGTACAGGATGTGTCCCGTCCCCGGCGCGCGGGCGCGAGTGAGTGCGACCTGATCCGCAATCTCGCCGGTGCCGTACGCGTTCGGGGTACCGTCGCTCACCCGATACGACGCAAGACCCGGCCACAGGTGACGATTCTTCACGTTCTGCTCGCGCCACCAGTCGAACAGCGCTGGATAACTCTGCTGTGGCGAAGTGATGGCCCAGTACAGCTGCGGCGCGAGGTAGTCGACCCATCCCTGCTGCAGCCACTTCCGCGAGTCGGCATAGATGGTCGCGTAGGCATCGAGCCCCACCACGCCGGACGGATTGCCGGGACGCCAGATCCCGAAGGGCGAGATGCCTACTTTGACTACCGGCTTGCGCTGGTGCACTTCGCGATTCATTCGCTCGACGAACCGGTCGACGTTGTCGCGCCGCCAGTCGGCACGCGACAGTGTGGATCCACTGCGTGCGTACGACGTGCTGTCGGGAAAGTCGATCACTGCTCCCGCCGAATCCTTCGCCTGATACGGATAGAAGTAGTCGTCGGCGTGAATCGCGTCGATGTCGTAGCGCTGCACGATGTCATTCACGACCCGCATGACATGGTCCTGCACCGCCGGCTCGCCCGGGTCGAACCAGAGCTGCGGACCATAGACGCGGAGCACATCGCGCCGAACGGTGAAGCTATGCGTGGCGGCGAGGTTGGTGGTGTCACGTGCGCTGCCGGCGCGGAACGGATTGATCCACGCGTGCAGCTCGAGTCCGCGCTGATGCGCCTGCTCGATGGCGTACGAGAGTGGATCGTACCCGGGATCGGTGCCCTGTCGCCCGGTGAGCATCGCCGCCCATGGCTCGAGCGTCGAGCGGTAGACGGCATCACCCGCCGGTCTCACATGGAAGACCACAGCGTTGAACCCACCCGCCGCCGCGCGATCGAGGAGGTCGACGAGCTCCGCGCGCTGCTGATCGGCAGAGAGCGACGTTCGAGACGGCCAATCGATATTCGCCACAGTCGCGATCCACACACCGCGCATTTCGCGCACGATCGGTGGGGGCGATGTGTCTCGCATCGCGGGCGCGGTACCGGCCGGCACGGGTGCGGTGGGGTTCGACACCGACACGCCCGATGTGGAACAGGCCGCGGACGCGAATCCCCCCGCGAGTACCACACCCTGAAGGAGGCGAGTCGCGCGAGACCGCGACTCGCTCACGTTGCGCTCGCCCGCTCCGCCTTCACGAACGTCAGCCACCCGTGCGAGTCGTCCGCCTTGCCATGCACCAGATCCAGGAAGGTGCGCTGCAACTGCTTCGTCACGTCGCCCGCCCGTCCGGACCCGACCTGCAGCCGGTCCACGCTGCGTACTGGCGTGACTTCCGACGCCGTGCCGGTGAGGAAGATCTCGTCCGACGTATAGAGCACTTCACGCTGCAGTGGCTGCTCGCGTACCTCGAGCCCCGCCTCGCGCGCGAGGGTGATGATGCTGTCGCGCGTGAGGCCAGGCAGCAGCGTTCCGTTGGCCGGCGTGGTGAACACGATGTTCTTCTGCACAACGAACACGTTCTGCCCCGACCCCTCGCTCACCATGCCATCCGGACCGAGTGCGATGGCCTCATCGAACCCGTTCGCGAGCGCTTCCATCTTGATGAGCTGCCCGCCCAGATAATTGCCGGCCACCTTGGCCATGCTCGGCACGGTGTTGGGCGCCATGCGGTGCCAGCTGGAGACGCACGCGTCGACGCCATTCTCCAGCGCGCCTTCACCGAGATACGTGCCCCACGGCCAGCAGGGCAGGTACACCTCGACGGGACTGTCGAACGGTACCATCCCCGCCGCTCCGAATCCGCGAATCACCATCGGCCGCAGGTAGCACGCCTTGAGCGCGTTCCGCTCGACGAGCTCGCAGCACGCCGCCACGAGCTCGTCCACGCCGTACGGCACCTCCATGCGGTACATCTTGCACGAATTGAGGAGCCGTTGGAGATGATCCTCCAGCCGGAAGATCGCTGGCCCACGCGGAGTGTCGTAGCAACGGATGCCCTCGAATGCCGAGGAGCCGAACTGCATCGAATGCGCGAGGACGTGGACGTTGGCGTCTCGCCATGCGACGAAGTCGCCGTTGCGCCAGATCCAGTCCGTCGGTGTCAACTGGGACATGAGCTCCTCATGAATACCGCGTGTCGTCGATGCGCGACCGGGTGAGGTCGCAGGAAGGGAAAGCTAGTCCGCTCCCAGCTCGTCCCACAGCGTGGCGATGGCGCGCATGCCGGTCGTGAAGTTCTCCACGCTCATCCATTCGTCGGGTGCGTGCGCGTTCTCCCCGGGCAACCCGAAGCCGACCAGCAGCACCGGCGCGTTCAGGATGCGCTGGAAGTCGCCGACGACGGGAATGGATCCGCCCTCTCCAGTGATGACCGGCTCGCGCCCGAACGCTGCGGCGAGGGCGCGACGGGCCGCGTCGAACAACGGCCCCTCCAACTCGGCACGCCACGGCTTGCCGCCGTGCAGGTGCGTCACTGTCACGATGATCCCGCGCGGCGCGACGCGGGCGACGTGCGCCTTCATCAACGCCTCGATGTGCGCCGGCTCCTGATCGGGCACGAGCCGGCAGCTCACCTTCGCCATCGCCTTCGCAGGCAGCACGGTTTTCGCGCCCTCGCCGGTGTATCCGCTCAACAGGCCGTTCACCTCGCAGGTAGGGCGCGTCCACAACCGCTCGAGCACTGTGCGACCGACTTCGCCGCCGAGTGCCGGCGATCCGGCCTCGGCGCGAAAGTGCTCCTCGTCGAATGGCAGGCCCTTCATCTGCTGGAGCACGGGGTCGGGCCAGGCTCGCGCCGTGTCGTAGAAGCCCGGAATCGCGACGCGGCCGTCCGCGTCGTGGAACGTCGCGAGAATCCTCGCCAGTGCCATCGCCGGATTCACGACAGCGCCACCATAGCTGCCGGAGTGGAGATCCTGCGCCGGACCCTGCACGTCGATCTGGAAGTACGCGAGCCCGCGGAGCGATGACAGGATGCTCGGGAGGCCCGGCGCGAACATGGCCGAGTCGGAGATGACGACCGCATCGGCCTGCAGTCGCGAGGCGTTGGCTTCGATGAATGGGGCGAGATGCTCGCTTCCCACCTCTTCCTCACCCTCGGCGAGCACGATGACGTTGACCGGAAGCCGGCCTCTCACCTTGAGGTGGGCCTCGAGCGCCTTGATGTGAAGGAAGAGCTGGCCCTTGTCATCCACCGACCCGCGGGCGAACACCTTGCCGTCGCGCACGGTCGGCTCGAACGGTGGCGACGTCCACAGTTCGAGTGGCTCCGCCGGCTGCACGTCGTAATGGCCGTAGACCAGGACCGTCTGCGCCGACGGACCGGCGCCGCGCCATTCCCCCACGACGACGGGATGGCCTGCGGTTTCGTGCACCGTCGCCTCCAGTCCTGCGTTACGCAGCGCCTGCGCCGTCCACTCGGCCGCGCGCGCCGTATCGGCGTCGTGCTCGGAGCGCGCACTCACGCTCGGGATACGCAGAAAGTCGAACAACTCCCGCTGAATGCGGGCGTCGTGCGTCGTGAGGTACGAGTCGAGAT
>JBDSSY010000100.1:0-2580 GCA_039928585.1 Gemmatimonadaceae bacterium | reverse complement strand
CGGCGGCGCGAGTTCGGTCATGCGATCACGGCCGGACGGTGACGCCCATGCTCAGCGTCCACGCCGACTCCCGCGTCGACGTCGCCGCTGAACTCCGCGAGGCGCGAATGCCGGCGACGTCGAGCGCCGCGCGTCCGCGAGCCAGCAACATGCCGGCGCCGAGCGAGTAGCTGGTCTCCTTCACGGACGCCGATGTTCCGAATCCACCGCCCGACAGGATTGGCCGGACGCTGAACGGGAGGGTGCGCTGGCGCGCGCCGGCACGGAACTGCACGGATCGCCCGGCGAACCGCGGACCAAGCACGTCCGCTCCCACGCTCGTATCCCATCCCTCGGCGATCGGCAACCCAGCGGAACCGAGACCCGCCAGGTCGGTCCAGTCCTCACGCGCCGTGCGGACAGCGATCGTGGTGCCGCGAATGCCGATGTATGCGGCACTCACCGCCACGCGGTCGGGCACGCGCGCGGTGCCCACGGTGGTGTCGCCGTGCTTCACGGAAATCGGTCCGCCGCGGCGGTAGGACGCAGCGACGACCGCGGAACGTCCGGCGTAGAGCTCGACACCGCCCGACAGCGCGTTCCCCACGTAGGTGACCGTGGACGTATCGACGATGCGCGCGTACCGCGTGCTGTCGTCGAACCGCTGGGTGCTGTTCAGTCGATTGTCGCCACTGATGGCGTGACCCGCGAGCCCAATGTGCAGCCACGACCTGGGCGCCCAGGCAAGCGCGAGCCGCACGTCGCCGATCGCGCCATCGCTCTTGAAACTGTTGGTGGAGCTCACCGCGCTGCCTCCCACGGACTGCGTCGTTCGCGTGACCGTCTCGAACGTACGGTCGAGAAGATTCGAGGCGCTCAGTCCCGCGAAAAGCGTGGACGTGAGCGGCACCCCAGCCGCCACGAGTGGAAAGCGTGCGATCGTGGAGCGCTCCGATGCGCCTGCCACGCGCAGCGTGCGATACTCGGGCTCGGCCTGGAAATACAGGGCCGAGGAGCCAAGGCTGGCGAGTGCCGCCGGGTTGGTGACCGACAGCGGGTCGATCTCGGTGAGCGCGCCGCCCGCACCGAGCGAGCGTGTGCTCAGCTGTCCCGCGGGATAGCCGAATCCCTGCGTGCTGAGCGTTCCCTGCGCTCCGGCCGGTGCAGTCGAGACGAGCAGCAGGAGGGCGGCACACATGATCGAGACGGTTCGCATGGTCACGGGAGTCCGAAGCCGCGACGCGGCACGTAGGTGAGGCGGAGCCGCGGACGGACGGCGACGGGGCCATCAATGGAGAAGAAGTTCACTTCGCCCGCACGCAATCCTTCCTCGGCCACGCGCAGCACGAGCGCACGGCCGGTGCGCGCGGTGCCGACGGCCCGCCACGCGCGAACGATGTTCACGATCTCGAGGGACTTCACTCCACTGTCGCGAGGCACCAGGCGAAGCGTGTCCACTGGAAAGTCAGCCGCGGCAGCGAGGAACTGCGACGCGGTGAAGATGTCGGTCACAGCCGGACCGGCGGTGACGGGATGCGTGATCACCGTAACCGTGTCCGAGTTGCCTCCGGCGAACCGCGAGGGACGCTGGGTGAGTTGCAGGGCAGCGCGAATCACGCGCACCGAATCGATGACGATGGACGGGATGTCGAACCGCAGGTAGCTGCGTGCGCCACCGATGCCCCCCAGCGCGATGCGATCGGACGGCGGCGGGCCGAGCGCGCCGGCGGCGCGCAACGCGTACAGCTGAAGGCTGGCGGCGATGGTGGCGTCATCCGACGGCGTTCGCGAGGAGAGGAAGACCGTGTCCGGCCTGACAAGCGTGTCGGCCGCGATGCGGAACCGCACCCGGGGCGCGAACGAGTTGCCGAGCACCAGCAGCGAGGTGGATTGCCCGGCCCGTAGCCGCAGCCCGACGCGGAATCGGCCACCGGCGCGGATCTTTGCGAGCAGCGCGTCGTTGTCGAGGGCGAGCCGCAGCGTGTCCTTCATGCCGGCGGCGGCGTACGTGGAAGAGCCGATCAGGCGGTCGGGCCGGAACAGCGGCAGCAGCGTCGACGGCACGGTGTCGGCCGCCGTCGTGTCGACGTCGAACGCATCGATGGTCAGGGAGCCGACGGGCTTCTGGAACAGCGTGTCGACACGGAAGATGAGCGTCGCGCTGTCCACGCGGCTGATGAGGCTGTCGGCCTGCGGCGCCGCCGGCACGAACCGGCTGGGCAGCGTGTCGAACCGGGCGATGATGCGCACGTCGGCGGTATCCCCTTGCGCGACGAGCGCGATGTCGCGCGACACGCCGAGCAGCGGGAAGCCCGTGAACGACGTATCGATCACCACCGCGCCCGTGAGCAGGGTGTCGCGCAGGACGGCGCTCTGGTCCGTGCACAGCTCGGGACATCCGAGCGAGCTCGTGACCTGCTCCGAGCAGGCGGCGAGCGTGAGAAGCAGGGTCGCGCCGAACGCGCCCCGTAAAATCCGATCAGGCACTACGTACACTCCGTCCGTCGAGGCCGTGGCGCGTCATCGGCGCCCCAGCGACGTTGGCGTAAAGGCTGCGGGAAGTAGATCCGACATCGTCCAGCGTGCGTCCGCGCCACCACG
>JBDSSY010000099.1:0-42692 GCA_039928585.1 Gemmatimonadaceae bacterium | reverse complement strand
GG
Source organism: Gemmatimonadaceae bacterium (assembly GCA_039928585.1). Classification (GTDB taxonomy): domain Bacteria; phylum Gemmatimonadota; class Gemmatimonadetes; order Gemmatimonadales; family Gemmatimonadaceae; genus AG11. The sequence goes on along the minus strand of JBDSSY010000099.1, from coordinate 42,690 downwards.
CCGACGCCCAGTACTTCGGCCGCAACAAGGTGCAGTACGAGAAATTCGACTTTCGCATCCTGCGGACGCCGCACTTCGACGAGTACTTCTACCCTGCCGAGTCGCTCGTCGTCCACGATGCCGGGCGCATGGCGGAGCGCTGGTATACGCGCCACTCCGACATGTTCCGCCACACCTTCGACCGCAAGTCGATCGTGTTCTACGCCGACCAGCCGGACTTCCAGCAGACGAACGTCATCGGCGACGAGCTGAGCGAAGGCACGGGCGGCGTCACGGAGGGCCTGCGAACGCGGGTCGTCATGCCCTTCACCGGCATCTACGCGGACAATGACCACGTCCTCGGCCACGAGCTCGTGCACGTGTTCCAGTACAGCGTCGCGGAATCGGGGCCGGGCGGACTCGCCCGCCTCGGCGCACTCCCGCTCTGGCTCATCGAGGGCATGGCGGAGTATTTCTCGCTCGGCCGAGACAACGCGCTCACGGCCATGTGGCTGCGCGATGCATCCGAGCGCGACCGGCTGCCGACCATCAAGCAGCTCACAAACGACTCGCGCTTCTTCCCATACCGATACGGCCAGGCGCTGTGGGCGTACGTGGGCGGACGGTGGGGCGATCGCGCCGTGGTCGACGTCTATCGCATGTCGCTGCGCGTCGGGTTCGAGGAAGGCATCCGGCGCGTGCTCGGCGTCACGACCGACTCGCTGTCCAAGGACTGGATCGCCGCCACGCGCCGGGCCTACCTGCCCGTGCTCGAGGGGCGCACCCGTCCGACTGCGGCGGGTGACGCGGTCGTGCAATCGGCACGGAAGTCGGGCGACATGAATCTCGCGCCGACGGTGAGTCCCGATGGGCGGCTCGTGGCGTTCTACGCTCGCCGTGGCCTGTTCGAGATCGAACTGTTCGTCGCCGACGCGACGACCGGTCGCGTCATCAAGAAGCTCGCGGGCCCCACGAGCAATACGCACTTCGACGCCATCACCTTCATCGCGTCGTCCGGCGCCTGGTCGCCGGGCAGCGACAAGTTCGCCTTCATCGCGCAATCCGAGGGTAATCACGAGATCGCGATTCTCGACGTCGCCTCCACCAACATCGAGCAGCGGCTGCGCGTCCCGAACATCGGCGCCATCTCGAACGTCGCGTGGTCGCCCGACGGCAAGACCATCGCCTTCTCGGGCCAGTCGGGCGGATTGAGCGATCTTTACCTCATCGACCGCGCCGCGGGCAGCGTTCGCCAGCTCACGAGCGATCGCCACGCCGACATCCAGCCCACCTGGTCGCCGGACGGACGCACGATCGCCTTTTCCACCGACCGCGGTGCACAGACCGACTTCACGACGATGACGTTCTCGCCGCTGCAGCTCGGCACGATCGACATCGCGACCGGCCGCATCAGCGTCTTCTCGCCATTCGCGCGCGGCAAGCACCTCAATCCGCAGTTTTCGCCCGACGGGCTGAGCCTGTTCTTCATCAGCGACCAGGACGGATTCGCCGACATCTACCGGCTGCAGCTCGCCAGCGGCGCCACCTCGCGGGTGACGCGACTCTCCACCGGTGTCAGCGGCATCACGGATATCTCCCCCGCGCTCAGCGTGGCACCCACCACCGGACGCATGCTGTTCTCGGTGTTCGAGGATCAGGGCTATGCCATCTACGGGCTCGATTCGTCGCGCACCCGCGGCGAGCCGGTGGTGCTGGGCACTGCGGTCGCCACCGCGGCCGTGCTGCCACCCGGCGACACGCCGGGCCGGTCGACCGTCACGCAATATCTGAAGGATCCCCTCACCGGACTCGCCGCGGGAACGGACTTCGCCACGCTGCCGTACAAGTCGAGCTTCTCGCTCGACGCCATCGGACAGCCCTCCCTTGGCGTCTCTGCGGGCGGACCGCTCGGCGCGGGAGTGGCGGGTGGCGTGTCCTTCCTGTTCGGAGACCAGCTCAGCGACAAGCAGATCGGTGTCGGCATCTCGGCGAACGGACAGATCCAGGACATCGGCGGCCAGGTCGTCTACCAGAACCTGAGGAACCGCTGGAACTACTTCGGGGCGCTGCAGCACACGCCGTATCTCACCGGCTATTACGGCGGCGGCACCGTATCGACGCAGGAGCTGGTGCTGACGCGCATTTTCGTCGACCAGGCGACGGTGGGCACCGCGTATCCGTTCTCCACCACGCGGCGCATCGAGTTCACGGGCTCGGGCACCAGGCTCGCGTACAACACGGAGATCCAGACGTACGATCGCTTCGGGAACGCGATCAACTCCAGGAGCGGGGGCTCGCCCTATCCAACGTCGTACTACGGCACCGGAAGCGTGGCGTACGTGGGCGACAACTCGTACTCGGCCTTCACCAACCCGATCCAGGGTGCACGCTACCGGTTCGAGGCATCACCCACGTTCGGGTCGTTGGTCTACACGTCCGCGCTCGCCGACTACCGGAAGTACGTGTTCATGCGTCCGCTCACCTTTGCGTTCCGGGGCATGCATTTCGGGCGCTATGGAAAGGACAGCGATGACTCCACGCGCATGTACCCGCTCTTCCTGGGCGAAGAAACCATCATGCGCGGATACGGCTACGGGTCCATCGACCAGGAGGAATGCACCGCGTCGCTCGCCTCGGGACTTCCCGGTGGTTGCCCCGCGTTCTCGCGCCTTCTCGGCAGCCGTCTCGGACTGGTGAGTGCTGAGTTGCGCATCCCGCTGTTCGGTGTGCCGGAGTACGGATTGATCAACTTCCCGTACCTGCCGCTCACCGTGTCGCCGTTCTTCGATGCAGGGCAGGTGTGGAACAGGGTAGACGGCCCGACGTTCGAGCTGTCGAAGAGTGGCGGACGGGGTATCGTGACGAGCGCCGGCGTGTCGGCCCGCGTCAACGTGCTCGGCTACGCCATCCTGGAGTTCTACGCCGCGCGGCCGTTCCAGCGTCCCACCAAGCAGTGGGTGTACGGCATCCAGCTCGCGCCGGGCTGGTGAGCGACACCGCGGGAATCACCTGAAACCGTAGAGGGCGCGGTAGATCCCGGCGTTCCGCTGCACGATGCGGACGTAGTCTCGCGTTTCGGTGTAGGGAATCCATTCCGCGAAGAGCTCCGGGTCATCCGACCCGGGGCGCCGTAGCCACCGCGTGAGCCGCGCGCCGCCGGCGTTGTATGCCGCGAGCGCACGCACGGGCGGCGTGCCGCGTCGCAGGCTGGTCGCCAGGTGCGCCGTGCCCAGCTCGAGGCTGACATCGGGGTCGAGCAGCAGCGCCTGATTCCAGAGCGGGTAGTTGCGCGAGCGTGCGACGGACGCGCCCACCGTGGGCAGCAGCTGCATCAGCCCACGCGCGCCGGCGGGCGAGATGGCCCGCGGGTTGAAGCTCGACTCCTGGCGAATCAGTCCAGCCACGAGCGCCGGATCGAGTGCGTTGCGCCGTGACTCTTCCACCAAGGCGTCCGAGTGCACGACGGGATAAGCCGCGCGCAGCAACGCGCGCGATCCCGAGCCACCACCCAGCGCCGCTACCGCCACCCGTAGCGCCCGCGCGGGTTGACCCGCTGCGGCCATGCCCTGCGCAATGGCGGTCGCGTCGCCCGGTGTGGTCTCCGCTCGCTCCGCGAGCGCGTCCAGTTCGAAGCGCGACTCCACGTCCATTCCGAGCTGGTCGAGCAACGTGAGTCGAACGAGCGCGCTGTCGACCGCGGGGATGTGCGCTACCGTATCGGCGCCCGCGGGCGCGGCCCACGGCGCCGCCTTCAACCGACGCGCGCTCAGCTGCGCGTAGTACGAGAGCGGCGAATCGGCGATGATGCCGCGCCACCGGCGTTCGGCGTCGGCTCTGCGACCGGCGCGATCGTGCGACCGCGCCGCCCAGTACCGCGCCGCAGTGGCTTCGTCGTCCCTTGGGTATCGTTGCACCAGCGTATCGAAGACGGCCGCCGCCGCACCCGGATCGCGAGAAAACGCGAGCAGCCCACTTCGGAATCGCGCGAGTGGCGCCTGCGTCGCGCCAGGGTGCCGTTGATCCACCTCAGCCAGGCTGCGCGCCGCGCCTGCGAGGTCGCCGTCGTCCACTTGCAGGTCCGCCAGCAGCAGCAGCGCGGGCGCGGCCGCAGCGCTGGTCGTCGCATACGTGGTCGCGGTACCGCGGAGTGCCGACCGCGCGCCCGATCCATTGCCCGACTGCAACAGCGCGCGCGCGCGCTGGTACGACGCTGCTGCCGCGAGCGCGGGCACACCGATGAGCGCGAACTGCGACGCCGCATCCGCCGCGCGTCCGCCGCGCAGCAGCGCGCCGGCGTACGCGAAGCGATCGGCGGGCGTCAGGGCATTCGTCCCCGGCGAACTCGTGCGAAGTACGCGCTCGAAGCCGGCGATCGCTCGCGCTGCGGGTCCGCTCTCGGCCGCCGCTCGAGCCGTGACCAGCTCCTGCGGCGCCGTGAGGGGCGCCTCGAGCGTCGCGAGTATCTCGAGCGCCGATCTCCCGTTCGCGGCGCTCGGACTACGCGACAGATAGGCCACGATGCGGGTCACGAGTGCGGACTTCGCGGCATCGTCACGCGCCAGCAACGCGTCGGCGCGGAATGCCGACCCCTCGTCGCCCACGCGCCTGTACATGCGGGCCGCGCCGGCGAAGTCGCCCGTGCGCTCGCGCGCCTGGGCGTCGGTGAAGGCGATGCGCGCGCGCGCCGGTGCACTACCGACGCGTGCGAACAGTGTCGCACGCGCTCCGCTGTCGGCAGTGACGCCCGCGGCGCGCAGTCGAAGCCAGTCGGCCACCCGCGGCAGGCGTGACGCACCCGCGAGGTACGCCGCCGACGCGCTATCCGGCTGATTGCCGCGGTCGTACGCGCGCGCGAGCATCACGCGGCGCACGACCCGTACGTCGTCCGTGCTCGCCGATGCAAGGGCCGCGCGCGCGTCCGCCACGGCGTCCTGCCCTCGAGCGAGCGCACTTCTCGCCAGCAGCTCGCGCCCTTCCCCACCGAAGCTGGTATCCAGCCATGGTGCATCGCGCAGGAGGCGTTCGACCTCGCTCCAGCCATCCCATCCCCACGCCGCGCGCGCGCCGGCGAGTCGCAGCTCCGGTGCAGCGCTCGCCGGCGTGCGCAGCGACGCAGCAAGCAACGCAGTGGCACGCCACGGCCGGCCGGCGCGAATGAGCGAATCGGCGCGCGCGGCGAGCGGGTTCCCGGCGAGCCGGTCCGTCCCCGCGCGCGCGATGTCGATTTCCTGACCGCCGTCAGCCGCGCGCGATTCGGTCTGGGCGCACGCCGCGACGGTCCACAGCAGGGTGACGATGGCGATGCAGTACGATCGTGTCATGCGGCGGTCAGAGTCACGCTTCGTGCCACCATCACGTCGTCACCTCAGTTCGATACCTTGTTCGCGCCGTCCCGCAGCCAGTAACCGAACCACTGTCGCAACCGGCCCAGACGGTCGACGAGCAGCCACGGCTCGCCCGAGCGCGAGAGTTCGTGCGTGGAGCGCGGATACCGCACCAGCTCCACCGGTACGTTCTGCTTCTTGAGCGCCATGAACCACAACTCCGCGTTCCCCATCGGCGTACGGAAGTCATCCTCGCTCTGCACCATCAGCGTGGGTGTGCGAACCCTGGTCACGCGACGGATCGGCGAGAGCGTGTCGTACATCGCGATGTTGTCCCACGGCTTGCCATAGAACTCGAACTCCGTGAGACCCTGCGCATCCGACGCGCCGTACCAGTACGTCCAGTCGCTGATCATGCGATCGGTCTGGGCCGCCTTGAACCGGGTGGTCTTCGTGGTGATCCACGCCGTCATGAATCCACCGTACGAGCCACCGGTCACACCCATGCGCGTGGAGTCAATGTCGGCGCGCGCGGCCGCGATGTCCGTCGCCTTCATCAGATCCTCGTAATCCTCCGCGCCCCACCGCCCACGCGTCGAGTAGGTGAAGTCGCCACCGTAGCCGCTCGACCCGCGCGGGTTCGTGAACAGCACGTACATCCCCTGCGCCGCGAGATTCTGGAATTCGTCGAACCAGCCTTCGCCATACTGCGAATGCGGGCCGCCGTGGATATAGAGGACGACAGGATACTTCCGTCCGGGCTGCCAGCCGAATGGCTTCATGAGCCAGCCCTCGATCTCCATGCCGCCAACCGACGCGAACGTCAGGCGTTCGGCATCGCTGAACGCCACCTCGCTCGCGAGCTTGTCGTTGAAGCCGGTGAGTCGTCGCTCGTTCCTCCCGTCGCTGTCGGCGACGTGAAGCTCGGTGGGCTTCGTCATGCTCGTCGAGACGAATGCGACACGCCGGCCCTTTGCATCGAAGCTGTAGCCGGACATCTTGCGCCGGCCGCCGAGCAACGGGACAGGCTGTCGCGTAGCCGGGTCGAGCGAGAAGAGCCCGCTGCTCCCGCCTACATCCGCCGCGAATACCAGCGCGCCGCCGGCCAGCCACTCGAGCCGCGACGGTTCGTAACGGAACGCGTCAGCGAGCGCGAGCACTGGCGCACCACCGGCCGCGTCGACGATGTAGACGCGCGCCGAGGCCACTCGCGTCGCACGTCCGATGAACGCGATGCGTCGGCCATCCGGTGACCATGTCAGGTCGCTCTCGGTGCCCATCCAGTCCGCGAGTCGACGCGGCTCGCCGCCGTCCGTGCTCATGACGAACGCGTCGAGGTCGTTGCGCGGCGCTTCGTCGCGGGCACGATCGTACGGCAGGTAGGAGAGCGAATCGCGCTCGTGCTCGACGACCGAGTCGGCGCGCAACCGCGCATCCGCAATGAACGCGACCCACTTTCCGTCCGGACTCACCGACGCGCCTCGCTTCGAGACGGGCGTGCGGGTGAGCTGGCGCTTCGCGCTGCCGTCGAACGTCTGGATCCAGAGCTGCGACGGCCGCCACACCTTCGCCTCGCGCGCGCCCGGCACGTACCCACGATCGTTCGACTTGTAGCGCATGTCCACCACCTGCCGGCCATCGAACCGTCCGGCGTGCACCGGCGTGGTGATCGCGCCGAATGGCGGCCGCGCCATCGGCTGCATCTTCGCGTACGGATCGGTCGCCGCATTGGCGGAATCGGCGGCCGACACGCTGTCGGCATCGGCCCAGATCGCGAAGCGATGATCACTCGGCGTTGACCCGTTGGGATAGCGTTCGATCTGCGTCGCCTCGCCGCCTGGCTGGTCCATGCGAATGGCCCAGCTGTTCCCCGTGCCACCGGTGCGCGGCGACGTGAAGAACAGATACCGTCCGTCAGGCGACCAGCGTGGTGCCGAGCTCTCCGTGCCGGGCGAGGTGAAGCGTTGTGGCTCGCCGCCCACGGTGGGGACGACCCAGATCTCGCTATGCCGCTTGTTCTCCGCTTCGCGCACGGTCGTCACCGTGACTGCCACACGATCTCCCGCCGGCGACATCGCCGGCCCGCTGAGCGTGGTAAGCCGGTACCAGTCGGCGAGCTGGAACGCACGCTGCGGCGCGCCGCGCTGTGCGGCAGCGGGCGCCGCGAGGAACAGGAGCGCAATCGCGAGACGACGGATGGGTGTCATGACGAGCGAGGCGGAAGTGGGAAGCGCAACGTGGGTAGCGGTGGCGTCTCAGGAAATATACGCCGTCACCACGGGGGTTCCCGACGCACGAATGGGCCGGCAGCGAGCTGCCGACCCATTCGTGTTCGCTTCGGTTCGCGTTGTGCGCCCCACCAGCGCCCAGTCACTCCCCGTCGCTATCGTCCCGCGCGCGCGTGATTGCGTGGATGTTCGCCCCTCCGGCCATTCCTGCCGTCCTTGCTCCATTCGGCGCGGCGCGACGCGCGCTCCTGCAGGTTCATGTCGAACTGCTTCTGGTTCTCCGCGCTCAGCGCGCCGCGGATGTCCGCCTGCTGGCGCAGTGCGAGCGCCTGCATCTGATCCCGGCTCGCCTTGTTCCGATCCCTCAGCGCACGAAGTCCGGCCGTGTCGCCCTTCTGGCGCAAGGCACGCGCCTCCTGCATCGCCGGCTTCATCGATTCGCGCTGTGCCTTTCCTTCCGCGGCGTAGCGGCTCCGAATCTCCTTGATCTTCGTTTTCTCTGCGTCGCTCAGCTTCAGGCCGCGCAGCATCTCGCCACGCGCTCCCTCGCGACGACCCTCCATTCCGCGACCCATCGCATGGCGACCGCCCTTCTCCATCACGCCCGGCGCCTGCGCGCCGGCGAACGACGCGGTGGACACGAGCGACGCGACGACGAGCGCCAGTACACGATTCTTACGCATGCAGCCTCCAAAGTGTTGGTCCGCATCAGCGCGGCCACAGTGGAAGACGCAAAGCGTTCCCGTTCGTTAAGGCCGAACCGGACGATAGGCAGTCACGCTGATCTCCACGAGGATGTCGCGCAGCTCCGCACCGACCGTGGTACGCGTCGGATACGGCGGCTGGAATTTTTCCGCGTATACCGCATTCATCGCGCTCCAGTCGTCCGCATGTGCCAGGTAAACCGTCACACTCACGACGTCGGTGAGCGATGCTCCCGCCTGCTCGAGCACCCGCTGCACGTTGGACAGCGTCTTTCGCGTCTGGGTTGCCACGTCCGCGCCGGCCAGTTCGCCGGTGACATGATCGCGCGGCACCTGCCCGCTCACATAGACGAAATCGCCCGCGCGCACCGCCGGCGTGTACGGACCTTTCGGCGGCGGAACGTCGGCGGGTAGATGGATCGGTGTCCAGGCAGGCATGGCTCGCGGGTTCGTGGAGACTCAGGGCGCATCGTCGATGCACACTCATCATATACCCGTGCGCCCACGTTGGTTCTACCTCGGCGGCAGCGGATCGCGCCAGAGTCTCACGGGTACGATCGTCAGCTCGCCCGAACGCAGGACGAGGTCGCCGATCTCCACCGTGCGAACCGCCGATCCGTCGCCAACCTGCACGCGCACCGCGCGCGTCCCTGCCGGCACTCGTACGCGAAGCAGCGTGATCTCCTGTGGCAGCACGTGCCACGACCGCACGTCGGCCCGCTCGAGCATCGCGCTCCCGACGTTCGCGATCCTGCCCATCACCTTGCCCGACTTCTCCTCGACCGCCTTCGTGACCGCGTACTTCGCTGCAGCCCGCGCGATGGCGCGCACGGCGATGCTCACGCGCTCGCGGTCGGCGTCGGCGGCGCTGGCGTCGTCGATCACCGCGGACACCTCCATCCCGTCCATCACCCGATCGTCGATGGCGACGCGGAGCGCGCCTCCCCACGGCCGTGGGGAACGGCGCAACGCGGGATATGCGACGGTGACGTGATAGTCGTCGCCGTTCGCGTCGTCGTCCCGGTGGGTTCGGTCGCCCAGGCCCGACGTCGCCGATGCGAGTATCGCCACAGAGCTCGGCCCGTGCGTGGTGCTCGCATTCGCCTGCTCCGCGATGCGCGAGGCGGCGCGGCGGTGCCCGTCTCCTGCCAGTCTGAGCGAGTCGCGATCGTTGCCGTCGAGGAGCGCGTCGAACGTCTCGGTGGTTCGGTGCGCCACGAATCCACGCTCCACGACGAGCAGCAGTTCACCATCACTCGTGTCCGAGCCGTCCGGGCTCGCCTCCGGCAGCGCCGCGCGGAGCGCGTGTGCAGCACGATATGCGACGCGGGCGTCGTCCAGCGCCCCGCTTCGCTCGAACACCGCCCCCGCAAGATGCTGCATCGCACCGTGCACGTCGCGCTCACCGGCGCGACGATCCTCACCGTACTGTGCGAGCAGGCTCACGACACGACGCGCCTCGACCGCCGCGTCCTCCCAGGCACCGAGTTGGACGTACGCGAGCATCGCATAATACGGGATGAACAGCCGCTCGGTCCGACGTGCCTGGTACGGACGCGCCATGTCGTTCGTCACGAGCGCGAGCCCGTTCCTCGATACGCTCGCCGTGATGCGGTCGTCGGCCAGGAGCGCTGCGGTATCAAGCACGGCCGCACTGCGCGCGTACTGCTTCGCGTAGAACGCCGCCGCTCCCATCGTCAACGATTGCAGCAGCGCATCGTCGTCACGCCAGGCAAACGCCTTGACGAAGTTTCCATCCATCAGTGCGCGCCGAAACCGGAACTGGGGAGTCGCGATGCCGTTCGGTCCCGTGGAATAGCCCGACATCGTGGCACGCATGGTTGCGCAGCCCGTGGCCGCCGCGCCACCGCCGCTCAGCACGACCACCACCAGCAGGCGCGGTAACGCATGGCGCATGGAGCGGCTGGAACGTCGTGCACCGACGGGGGTGCGCATCGTCGCCTCGGTAGAGGTTCGCGCCGGTCAGCGCGTCCGACGGTCCAGCACGATGATCCGTTCGCGCGCCTGCGCAATGGCGTCGGCCAGCTTCGCGTTCGCCGTGCCCTCTGCGTCGATCGTCTCCAGCTCGAGGCGGTGCAGGAACAGCCGATAGCGCAGCTCGGCTTCGCGTGGACGCAGCAGCTTGTCGAGCGCGGTCGCCATCTTGTACTGCAGCGTCGCATCCGCCTCGCTCACCACGCTGGCGCGATCGTACCGCTCCAGCGCCGCGGTGAAGTCGCCTGCAGCGGCCATCGCGTCCCCTTCTTTCGTGAGCGCCGCGGCGCGCGCGAGATTCGCCGAGCTCGCATCGGACGCGCTCGACACCGTACGAAGTCCCTGCGGCTCGCGGTACGTGAGGCTTGCCACCGTGCCGCCAGTCAGCTGCACCAGCGCCAGCGCCGCCACGGCGTCGCGCGGCGCAACCTCGGCGTCGCGTGGTGCCAGCACGGTGACGGTGCCGCTGCGGCGAGCGGTCCACGCGAGCTCGGTCGTACGCGTGGCGGTGAACAGCTGCGCGTCCGTCATGCCGAGCGCGACTTCACCGCGCCCGAGCGCGGCACACACCGTAGGAGCACAGCCCGCGTACGCCACCGCCGCGAGGGAATCGCGCCGCTCGCGGCCGATGATGCCGGCATCGAGCGACTGGGTGGTGGCCGCATCGATGGCTCGTACCGGCTGGTTCACCCGCTCGCCGTTGCGCATCACGGTGATCGGGCCTTCATCGATGCGCTTGGGATTGGCGCACGAGGCTGCGGCGAGCGCGGTGATGAAAAGCGTCGGCGCAAGCTGCGGAAATCGGGAGCTGGACATGCTGGTTCTCCGCGTGAAAGGTCAGAAGCCGAAGCGTGCGCGTTCGACGTACTTCTTGATCTTGTGCTGGCCCACCCAGACTTTCGTGTTCGTTTCGAGGTCGATCAGCGACGCGTCCACCTGGTAGAACACCACGCGCTCGCGCCCGTCCACGTCCTCGATCGCCTGCAGATCGCCGGCGAGCATGTATCGCGCGCCCAGCTCCAGCCCCTGTCGCGCACGCGTGTCGGCTCGCGCATGCTGCTGCTGATCGGTGCGTTCGCCCCGCAACTCGCGGCGTTGGTCACCCGAGGCAACCACCCGCGCCGCACCCGTGGTGACGAATGCGCGCTCGATGTCCTGCACGAACGTGCCGACGGCGATGTGCTCGAGTGTCCGATTGCTGAACGTGCCGATCACGAGCGCCGGTGCCTCGCCGCCATGCGCATCCGTGTAGCGCTTCGCCCAGCCAGCGCCGAGCGTCTGCTCCACGAGCTGGTTCGCCACAAGCCGGGAATCGGTGTCATTCCACCGACCCGAGAGATCCGTCACGGCCGTGGGCTCGATACGCGTGACGCGCTTCGAGAAGCAGCCGACGCTGCCGAGGACGACGAATGCTCCGGCGAGCACAGTGAATGCACCGCGATGACGCAGATGAGTGAAACGCATGGCGTGGGCTCCTGTAGGTGCGATGGTCGGCAACCAGAAGAGGCACTCGGCACGCCACGCGTGACACAAATCACAAGAAATGAATTGACAACTACTTAGCCTGCTTCGTCCTTCTATCGGTGTCCACGAGCGTGGACGCCGGTGTTTCAGTTCGGGGGGACAGCCGATGAGCCCATCGCCTCCGTCGCTATCTTTCGACCATGGTGGACTCGTGACTGATGACTGGACGGAGGCGGATCTCGACGACGAGTTTCCGCTCGGCGATGGAACTGCCGACACGGAATCGCTCGTCACCTGTCCGTATTGCGGGGAGGCGAACGAGATCGCCCTCGACCCCGGGAGCGGGAGCGATCAGGAATATGTGGAGGACTGTCACGTCTGCTGTCGCCCCATCCTCATGTACGTCCGATACGGGCGGGATGGGTCGGCTGACGTGGACGTCTACGCATCGGATTCCTGATCAGCGCTGCCGGCCACCACACGTCATCGTGCCGGCGATGCGCGCTCCGAGAGCCAGCGCGACGCGGCGGTGATGTCTCCCTGCGCAAGCGCGTGCCCACCTGGCTGCCACACCAACTCCACGCTGGCGCCGGCGGCCTGCAGTATCGCCGCGAGTCGCTCGGCATGCGCCGCGGGAATCAGCGGGTCCGTCCGTCCCTCGCTCAATAGCACGGACCGACCATGCAGATCCGGCGAGATGTCGGGTTCGAACGGCACCATTGCGCGGATCAACACGCCACCAGCGAGCGCCGACGGCTGCGAGAGCAGCAGGCTCGCGGCGATATTCGCGCCGTTGGAAAAGCCCAGGGCGTACAGACCATCCGCCGGAAACTTGTAACGTCGAGCGGCCGCCTCCAGGAACTCCCCTAGCGCCGCGGTGCGTTCCCGCAGGTCCTCGAGGTCGAACACCCCCTCGCTCAAGCGCCGGAAGAAGCGCGGCATCCCCTGCTCCGTCACGTTGCCGCGCACGCTCAGGATCGCCGCCTCCGGCGAAACCAGCCGCGCCAGTGGAATCAGGTCGTTTTCGTCACCACCGGTGCCATGCAGGAGCAGGAGCGTCGGCGCATCGGCTCCTGTCGCTGGCTCCCACCTGTGGACATGCAGATCGAGGGCGTTCACGGCTCACCTGAAGGTGACGAGCGATTTCGCGGGGAGCCGGTGCGGGGTGAACCCGTCTTCGGCGGCGATGCCGATGGTCACGAGCGCGGGGATACGCACGTGCGAGGGCAATCCGAGCAGCGCCTTCACCTGCTCTGGATCGAAGCCGAGCATCGGCGACGTCGCGTATCCGAGCGACTCGGCCAGCAGCAGCAGGTAGCCAAGCGCGATGTTCGACTGTGCATTTCCCCAGGCCTCGCGCTGCTCGACCGTTTGTCCCGTGAAGGTGGCGCGAAAGCTGTCCACGCCTGCGGTCCGCTGCTCGTCGGGCATGCCGGGGTGCATCGATTCCGGCATGCGCTCGAGCGCGTTTTCCATGTCGCTGTACATCACGATGGTCGCGGGTGCCGCGGTGACCTGCCGCTGCCCATACGCCGCGGCGGCGAGTCTCGTCTTCAGCGCTGCGTCCTGCACGACGACGAATCGCCACGGCTGCGCGTTGTAGGCCGATGGAGCGCGACCGGCGAGCCGAAGGAGCTCGCGGAGGTCGGCATCGGGAATGGGCGTCGGCTCGTACTGGCGGATGGACCGGCGCGAGTCGGCCGCCCTGCTGGCTGTGGAATCGACGACGGTTGGGCTATCGGTGTCCATTGTACGCATGCCGTACTCTCCTCATGAAAATATTGTGATGTCGAATTGATAGGTCGAAGTTCTTTTTTTCGACGACTCACCGTCAGACGGCGGTCGACGTGCCCAGCTTGCGACAGAGACGCCCTAGTTCGCGCTGTTCGTCCGGCTCCAGCGCCGACATCGTGCGCGTGATGCGCTCGACGTGAACAGGCAGTGCCCGCATCAGAAGGTCGCGGCCGGCATCGGTGAGGTGCACGATCTGGATGCGTCGGTCCTGTGCGTCCCGTTCGCGCCGAACGAGGCCATCCCGCTCCAGATTGTCTACCACGGTCGTGACGTTGCTGCCGCTTCGGAGAATCTTCCGGCACAGTTCGCCCTGCGGCAGCGGTCCCAGATGAAAGGTCGCCTCGAGCACGGCAATCTGGCTCTCCGTGAGGCCGAACTCCTTCTGGAGCGGTGGCAGCAGACGCGCCTGGAGGGCGTTGACGCTCCGATTGAGTTTGATGAAGGCGTTGAGCGCGGCGATTTCGAGGGTCGTTCCCTTGTAGCGAGTCGGCATGATTCTCTTCGCTCTCCAATTATTCGATGTCGAAATGTAGAGCGGCTGCGGTGGCCGGTCAAGAGGGCGAGCACCTATACTCACGGCATGCGGAGAATCGAGGAGCCAAGTGACTCGACGGCCGGTCGCGTGCGGCTGGACAAGTGGCTGTGGGCGGCGCGTTTCTTCAAGACGCGGGCGCTTGCGGCCGAGGCAATCGGTGGAGGCAAGGTGCTCGTCGCCGGCGAACGAGCGAAGCCGGCGAAGCCGTTGCAGGCGGGTGACGAGGTGCGATTGCGCCTCGGACCCTACGAGCACATCGTGATCGTTCGGGCAGTGTCGGAACGACGAGGACCCGCCAGCGTGGCGGTCACGCTGTACGACGAAACGGAGGCGAGTCGGACGGCGCGCGACAAGCTGGCGGAACAGCTGCGCACGGCGCCGGCGGGATTCATCTACGAGGAGAAGGGCCGGCCCACGAAGCGAGACCGGCGAGACCTCGAACGGTTGCGCGACGAGCGCCGAAAGCTCTGACCAGGCCGGGCGAGTCTATCGCCCGACGAATCCTTCGGCCAATTGCTGCAGCGCGACCCCATCGATGACATGTCCGCCGTTGAACCGCTGCAGGGTGAACGCGACGCCGGCGACCGACAGGCGTTCGGCTTCCGCGGCCACGGCCTCGGGCGTCGCATACTCGTCGTCGTCTCCTGCCACCAGCGTGATCGCCGCACCGTGGAGTCTTGCGGACCACGCGGCGAGATCGAGCTCCGGCGGAATGCTGCCACCCCAGAGCACGAGCTGATCGACGCGAAGGTCGCTCGACGCCAGCCACCGGCACACCGTGGCCGTGCCCTGCGAGAAACCGAGCACCACCAGCCGAGGTGCAGCGCCCGAGAGGGGATGCCGGATGTGCAGCTGCAGCTTTTCGAGGTAGGCGACGTAGTCGGCAATCTCGGCATCGCGATCCTCACGTGACATCCAGCTTGCGCCGACGCGCGGCGAGGGGTCACGGCGACGCTGCGGGATGGGGTCGAGGTAGAATCTCGAGAGCGCTTCCGGGGCGACCAGCAGCCGGCTGCCGTCGTCGAGCGGGGTGAACTCCCGCAGGAAGCGTCCCGCCAGTTGCCCGTAGCCGTGGCACACGAACCAGAGTTCGCGCGGAAAACCGTGGGTGGGTCCGAGGGTGTAATAGCGCGCCGTGCGCGGAACGACGAGCGCGTGCGGCGTCATCGGCGAATCGCGGTCCACAGTCACGACCTGACGCTCGCCATCAGTGCTGCGGTTTCGAGGTCGTCGGAATCCCGGCACGCACCGACGCGCCGGAGAACGCTCGTCCGGCGACGAACAGGGCCTCCTGCGAGCGGGCCCTGTTCAACAGCTCGACCGCGCGCGCGAGCTGCGGATCGTCCGCGACCGAGCGACTCCGCGCGCCCGCATCGCCGAGCACGAGTCGGCTCAACCGCCGGTCGAGCTCCCGATCGAGCACGAGCGCGGACCCGGCCTCCTGCGAGGGAGCGATCGTGACCCCCGCCGCCGCAAGCCGGCGCCGCAGTTCGACGCGCCATGCCGGCAGGATGGTGACGGTGCGCGACACCGCCGGCTTCAGCTCCAGCACATACTGATTCAGCACCGTGACGAACGCCTGTGCCTTCGGCGCGATGGCGCGCAGGAAGGTCTGCTCCGACGTCAGCAGCGTATCATCGGCGACGCGCACGTCGGGCGTGATGCCGCCGCCACCGTACACGGTGCGGCCGGCATCGGAGGAGTACGTAGGCCTCGCATGCTTGCTCGCGTCGCTCTCGAGTGAGTCGGGACGCGTTTCCACAAAGCGGCCGTCGGCGAGCAGCGTGCGCTCGCGGTGTATGCTGCGGCCACTGGGCGTGTACCATTTTCCAGTGGTGAGCTTGAGCGCGTATCCCCCGTCCAGCGGAAAGAGCGACTGGACGAGTCCCTTGCCGAAGCTGGTGGTGCCCAACACCAGTGCGCGGTCGTGGTCCTGCAACGCGCCGGCGACGATCTCGCTCGCCGACGCCGTACCGCCGTCGGTGAGGATCACGAGAGGGGGCTGGCTCGGCAGCTGTTCGCTCGACGCGCGAGCGACTTCGTCCGGGGTGTTCCGCGCTTTCACGTTCACGATCTCCTGATCGCGGCGAAGGAACAGCGAACTCACCGCCAGCGCCTGCTCCACGATGCCGCCGCCATTGTCGCGGAGATCCAGCACGAGTCCCTTCACGCCCTGCCGCACCAGCTTCGACGCCGCGGCCTCCACCTCTTCCGCAGCATTCTCGTTGAACGTCTGCAGCGGGATGTAGCCGATCCGGTCGCCCACGATCGTCGAGTAGGGAACCGCGGGCACGTGCACCACGGCGCGCCGGAACGAGAGCGTCACGGGCGCGGCGACCCCCGGTCGCTGGAAGGTGACCCGGACGCTGCTGCCAGCGAGACCGCGCAACGCATCCGACACCTTGTCGATCGTCGCGTGCGCGGTCGCGAGCGAGTCGACGCGCACGATGCGATCGCCTTCGTTCACGCCGCCGTTCTCGGCCGGCGTGTGCGGAAAGATTCGCGACACCACGATGCTCGTGCCGCCGCTATGCCGCTGTTCCTCGAGCAGCATGCCGACCCCGCCGTACCGGCCACCGGTGCTGCGGTTGAACTCCTCGGTCTCGCGCGGCGCCAGCAGTTCGCTGTAAGGGTCGTTGAGCTCACGCACGAGACCCTTCGCGGCCTGCCCATAGATCCCCGGCGCGGCGATGGAATCCACGTAGCGACTGGCCACGATGCCGAGGACCTGATCGAACAGGCGGGGCGTCGCGCGCGCCGGCGCCTGCCGCAGGAGGAACCCGCCCGCGACCATGGGGAGCAGAAAGAGCGATGCGGCAGCCGCGGTACGTGGGCGGATCATGCGGTCGACCTCGAAGTGGAGTCCTCGACGCACATCGCGGTGCACGACGTGCCGAATCTAGTCAAGGTCTGGACAGCGCGCGGAGTTTCCAGAGTCCGTTCAGCATGTCGGAGGCATACACTGACCCTTCGAGAAAGTGCACGCCCCATACGAAGACCGGGGTGGGGCGGTCCAGGAGCCCCACCCCGATCTCCCGGCCCATCAGACGCAGATCACAGAGGGGAGCCGAACCCCTGGGCGATGATTTCTGGGATGCGGTGCAGTTGCCGAGCTCACCACGCACGTCCAGTGCGCGGATGCCGCCGTTGTAATACGCAGCGTACAGGATGCCGCTCGCTTCGTCCACCGAGAAATTGTGCGTGCCGGCGCCCGGGACTGTGTAGTAGGCCACCTCGCGCGGCGTGGCCGGGACG
Source organism: Gemmatimonadaceae bacterium (assembly GCA_039928585.1). GTDB lineage: Bacteria > Gemmatimonadota > Gemmatimonadetes > Gemmatimonadales > Gemmatimonadaceae > AG11. Next base: position 25,412 of record JBDSSY010000099.1, on the reverse strand, counting down.
CTCACATCCACCACGTGCACGTTCCCGGTCGACGACGCGCCGAATGCGCTCTCGCCCTCCTCACCGATGAACGCGTAGCGCGTGATGTTCGTGACCGGGTCCTTGAGCCACCAGACGTTGTGCACGTTGCCGTTCGCCGTCTGAACCCGACCCAGCTCCACCGGGGCACTCACGGTTCCGCCGCGTCCGCCGCCGCCGATGTCCCAGATCGCGACGCCGTCATCCCAGAGGGCCAGATACAGCAGTCCATCGCGCACGAAGGTGTCGTGCACGAACGGACGCCCGATCGCTCGCACCAGTACCTCCGTCGGCGCGGTGGGCGTATCGAGATCCACGATGACAAGGCGGGACGGCAGCGACGCGCTCGGATCGATGCAGAGAAATGCGTACAGCCGCCCACCCACCCGCCCGATCTCCGCCGTGTGCACCCCCTCAGCCGTGTTCGCGTTGGTGAACCGCGACAGCAGCGTCGGGCGGCGCGGGTCGGCCAGACTATAAATGAGGAGACCTCCCCCAGCGTGCTCGGTCGCAACTGTCAGCAGCGCACCGTCGTCGGAGATGGCAACATCGCCGAGCGTGGTGGCAAACGACACTCGCACGGAGTCGAGGAGTGCCGGCACGTTGCCGCTCACGTCCCAGATGTAGAACACGCTGCCCACCGACGCACTGTTTCCCCATGTCGTCGTGTAGGCCGTGTTGCCTCGTACCGCCACCTCGGCCGTGGTGCGTTGCGGCGCCACATCACCGCGACCCAGCACCGTCATCGTGGACGGTGCGGGCGTCGCCGGTGGGGGATTCGGCTGCGGTTCCAACGGCGGCGTGATGTCACTGCCGCCACAGGCCAACAGTCCGGCGAGCACGGCGACCCGGCATGCGTGAACAGCCCGGGTGAGCGGCCCAAGCCGCGTGACGTATTCATCCAGCGGACGAGCCGAATGGTTCGTCGATGACTGAGCGTGGGCGGCTGAGCGCATCTGCGTAACGTAATCGTCTCGCGGCGGCGGCCGCATCGCATTCACCGTATCTTCTCGCGCACTCCATCCAACCAGATGCGATCTTCCTCGTGACGCGATCCATCATGCCTGCACGTCCATCTCGCGCCTGCGCCGCGCTCCTCCTGATCGTTTCCATTGCCGCGTGTGGGTCGCCGGCCCCCATTGGCGTAAGTTCCGGCGCGGGCGGGATCGGCAGCACGCTCGATCGACTGCCGACCGGTGTACGCCTCGACCCCGCCACGACGCTTCACCCGGTGGGACAGATGCCACTGGCGATGGTGGACGCGCCGGAACGCGACCGCGTGGTGCTCCTGCTGAATGGCTGGCGCGAGAACGGGATCCAGGTGGTGCATCGCGAGAGCGGGCGCGTGCTGCAGACGGTGTCGCTGCCTGCAGCGTTCCTGGGACTCGGCTTCTCGCCCGACGGCAGGTCCCTCTACGCATCGGGGGGCAACACCGACGTGGTCTATCGCTTCGACTGGCGCGACGGCGCGGCGACCCTGCGCGACAGCATCGTGCTACAGGCCCGTGCATCCACGCGCGTCAGCGGCGTGCGCTATCCGGGTGGGCTCGCCCTTTCTCGCGACGGCCGACAGCTGTATGTCGCGGAGAATCTGTCCGACTCGCTCGCTGTCATCGACATCGCGACGGGCCGCGTGGTGCAGCGGCTCGCGACCGATCGCTATCCGTACGCGGTGGTGGTCGCGCCGACCGGCGCCGTGTACGTCTCCAACTGGGGCGGCTGGGACCTCTCCGCCTTCGTCGCCGAACCGGGCGGCACCCTGCGACCGGCCGGCCGCATTCGCGTCGGTCGACATCCGTCGGCGCTGCTCCTGAACGCAAACGGCACCCGACTCTTCGTCGCGACGTCATCTACCGATCGTGTGGTCGCAGTGAATCTCTCACGTGGCCGAGTCGTGGCAGAGCTGCTCGATCCGCCGCCCGCCGGTCCGGGCGAGGGCAGCACACCCAACGCCCTCGCGCTGTCGGCGGACGGGACGCGGTTGTTCGTGGCCGAGGCGGATGCGAACGCGGTGGCGGTATTCGACCTGTCACCCGTGTCGAGCGGCGTACCCGCGGCACGGGGCGCCGACCGTCTGGCCGGACGCATTCCCGCCGGATGGTATCCCACGGCCGTGCTCGAGCGCGGCGACACGCTGCTCGTGGCGAGTGGCAAGGGTCGCGGGACGCGCGCGAACCCTGATGGACCACAACCGGTGGCGGCGCGAGACCGCGTACAGCCGGCCGGCCGGAACACGACGTTGTCGCAGCTCGACGGCTCGCTGATGATCGTTCCGCTTCCCATGCCGGCGTCGACACTGCTCGCGACCTATTCGGCACGGGTATCTCGCGCGAATGGCTGGACCGACACGCGGCCGACCGCGCATCGCTACCCGCCGTTCGAGCACGTCGTGTACATCGTGAAGGAGAACCGCACCTACGATCAGATCCTCGGCGACCTCCCGCTCGCCGATGGCGACACGTCGCTCGTGATGTTCGGGAGGCCCGTCACTCCGAATCACCACGCCATGGCCGAGCGGTTCGGCACCTTCGACCGGTTCTTCGTCAACGCCGAGGTGAGCGCGGACGGCCACAACTGGTCGATGGCGGCGTATGCCACCGACTACGTGCAGAAGACGGTGCAGCTCAACTACTCGAGTCGAGGGCGCGGATACGACTTCGAAGGCACCAATCGCGGCCGCATTCCCGACGACGACGTGGCGGAACCGGCGCGCGGATATCTCTGGACGCTCGCGCAGCAGAAGGGCGTCACCTTCCGCAACTACGGCGAATTCGTCGTGCCTGGCGACACCGATCCCGACGACGCGCTGCCAGCCGGCTACCGGGGTAACAAGCCATTCCTCGCGGCGCACACGAATCCACGCTTCCCGGGCTACGATCTTTCCATTCCGGATCAGCGACGCGCCGATGAGTGGATTGCGGAGCACGAGGGATTCGCGCGGCGCGGCGTGATGCCGGCGCTGGAGATCGTCCGGCTGCCGAACGATCACACGGCGGGTGCGCGCGCGGGTTCGCCGACGCCGAGGGCGATGGTGGCGGACAATGACCTGGCGCTGGGACGCATGATCGAGGCACTCAGCCGCGGACCGTTCTGGAAGAACACGGTGGTCTTCGTGCTCGAGGACGACGCGCAGAACGGACCGGACCATGTCGACTCGCACCGGTCGCCACTCCTCGTCATTTCGCCGTACTCGCGCTCCGGTGTTTCGCATCGATTCGCGAATACGACCGACGTGCTACGCACGATCGAAGAGATTCTTGGGCTGGATGCGCTGTCACACTTCGATTACTTCGGACGTCCGCTCCGGGAGATCTGGAGCGACAGGCCCGATCTTCGGCCGTGGACCGCCCTCGTGCCGGCCGTGAGTCTCACGGAGATGAACGCCAGCACCGGACCAGCCGCCCGCGAATCCGCGCGGCTCGACCTGCGCATCGAGGACGTCGCGGACGAAGACCTGTTCAACCGGGTGCTCTGGCGCGCGGCGAAGGGAGAGGTGCCGTATCCGGGTTCGCGGCGGGGGTCGGCGCTGGAAGCGATACGGAGGTAGGTCGGTAGGTCGGTAGGTCGGTAGGTCGGGGAGGCAGAAAGGGCACAGCGGATCAAGTCCGGTGTGCCCTTTCCTCACCTACCCACCTACCCACCTACCCACCTACGTTCAGTTCTCAGGTCAGTTCTTGTGCCTGAACGTGATGCGTCCGCGCGTGAGGTCGTACGGCGAGACCTCGATCGTGACGCGGTCGCCCGCGAGAACGCGAATGCGGAAACGGCGCATGTTGCCGCCGAGCGTCGCAAGCACGTTGTGGCCGTTGGTCAATTGCACCCGAAATGTCGCGTTCGGAAGTACTTCTGTGACCGAGCCTTCCAGCTGAATCGCGTCTTCTTTCGCCATCCGTGACTTGCGCGGGAGCCCGACGGGCTAGCGCGAGCGCTCGGTACGGCTGCGACGGCGCGCGGCGGCGGCCTTGAGCTGGCGCGCCTCACTGGGCTTCACGTAATACCGCTTCTTGCGAAGATCCTTGAGGATCCCGGCCTTGGCGATCTTCCGCTTGAACGCCTTGAGTGCCCAGTCCAGCCGATCGCTTTCTTCGAGAAAAATCTCGACCATCAGTACGCCCTTCCCGTGTGATGTCCGCGCCTGATGCGCGGAACGATGCTGCCCGAACAGTGATGACCCGCGCGGCGGCGTCGACCAAAGCGAGTCGGCGCGGGGGGGATGCAGCCTTGAATATTACCCCGCCACGGAAGGACTGTCAATCGAGTCGACGCGCTCATCATCGTCGAGCAGCGGCAGCGTGAGGACGAAGCGCGATCCCACGCCGACTTCGCTCGACGCCGTCAGCGTGCCGCCCATCCGCTCAGCGAGCTCGCGACCGACGGCGAGTCCCAAGCCCGTACCGTCTACCGATCGGGTGAGACCCTTCTCGACCTGCACAAACGGATGAAAGATGCTCTCGAGATGTGCCTGCGGAATGCCGCGTCCCGTGTCGGCGACAACGAAGTGCACGACCCCGGCACCCACCTCGCAGCCGAGTCGCACGGTGCCGCCGCGCCGCGTGAACTTGAGGGCGTTCGCCAGGAGATGACGCAACACTTCCTGCGCACGATCGGCATCGGCGCTCACCATCGTCTCCCTGGCGCAGGATTCGACGCGGAAGTCGATGCCCTGCGCGGAGAACAGCGGATCGTACTGCTCGCGCGCATCGAGCAGAATCGACGACGCGGCGACGGGCGACGACTCGAGCACCAGCTTGCCGCTGGTGAGACGCGAGAAGGTGAGCACGGCGTCCACCAGTTCCAGCAGGTGCTCCTGACCCCGCAGGATGCGCGACACCGCGTCCTGTTGCCCCTCGTTGAGCGGGCCACGGAATCCCATCTCCAGCAGTTGCGCGTAGCCGGCGATCGCGTTCAGCGGCGTGCGCAGCTCGTGGCTCATCATGGTGAGGAACTGGGCCTTCGCCTGCGACGCGCTCGCGGACACGGAGGCAATCTGTCGATGCTCGATCTCGAGGGCCACGAACGGGGCGAGTTCGGCGGCGAGCCACTGCGCGGGCTCGTCGTACTCCGGCTCGTCGACTCCACGACCGAAGGTGAGCGCCGCCACGACGCGCCCGCCGGTGAGCACCGGAACGATGAGCAGGGGCCCTCGCGCGAGTCGAGCGATGGCGGCATGGGCCGTTCGATCATCTGGCGTCGCATCGTCGCGAAGCGCAGGAAGTGCGGAGAGTCGCTCGATCCGGCCACCGCGCATCACTCTCCCGAGACCGATGCTGGATTCACTCGCCAGCCGCAGCGGTCCCTCGAGCGCATGCGCATTCGCCTCATCGGCTGGATCGTGAGCCACGACGGCTCGCGTCGCACTCCCGCGCACCAGTTCGTCCACCGCACACCAGCGTCCGAGCACCGGAAGCAGCAGTCGCGTCAGCTCCGCAGGAGTGGTGCTGACGTGCTCGACGACCTGGCGTGCGACTCGACTGAGCAGCGCGCGGTCTCGCTCCGCCGTCGACGCGCGGTCTCGCGCGAGTCGCAACTCGCGTTCGGCTCGCGCCACCCGTTCGGCCAGATGCTCGACGAGCGCTTCGCCACCCTGGGCCGGCAGGTCAGCCGGTCGACGGATGGGGAAGCGCTCGTCGGCCCCACTATTGTGTTCGCGCGGTGGGGGGCGCACTAAACTCAACGCCTCAGGGAACGGGCTTCTTCTGGACGTCCACGTTGTTGCCGATCACGCCGCCGAGAATGGCACCAGCCGCGCCGCCGATCACCGCGCCCTTCACCTTGTCGCGGCTCGTGGCGGCACCGATCGCCGCGCCGGCCACGCCGCCGATGATGGCGTCACGCTTCGTGTTCTTCACCGTTTCCGTACGCGGAGCCGACTGAACCGTGCTTCCGGTGCTGCTGCCGGTCGACGATCCGCTCGAGGACGAGCGACGAGTGGATGTCGTGCGGCGTGCGGTGCTCGTGGAGGTACGCGCAGGCGCCGGGCGCGCAGCAGCCGGAGCGGGTGCGACCATGGCGGCCGTACGCTCAGCCGCGCTGATGGAATCGAGTCGCGCATTGTTGGCCTGGGCGGCGAGGCTCAGGTCAGCGTTGAGCGACGGATCGGCGGGCTTGTCCTGGCTGCATGCTGCCGCGACCACGAACGCGGGAGCGAAAAGGAACGTCTTGAGAGCAATGCGCATGATGCCTCCTGAATGATCGGCCACGGCCGAGACGTAATACCTGCTCTTCTAAGGCAGACGCTATGCCAGCCCCCCGAGCGCGATTGGTGTCTTCGGACACTGACGCGCGGGCACCCTGAATCACAACATGTGTACGGACTTTGTTCGGGTCGTGTCCAGCGAGCTGATGGGTCGTCTTGATGTTGCAGGGGCGGGACATCGAGGGCCCGCACGACACAATTCAGCCGTTGCCGTGACATGCGCATCTTCTCTCGCCCCCGTACTGCCTCACCCGCAGCCAGCAAGTCCGCTCCCATCGGCAAAGGCTACTCGCTCCTCGATGCCCCGTTGACCATCACGGGCGATCTGGAAACCACCGGCTCTCTTCGTATCGAAGGAAACCTGGATGGATCGGTGCTCAGCGCCGACTCGGTGGTTGTCGGGGTCGGCTGCCGGATCACCGGAGACATTCACGCCCGTGAGGTCGTGGTCGGCGGCACGATCACCGGAAACGTCCACGCGTCCGAGCGCGTCGAGCTCCAGGCCACGGCGGTCGTGACCGGTGATGTCCACACCGGATCGATCCTCGTGCAGGAGGGCGGCGTCGTGAACGGGCGAGTCCTGATGGGACCTCCCGGATCGTCGGACGCTCATGGGCGTCCGCTGGATGCCCTGTCCGCCGCGCGGAGATAGACGATGAGCTCCGCGAAGCCGACGCCACGATACGTCCAGCGCATACCCGCGCCCGGCATTCATCTCGTCGGCGCGCACGCGGAAGCCCAGGTCATCCCCATTCGGCGGATCACCCCCGCCTACGTTCCCACCATCGTATCGCCGGCACCGCCGGCTGCCGCGCCGCGGCGGCCGGCGCGCTTCGTTCCGGTGGAGCAGCGACCCTGGCGCGTGATGCTCGTCCCGCCCACCCCGAGCGCGCGCACGCGCACGTTCGGCGTGTCGCGCTGGCAGGCGCAGGTGGTGGTCGTGATGCTCGCCGCCACGCTGCTGCTGGCAGGAGGCGCCGTTGCCGCGGTGCTGGGAGCGGTCGATGCGCCCAGCCTGTTCGGTGACGCGGAGAACGAGCAGCTTCGGGAGCGCCTCGAGCTGCTCGAGGACTCCCTCACGCTGGCACGCGCGCAGCTCGCGACGGACGACGAGGCCGTGGGTGACTCGTTGTTCGACGTGCTGCCTGGCGCGCCGATTCCCTTTCCGTCCGACGCCACGCCAGCCAGATCGACGGCCTCTCGCCTGGCGGCGCGCAAGCCCGGCTCGTCGCGATCGAATCGCACGGCCGAGAACTCGAGCGTCTCGCTCGCGCCCCGCTCGATCGAGGGCCTGCCCGTCATCGGCCGGCTGGCGAGCGGATTCTCCCGCTCGAGACGTCATCCCGTCCTGCGTATTCGCCGGCCGCATCTCGGCGTGGACGTCGCGGCGCCGCGCGGCACGCACATCACCGCTCCCGCTGCCGGAACGGTTTCCTTCGTCGGGCGCAAGTTCGGGTTCGGTCTCGTGGTGGAGATGGAGCACACGCCGGGTGTTCGCACGCGATACGCGCATCTCACCGCGTCCATGGTCCAGGTGGGCGATGTCGTCGCAAAGGGCACCTTCATTGCCACCGTGGGCTCGAGCGGAATAACCACTGGTCCGCATCTGCACTATGAAGTGCTGGTGAACGGGCGTCAGGTCGACCCGTTGCGCTATCGCCTCGCGCAGCCGGACGCACCGGCGGACGACCCGGCCACAACGCCAGCTCCCGCCGACGCACCTTCCGTCGTGGTGCCCGGCGGTGGGGCGCTCCCCACGCCCACCACGAGCGGCGGCGTGCTGACGCCACCCGCCACGGGCGGCAGCGAGCTGCCGACACCCGTCCAGCCAGCGCCTTCGGCCCGTTGAGACGAGGGTCCGGCCTCCCTAGGCCGGTACGGCTCCTGCACTCCGGACGACATACCCAACCGTCTGGAGTGATGCGATGAGCAAGTTGCTGCGCGGTCTGGCTGCCGGGTACGGGGCGAAGAAGCTGGGCGGTGGATGCTTCAGTACCGTCCTCGTCTTCATCATTCTGTGGTGGCTCCTCGGGCAGTTCGGTCTCTTCCGCTAGCGTTCACGTGCCCGACGGTGGCAACGCGGGCGAGCGCCGAAACAGGGCGGATCGCCGCGAGGGGGGCGCGCAGGCCAGCGCGGATCGAGGCAGGCGGGGCGCTCCACGCTCCACCTCGAGACTCGTCCACCTGCTGCGCGCCGTCGGCGCGGTCGTCGTGCTGCTGGGCGTGATCATCTACACCGTGCGGGTCACGCGGCCGGTGTATGCCACACGGGGATCGCTGGGCGAAGAGCTGCGCAAGCGAGCGCCGGAGGTGGCCGCCGTGATCGCACCGGTGGACAGCAGCGCGATCACGCGCTTCATGACCACTCCACAATTCGAGAGTGAGAAGCGGAATTTCTACGAGGACGTGATGCGCCTCAAGCAGGTCGATTCCGCCCGCGCGGACTCCATCGCGCACTACGCGGTGCGCGAGGCGTACCGGCGCGGCATCTCGCCCGCCATCATCTTCGGCGTGATGCTCACCGAGAACTCGCGGTTCGTCTCCAAGGCGACGTCCAACGTGGGCGCGGTGGGACTGATGCAGGTCTATCCGAAGGTGTGGCTCAACAAGGAGATGACGAAGCTGTTCGGCCGCGACCTCGCCACCGACTCCACGAACGTGAAGTACGGCGTGTTCATCCTCAATCAGTATTTCCGGCCGAAGGACCGCAAAGGGCAGGTCCGCGAACGCGATTGGGCCACTGCCCTGCTCCGCTACAACGGCTGCGTGCGAGGGACCAACACGCCACGCTGCCACACGTATCCCAGCAAGGTGAAGGGCTTCATCGAGAACCAGGGCTCTACGATCTGCAGAGGCCGTGGATTCTACGACTGTATCGCGAAGCCGTTCATGGAAGGGCTGCTCGGCGAGCCGGTATCCGATTCCACGGCCGCGACGACAGGGGTCGTTGCCACGCCCACGAGCCAGCCTGCAGCAGCAGTACCGGCGCCATCCGCACCGGTGACGATCGCACTGCCTCCGCCATCGACGGCGACCACGGCGCCGGTTCCGGCGAGCGTGACGCCTGTGCCGAAGGCCGACACGCCGGCGGCGGTCAAGGCCCGGGCAAGTGCGGCAAAGCCCGATGCCCCGACGTCACGCCCAGCGACCCCGGTCAGGGCGAAGGCAAAGGCTCGGTCGACCATCAAGGCTCCGGTGCGGCGGGCCCCGCGCCGAGCGCGTCCGGCACCGGCGCGATCAAGGACGCGGGACGAGATTCCGCCGCCGCCAAAGCCAATCATCATCAGGATTCCGTAAGCGTCAACCCTCGCGCAACGCCCTGAGGCCGCGCGCGAGGTCCGCCCGCGGTCCGGTACCAAGCTGCGCATCGATGGCGCGCTCGTGCTCGGCCAGCAGGGCGTTGGCCCTCGCATACGCCGTGCGTCCCGATTCGGTGACTGCTGCTCGAATGGTACGGCGATCATCGGGATCACTTTCCCGCGAGACGAGGCCATCCGATTCAAGGCGATCGACGAGCTGCGTCACGTTCGATTTGCCGCAGCAGTGGCGTTCGGCGAGCTGCGAGAGGGTGAGCGGCTCGGGAGCGAGGACGAGGTGACGCAGGGCACCCAGCGACGCGAGCGACAAACCGATCTCGCCCAGCGCGCCTTCCGCCCGCGCTTCGACGGCCCGGGCGGCGTCGAGGAGGAGAAGTGTGAGTGCACAGCCTCGAGCACTGTCGCCAGCATCGTGGGTCATGGACGGGAAGGCTATGGATGTGCGACCTCGCGAGTCAACCGGCTCGGGGCGCACCCCTTGCTCATGTCCGAGGCTTGGTGCTTGCACGTCGGCCGGTCGATATTCCGGGACCCTGACGGGTCCGGGCTTTCCTCATACCCCACTGCGATCGTGTTCACTCCTCGTTCGACTTTACCTCGGTCTCTCACCGCTTTGGGTGCGGTTTTCGTGCTCACGCTCCTCATGGCATGCTCCAGCACGGGAGGCGGCGCCGATTCGGCATCTGCGCGATCCAGCGGGGCGGGCGGAGCAACGTCCGGGGATTCCGCTGCGCGCACTGCCGGAGCAGGGACCGCAAGCTCGGCCCCGCAACGGGTCAGCACAGGCGATGAGACGCTGCCCGCAAGCGTGCTCCCGAAGCGTCCACGTCGCGACAGCGTCGCGCTGGAGAGCATGACCAAGCCGGACTCCGTGCTCGACAAGCTGTGGCCGGTGAAGATGCCCGCGCCGCTCGCGGGGGCGATCCTGCCGAACAAGCGTGTCGTGGCGTACTACGGCAACCCGCTCTCGAAGAAGATGGGCGTGCTTGGTGAGTTCCCCAAGGACGAAATGCTCGCGAAGCTGGACCGGGAAGTGGCGAACTGGGCCAAGGCGGATCCGAGTCATCCCGTCGTCCCCGCGTTGCACCTCATCGTGACGGTCGCCCAGGGAGCACCCGGAAAGAACGGTCTCTACCGGCTGCAGATGCGCGACTCGCTGGTGAACGAGGTGTATTCGTGGATCAAGGCAAAGGGCGGCATCTTCTTCGTCGATATTCAGGTGGGCAAGAGCACCGTGCAGGCGGAGCTGCCGCGCCTACGTCCCATTCTGGAAAACCCCGACGTGCATCTCGCGCTCGATCCGGAATTTGCCATGGCGCCGTCGGGGAAGGTGCCCGGCAGCAAGATCGGCACACTCGACGCGAAGGACGTGAACTGGGCGGTGAACTTTCTCGACGAGATCGCCCGCGCCAAGAAGCTCCCACCCAAGATCCTCGTGGTCCATCGCTTCACGCGGCCCATGGTCACGAACTATCGCGACATCAAGTTCACGCCCAACGTGCAGATCGTGATGGACATGGACGGGTGGGGACCGCCCTGGCTCAAGTTCGACTCGTATCGCGATTACGTGAAGAAGGAGCCGGTACAGTTCACCGGATTCAAGATCTTCTACGGCAACGACACGAAGAAAGGCGACGCGCTGCTCACGCCGAGCGAAGTGCTTCGGCTGAATCCACGTCCGTTGTACATCCAGTACCAGTAGGTGGGTAGGTCGGTAGGTGGGTAGGTGGGTGACGGCCCGACCTACCGACCTACCGACCTACCGACCTACCTCATCGTGCCGTGACGAGGTCGGCGTATTCCGGGTGTTTTCCGATATAGGCCTTCACGAACGGGCACGTCGGAATCACCTGCACGTTCTGCGTGCGTGCATGCTCCAGCGCGGCGCGAGCGAGCGACATGCCGATGCCCTGCCCTTCAACTGCCGGCGGCACCTCGGTGTGCACGAGATCCAGGGCCTTGCCTCTCGGCACATACTTCAGCAGCGCGGTGCCATGCGCGGTTGCGGCCTCGAACCGACCGGCGGCGGCGTTGTGTGTGACTGGCGGTGCGTCTGGCATGCGCGGAATGGTGAGGGTGATACGGCACGGGCGCCCGAAGCAGCATGCTCCGGGCGCCCGTGTCGACCGGCCGTGCCTCAGAAGGTGAGTCCGAGCCCGGCCTGCAGCAAGAGATCATGCGTCGTGCGTTCCGTGCTCCCGATTCCCGATGGAAACGGACGATTGAAGAGGATGAGATCCTTCACGTCTCCCCGCAACTCGAAGCGGTGGGGGACATGTCGGACTTCATTACTTCCCAAACGCCTTCTTCAACGCATTCGCCGCCATTTCGTTCGCGTCGCGTGCCTTCTCGTGCACGGCGCCCATGCCGAAGAACTCGTGCGTCACGCCGTCCCAGGTCTTCTGTTCCACTGTCACGCCGGCGGACCTGAGCTTCGACGCGAGCATCTCGCCCTCGCTGAGCAGCGGATCGATCTGCGCGTTGATGATGGTGGTGGGCGGCAGACCCTGGAGATTCGCGCCAACGAGATTGATGCGCGGATCCTGCCGGTCGGCCGCGCTCCGCAGGTACTGATCGAAGAACCATGACATCATCGGTCGATTGAGCGGCTTCGCCGCGGCGTTCGCGACGTACGACGGCGTCGTGGTGTCGCTCCCGGCGATCGGATACACCGAGACGACGGCCAGCGGCATCTGCAGCTTCTTGTCGCGTGCGGCGATCGCCGTTGCCACAGCCAGTCCGCCGCCCGCACTCTCTCCGGCCAGCGCGACCTTCGTGGGGTCGCCCTTGATCGATGCGGCGTTCTTCAGCGCCCACTCGTAGACGGCAACCGCGTCGTCGTGCGACGCGGGGAACTTGTGCTCCGGCCCCACGCGATAGTCCGCGGAGACGACGATCGCGCCGGACATCATCGACAGGGCGCGCGCGCCACCGTCGTACACGTCCTTCGTGCCGATTACCCAGCCGCCACCGTGGAAATACACGATGACGGGAAACGGACCCGCACCATCGGGCGTGTAAATGTTCGCGGGCAGGTTGCCGGCGGCGCCGGACACACTGCGATTGGTGAGGGTGACGCCCGGCGGCGGGGTCGTGGGCTTGCCCTGCTTCGTCAGCAGCGCCTTCACGGCATCGGTCGGTGTCGGCTGCTTGCGCGCTTCTGCCGCCGTCAGTGTCTCGATCGGCTTGCCCTTCAGCGCGCCCAGCTCGTCGAGCACGGCCTGCATGGTGGCGTCGGGCGCTCCGGCAGCCATCGGGGTCGCACTGTCGCGCGTTGCCGTCATCGTCGCCGAATCCATGGTCGCTCCTTCGTTATCGGATTTGCCACAGGCGACCACGACCAGACTGGTCGCGGTCAGTGTGGCGAGGGCGGCCGCGCGAACTCCTCGCGTCCACATGATGTGTTGCATTTCGGAAATCCCCCGTGCTGTTCGGTCCACGTTTGCCGATGCACCGCGTCACGTGCGAATCACGAATGGCGGGCGCGTCGACGATATCAGCGGGCACGTTCGGTGCCCGGCTCACTCTCGCAAGCGTCGTCGCTCGACCGGGTGGCGAACTCGGGCGGAACTGATTGCGTCGATCATCGCTACAGCACGGATGACATTCGGACTTGCCGAACTCGCGGCGGCGCTTGGCGACCGACCGCTCGTCGCGATCGCTGGTGCGTATGCGGGCGGTGTGCTCACGAGCCTCACGCCATGTCTGTATCCGATGATCCCGGTGACGGCGGCGATCGTCGGCGGACCATCAAGAGAGACGACGCGCGTGCGACGCATCGCGCTCGTGCTCACCTACGTTGCCGGACTCGCCGCCACCTACGCGTCACTCGGGCTCGTCGCCGGACTCACCGGCACGATGTTCGGCGCCACGAGCACCAACCCATGGTTGTCATTCGCGATGGCCAACGTGATGCTCGTCGCGGCGGCCATGATGCTCGATCTCATTCCCTCGTTCGTGCCACCGACGCTTCAGGCTCGCGCGGCATCGATGGGAACGGGTGGTCGGTTCGCCGGCGCGCTCACGATGGGCATCGTGTCTGGCCTGGTTGCTGCGCCGTGCGGCGCGCCCGTGCTCGCGGCCATCCTCACGTGGGTGACGACGACAGGCAGCGCGACGCTCGGATTCGCCTACCTGCTCGCGTTCTCGTTCGGCATGTGCACGCTGCTGCTCGTCGTCGGCGTGGCCGCCGACCAGACCGTCCGTCTTCCGCGCGCCGGTGCGTGGATGCTTCGGATCAAGCGCGGTTTCGCGCTCGTCCTGCTCGGCGTCGCCGAGTACTACCTCATTTCCATGGGACAACTCTTGATATGAACACCATCGCACGCAGCCTCCGTGTCGGTTCCCTCGTCGCCGCCGGGCTCGTCGCCGCCCTTGGCACCGCGCCCAGCGCGGGCGCGCAGGACATGGGCATCAAGGTGGGCACCATCGCACCGTCTGCCGCGGTGGTGGCGATGAACGGCAAGCCGATGGACCTCGCCGACTTCTACGGCGACAAGCCGGTCGTGCTGGAGTTCTGGGCCACGTGGTGCCCGCTCTGCCGGAAGCTGGAGCCCGCGATGCGGGCCGCGCGCAGGAAGCACGCGGGCAAGGTGACCTTCGTCAGCGTAGGAGTCTCCTCGAACCAGACGCGGAAGCGGCAGGTCGCGCACGCCACGAAGCAGAAGATGGGCGGCGCGTTCGTGTTCGACCGTGACGACATGGCCGCGAAGGCGTTCGCCGTGCCGCACACGTCGTACGTCGTCGTGATTGACCGGAACCGGAAGGTGGTCTACACCGGCGTCGGGGACGCGCAGGACATCGAGGCCGCACTCCGCATGGCGGCCATCGAGTAGCGGACTCACTGCATCGCGGCGCCGGACGACCCGGCGCCGCTCGCGCGTTCAGGTACCGCCGAACCACTCGTAGCCCTGATCGCTCCAGTACCCGCCGTTGCGCGCGGGCATGAACACGACGCGGGTGAGATACTTCGTGTTCTTGTATCCAAGCTTCACCGGGGAATGCACGCGCGCCGGCGCGCCGTGCGCCGGGCTGAGCATTCGTCCATCCATCCCATACGCCACGAGCGTGGCCGGATGCATCGCGCTCTGCATGTCCCAGCTCTCGTGATAGCCCTTGTCGAAGCCGCCGAAGTCGACGTACTTCGCATCGGCAGTGGGCTCCACGAGTCGCGCGAGGTCGCTCACCCGCACGCCGGACCAGACCGCACGCGCGTTCCACCCTTCCACGCAGAAGTGATCCACTTTCTGCGTCACGCGCGGCAGCTTCGTCAGGGCCTCGAGTGAAAGCGTGACCGGTCGTCGAACTGCACCCGACACTTCCAGCCGCCACTCGCCGCGCGCCGCAGCATCCCACATCGGCACGGTTTCGGAGATGAAGTACTTGGGAAAGTCCTTTCCCGCCACTTTCGCCGATGCCGGCACGCGATCCATGGAATCGTGGCGGAAGATCGAGCGCTCGATCGACTCGTTCGCCGACTCGGCAAGATCCAGCAGCTTGTCGGCGCTGCGCGGATTCTTGTTGCACGCCGCCAGCAGCGTGCCGGAGAACGTGGCGGCCGAGATGGTGAGGAAACGGCGGCGGTCGATGCTCATCGCTGTGCATCCTCGCGGCGGACCGGTGCCTGTTTCGCCGGTCCGAAGAGGTGGTAGAAGGGCCGCGCATTGCGCGCCTCGGGCGACCGGGCGCGATCGTACCAGCCGGTGACCATCGAGCGCAGGGAGTACGGATCGACGGCGAACACCATGAAGACGTGCACGACGGCGAGCAGCAGCAGGACGGTCATCGACGCGAAGTGGATGAATCGGGCCCACTTGTAGTTGACGAACAGCGCGGTGATGAACCCCAGGGTGACGGGCTTCCAGATCGCGAGACCGCTGAGGACGATGATGAGGCCCAGCACAGGCATGGCGAAGTACGCGCTCTTCTGCAGCGCATTGTGCTTGCCCTGGTGCGGATGATCGCGGCGCACGAACAGGTAGAACTTGATCATTTCCAGCGCGTCGCGCGCATCGCCGCGTCGCGGGGCGATGTGCCGCCATTCGCCGTGGAGGAACAGGAACCCCAGATACACGAACGCATTGGCGAGCAGGAGCCACATCATGGCGAAGTGCCAGTGTCGTGCGCCACCGAGCCAACCGCCGAACGTGAGCCACGCGGGAATGGCCTGCCCCTCCCACGGATTGAGCGGAAACGTCTCGCCGGGCCGTCCGAACGAGGGATGCGCATTGAAGATTCGCAGTCCGCTCCCCGTCATGACGACGATGGCGACGACGTTCACCCAGTGCGTGACCCGGATGACCCAGTGATTGCGCTTGACGAGGTCGGACATGTCAGCGACCTCCCGGCGTACGCGCGGCGTCGCGCTCAGCCAGCAGTCTGGCTACCACCTTGTCCTGCTCATCATAGCGACCTTCGCCGAAATGGTGGAAGCGCAGACGACCGGTCGCGTCGGCATAGTATGCGGCGGGCCAGTACCGGTTGTTGAACGCGCGCCAGATGGTGTAGTCGTTGTCCATCACGACCGGGTAGGTGATCCCGAGCCTCGCGACCTCGCGTCTCACGTTGTCACGATCCCGCTCCCGCGCGAACTCGGGTGTGTGCACGCCCACGACGACGAACCCCCGATCCCTGTACTTCGCCTCGAGCGCCTTCACGTGTGGCAATGCGTTCAGGCAGTTGTAGCACGAAAACGTCCAGAAGTCGACGAGCACGACTTTCCCACGCAGGGCCTCGGGCGTGAGCGCGGGTGAGTTGATCCACTCGGTGGCGCCGGTGAACGGCGGCAGCACGCCGTCCATGACGGGCAGCGAGACCGGTGCGGTGCGCGCCTCCTCCTCGGCAGCGAAGGCATCGAGCGAGAGGCCGGCATCGACGGCCGGACGCGCGTCGGGCGCGAGTTTCTGCACGAGCAGTTCCTCCGCGCGGGCCGTTCGTACCAGCGCCGCGTCGGCGAACAGCGCGCGATCCCATCCGAACAGCAGGAGCACGACGGTCGCGAGTGTCGCGACGCCGAGTGTGCGACGAATGACCACGTCGGCGGCACCGGCGCGCTTGAGGCGCGCCAGCACACGACCGGTGACGGACGTGACGACGGCGAGTGACACGACGGCTCCGAGCGCGAAGGTGAGGAAGAGGAGCGACGCGCGCGGCGCATTCGCAACCGCGGCAGCGGCGATGAGCAGGCCAAGGATGGGTCCGGCGCACGGTGCCCAGAGAAATCCGATCGCCATTCCGACGATGCCCGATCGCAGGGGTGACGTCGCGCCGTGCGTCGGCCCGCCGAGCAGGGCGCCGCCCGCTCGCGTGACGGGGCGTGCGACCCAGCCGGCGATTCGCGTGGACATCAGGGTCAATCCCACGAGCGCCAGCAGAAGCAGTGCGGCGTTTCGCGAGATGTCGCCGGCCACGAGGAGCCATCGCGCCGTCGCGGTGGCGACGAGCGCCGCAGCGGTGAACGCGATCGCGAGCCCCAGCAGCATCGGCACGATTTCCCGTACGAACGACCGGCCGCCGCGAGCGAACACGAGTGGCAGCACCGGAAGGATGCAGGGGCTCAGAATCGTGAGGACTCCGCCCAGGAACGCGAGCACGAACATGCGGCGCCCTCTCTAGGAGATGGTGAAGCCCTGGTCGGTGAGTGCCGACAGGACCCTGGCCCGCAGCGGCTCGAAATCACCCGAGGCGCCGGCGTTGTGCACCGCGGCGAGAAACTCGCGCTCGTAGTCGAAATGCGATCGACAGTTCACGCACCCCTCGAGATGTGCGACGACGCGTGCCTGCATCGCGTCAGGCAGTGCCCCATCCAGATAGGGCCAGAGCTGGCGCACGATCGTCGTGCACTCGTCACGAGTTGCCATGAGGAACTCCTGAAGTAGTCGCGGCGGTAAGAGCGGGCGGTGGCGGTCGCACGCTGGAGAAACCTGCGTCGACCGCGTAGTCGACGAGCGATTGCTGGAGCTGGCGCCGCGCCCGGTAGAGGCGTGATCGTACGGTGCCGACCGGAATGCCGAGGACGTCGGCCGCCTCCTCGTAGCGGAACTCCTCGACGTCCACGAGCAGCACGACGTCGCGGAATGGCGCGTCGAGCGCGTCGATCGCCTCACGGATCGCCGGCCCCACGTCGAGTCGGGCGAACGCGTCCTCCACGCCACGGTCTCGCGCCAGCTTGTGGAGGTGGACGGCGGCGAACGTCTCCAGCTCCATGTCGTCGCCCACGGCCGTGACCCATCGCTGGCGAGCGCGTTGCGCAAAGAAGGTGTTCCGGCAGATGGCCGCGAGCCATCGCTTGCAGTCACTGCCAGGCACGAACGTATGCCAGTGACGGAACGCCTTGAGAAAGGTGTCCTGCACGAGATCGTCTGCATCCGCCCGATCGCGGGCGAGGCTTCCGGCCACGCGAGCGATCGTCGGCAGCAACGGCAGCGCGACGCGCGCGAAGTCTGCATCGCGACCGGGGTTCACGGAGTCGAAAGGCGCGCTCACACTGGCAGTAGCGACCACCCTCGGCAGGAGTTCCCGCGAGGCGAGGGTCACCATCCGCGCTCGACGTCCTGCACACGAAGCAGCACCGCGGGACCGTCCGGGAAGTCCAGCACCAGCGTGTCGCCCGGACCCTGCCGGAAGGGAGTGGCAGTCGCATGGGGCGCGAGCGGATTCTCCGTGCGCAGGAGCCCGTCGTCGGTGCGGTAGAGCAGCGTGATGACCTGCTCGCGTCCCTCGAGCGAGATGGTGTACCGCAACGCGCCGTCACTGTGGAATTCCATGCTCGTGCCTGGCAGAAATCCGATGACCGGCTCAGCGTGCACGAGACGCCACCGTCCGATCAGCCAGTCGGGTTTCCTGGCGCGGAAGTTTCCCACGTCGTCGCTCATGTCGCGCGGGTCAGGCGTCCGGCGTGCAGAAGATGTCGAAGTGCGGCCAGCGCATCATGTCGTCCTCCGCGAGCTCTTCGCCCCGATAGCGCGTGTCGGACTCGAACCGATGGATCCGATAGCCCAGGCCGCGCAGCTCGCGCCAGAACAGCGTGCGTTCCGCGTGTGGGGAATGCTTGAACACCTCGCAGCGAACGAACGGTCGCGAGCGCTCGATGAGCGGGCGGAGGGACGCCACGACGCTCCGATCATAGCCCTCCGCATCCACTTTGACGAAGCGCAGGCGGTCTGCCTCCCGCGGGAATTCACGCTCCATGTAGCGAGCGAGATTGCGGCCCTTCACGCGCAGCTTGAAGAAGTGCGCGTGCGTCCACTGTCCGATGCCCTCGTGCAGTCCTCCGTTGCAGAACCCGGAGTCGGAGTACTCGAACACCAGCTCGCCGTCTTCCGGCACAGCCGCGAACATGAGCGGATAGATGCGCGTCGTCCGGCTGTTCAGCGCGGCGGTGGCGAGGAGCACCTTGTAGACGTGGGGATTCGGCTCGAGCGCCAGCACGGCACCGGTGGGGCCGGCCGCCAGCGCGATCGGGAGCGTGGAGTCACCGGTGTGTGCCCCGACGTCGATGCACGTGTCGCCCGGCCGGATCCAGTGCCGTGCCTCGTCGACCATCGCCTGGGTGATGGTCGTCTTCCAGCGCAGGGCGCCGGGATGCTGCCATTGCGCGAATCCCACGTCGCCGTCGCGCTCCAGCTGGAAGCTCACCAGCTCGAACGGGTAGACGCGCGCTCGAGGCTTGATGCCCAGGCCGTACAGCACTTCCTTGAGCTTCATCGAGACCCTGGGTGAAAGGTCGGGCGCTAGACGCGGCCTGGCGCAGCGAGCTCGCAGGAGTGGACGGCCAGCCCCTGCTCCAGCTGGATCGTGGCGTGCGCGATGCCGAAGCGCGTCCGCAACAGCGCGGCGACTTCCGCGAGCAACGCATCCTCGCCGCCGCCACACGGACGTACCAGATGCGCGGTGAGGGCGACGTCGGTGGTGCTCATTCCCCAGATGTGGAGGTCGTGTACCTCCACCACTCCGTCGCGTGACGAGAGCAGCGCGTGCACGGCGTCGTAGTCGATGCCGGCCGGCACGGCGTCGAGTGCCAGGTCGAGCGATTGCCGGGCGAGGCCCCAGGTGCTCCACGTGATGAGCGCCACGAGCACCAGGCTGACGGCGGGGTCGAGCCAGAGCCACCCGGTGACCAGCAGCAGCAGCCCTGTGACGACGACGCCCGCCGAGGCGACCGCATCACTGATCATGTGGAGGAACGCGCCGCGCACGTTGAGGTCGGCGTCGCGGCCGCGCCGGAACCCGAGCGCGGTGCCCACGTTGATGACGATGCCGATGGCGGCGACGATCATCACCGTGGCGCTCGCGACGGGTGCCGGATTGCGGAATCGCTGGATCGCCTCGATCGCGATGGCCCCGACCGCGATGAGGAGCATGCCCGCATTGGCCACCGCGGCGAGGATGGAGAATCGGCGCAGGCCGTAGGTGAAGCGCGGAGTGGGCTCGCGGCGTGCGAGCACGCTCGCCGCCCACGCGAGCGCCAGACCCAGCACGTCGCTGAGGTTGTGACCGGCGTCGGCAAGAAGCGCGAGTGAATGCGCGCGCAAGCCGAAGATGGCTTCCGCCAGCACGAAGGCGAGGTTGAGGCCGACGCCGATGGCGAACGCGCGGTCGAAATTCGCCGGGGCGTGATGATGCGCGCCGCCCCGTCCGGATGCGTCATGTGCATGGCCGGCGTGCGCGTCCGGCGACGCGTGCGGATGTGCGTGAGCGTGGCTCATCGTCGCGGAATATACGGTCGTGCTACCTGGCGGCGAGGGCGGAGCGCACGGCCGTGATAGCGGGTTGTGGCAGCGGGTACGACTGGCCGGGCCGTCGTCCGTCGCGCAACTTCACCAAACCGCCAACCACTGGAGAGCTCATGGTTCCCGAGGACGACGACACCCGCATTTCACGACGCACCTTCGTTCGCGACGGCAGCCGAGCGGCGGCGGCACTTGCGCTCGCGCCGATGATCGTGCCACGGCACGTGCTGGGCGGTGTGGGCTATCGCGCGCCCAGCCGGACGCTCAACGTGGCGTGCATCGGCATCGGCGGCATGGGGATGGTGAACATGAATGTGCTCGTCCAGGCGGGCGAGAACATCGTTGCGGTCTGCGACGTGGACTTCGCCTACGTCGAGCGGTCGCTCGCCGGCCGCCTGCGTCCCCCGCAGGGACAGACGTCGTCAACGCCGGAATCGCTGCGCCTGAAGGCGGCCTACGAAAAGGCGGCGAAGTACGTCGATTTCCGCATCATGCTCGAACAGCAGAAAGACATCGATGCGGTCGTCATCGCCACACCGGACCATCTGCACGGCATCATGGCCAACCTCGCCATGAAAGCCGGCAAGCACGTCTACGTGCAGAAGCCGCTGACGTACTCGGTCCACGAGGCACGGCTGCTCGCGCGTACGGCGCGCGAGACGCGCGTCGTGACGCAGATGGGAAACCAGGGCCACTCCATGGAGGGATCGCGCCGCATCAAGGAGATTGTCGGCGCTGGCGTGATCGGCGCGGTGCGCGAGGTGCACGTGTGGACGGATCGGCCGCAGCGGTACTGGCCGCAGGGCATCCCGCGTCCCGCTCGGCCATCGCCACCAGCCATCACCACGCCGATCCTTGGCGCGCCGGCTGCGAGCGCCTCCGCGACGACGGCAGGCGCGATGAGCGCGGCGGCCGCAGCCGCCGCGGCGGCAACGAACGCGGTGGTGCCTCCGCGCTGGAGCATGCGTACCGTGGATAACGCGATCCTGCGCGCGATGGCAGAGAATCCGCAGACGCCGCCGCCGGGCCTGCGATGGGACCTGTTTCTCGGACCTGCGCCGGACGTGCCGTATCATCCCGTCTACCATCCATTCAGCTGGCGTGGATGGCCGGAATTCGGTGTCAGCGCCATCGGCGACATGGGCGCGCACCTGCTGGATCAGCCCTTCTGGGCGCTCGATCTCGGGTTGCCGACGAGCGTGATCGCATCGTCGACGCCGTGGCCGGGAACGCCGGGCAACCTGGGTGCCTACCCGCTGGCCATGACGGCGCGCTACGAGTTCGCGGCGCGTGGAGACCGGCCGCCGGTGACGCTCTCGTGGTACGACGGCGGCCTGTTGCCCGCGCTCTCGCAGGACATCGTGCTGCCGCGCAAGGATGGCGGTGGCGGCGTGCTCGTGGGAGATCGCGGCTACCTCACCTACGAGACGTACGGCGAGCAGGCGCGCATCTATCCGGAGGCGGCGGCCGCGAGCGCGGCGGCGGTGCCGAAGACGCTGCCGCGAATCGACGTGCCGCACGAGATCAACTGGGCACAGGCGTGCAAGGGCGAGGCGGTGGCGAGCTGCCCGTTCGACTACGCCGCACCGCTCACCGAGATCATGCTGCTGGGCGTGGTGGCGCTGCGCGCGGGGCAGAGTCAGCGAATCGAGTATGACGCACCGAGCATGCGCATCACCAACCTGCCCGACGCGAATGCCTATCTCACCCGCGAATTCCGCGGCGGGTGGTTTCCGGGCTGAGCGGCGCGCTCACTCCACGAGTCCCTTTCGGCGCGGTGGCAGTTCCTCGGCACCGCGCCAGAGCACCCGCAGCTCCGGCTCGGGTAGCTCGTACCAGCCGGGTGGAATTGGCGCCACCCGACGACGTTCGTCGAGGTGCTCGAACGCTACCCATCCGTGGGCCAGTCGCGCTGGCAAGGAAATGCGAAGCCCGCGCGTCCGGCGCCGATCGACGCTCCGTCGGTCCACGGCTCGCGTCCTGACAGACTCGGCTTTTTCGCGACGATCGCCCTGTCGACGCTCGCCCCATGCCGGGACCACGTCCCAGGCGTTCCACAGGCGGGCATGATCGTCGAGAAACGTTCGATGAGGACACATGCGCGCCCCTCCGCGGTGTCTGTTTACCGGTCGAAACAGGCCCCCCCGTGATGCACATCACGCGCCGTCAGGGCGAATAACTGTGGCCCTGGG
This sequence comes from Gemmatimonadaceae bacterium, assembly GCA_039928585.1. Classification (GTDB taxonomy): domain Bacteria; phylum Gemmatimonadota; class Gemmatimonadetes; order Gemmatimonadales; family Gemmatimonadaceae; genus AG11. The sequence continues at coordinate 2,959 of JBDSSY010000099.1, read as the reverse complement.
CTGCCGCTCGGACCGACGTCGGCGCCCCCGCTCCCACGAGCACCGGCGACTCCAGCGCGTCGAAGTGTGCGCGGCCAAGGATTCGGCGGCCTTCCGCCGAGAGCAGATACGCGATGAATCGCTCGGCCAGCGCCGCGTTCGGGGCGGTGCGAGGGATGGACACCGCGAAGAGAATAGGACGTCCCTGCACGACGAGCGTGTCTCCCGACCGCTTGCCGAGCACGCGGGTGCTCGCCGTCGCGTAGGTGGTCGAATCGGCCGCGGTCCCGAGATCGACGGCATCGGGAAGCCGGAGATACGGCAAGCCCATCAGTCGAGCGAGGTTTTCGTACGTCCAGATGTAGTCGAGCTCTCCCGCCTGCAGCAACGCGACCTGATCCGCTTCGCGCGGTCGGACGTTACGCGTGGGCGCGGCGCGCAGCATTCGCGCCTCCATGTCTGCAATTCCGTAGTGGCGGCCTGCCAACTGCCACACGAGCAGGGTGCGATAGCCTGACGGATCGGTATCGGGATCCGATCGGCCCACCTCTACCCCGGGCTGCTCCAGCACCGTCCACCAGGTGCCCCGCTGGATCTGCGCAGCGCCGCGCGAGCGCGATGTATATGCGAGGACGATGCGATTGCGTCCGAACAGCGCGTGCCACGACACGAACGTCGGCTCCAGCAGCGCGGGAAAGAGCTGCGGGTCGGCGAGCGCAAGCACGTCCGGCGTGGCATGCATCTCGGTCAGCTTGCGCACCAGCTCCAGGCTCGACGCACTTTCCTGCGCGTACCGCGTGCCTGTACGCACGGCGAAGGAGTCGAGGACCGCGCGCATGGGACGCGTCAGCGACGCCGCGTTGTAGACGACGAGCGGTTTCGCCGCGGACGTCGTGCCGTCGCTCGCGCACGCAGCTACAGCGGCGCTGACGCCGAGCGCGAGCGTCGCGGACAGGATGACCCGGTTCGGCAGTCGAGAGGCAGGTCGCACACGTGAATATGGCGTCACGTCCGCCATTGGACGAGCGTCGTGACGGTAGCGCGATTCGTGCACTACTCGTCGTTCCTCGTGGCCGCGTGTCGCGCGACGCTGTCTTTTCCTTTTGATCGATACGGTATGATCATGCTCTCGCGCCGGTGGCGCGCCGTCGTCACTGCTGCCGTCCTGTGCGCCGGCGCCGGCCGGCTCAGTGCGCAGGATACGACCAAAACGCGTGTCGATACGGCCCGCGCCCAGCAGACCCTGTTCAGTTCGCGCGACGCCCTGCTCGCGGCCGGTTTCGTCGGTGTCACGCTCGCCATGTTCCCTCTCGATCGATACATCGAGACGCACCTGCGCGATCCCGCCACGCCGGCCAATCGCTACTTCGATGGCGCGGCGAAGGGATTCGAGTACGTGTCCACCCCTGGCTCCTTCATCATCGGGGGCTCGCTCTACGCGTTCGGCACGCTCACTCGGCATCGAGGCGTCCAGGACCTCGGCTGGCACGGTACCGAGGCGGTGTTCCTGGGATCCGGCGTGACGTTGCTGCTGAAGGGCGTGCTCGGGCGGGCCCGGCCCGACCGCACGCCCGACGCGCGACCGAGCGACTTCCAGCTCTTCAGCGGATTCGGTGCATCGGCGCGGCAGTCGTTTCCGTCCGGACACACCACCACCGCATTCGCCGCGGCATCGGCGGTGACGAGTGAAGTGAGTCGCATGTGGCCCCGCTACACCTGGTACGTCGGGCCCGTGATGTACGGTGGCGCGACGCTGGTGGGACTTTCACGGATGTATCACAACCGCCACTGGGCCAGCGACGTGGCGCTCGGTGCGGGTGTCGGCACCTTCAGCGGGCTGAAAGTCGTGCGGTACTCGCACTCGCACCCGGACAATTTCATCGATCGCATCATGCTGCGCACGACGGTCGCGCCGGACGGGCGCGGTGGGGCATATCTCATCTGGTCGGCACCGGCGCCGCGCGGACAGTACTGAACCCAACGTCGCCGGTGCGAAGGGCGTAGCACGAGGTCACGACTTCCCCGCCGCGGCGCACAACGCGCCGCGCATGTCGGGCCCTGCTTCCGCCTCGAGGACAGCTCTCCCATGGTCGGTGTCTCAACTTCCCCTCTGCGTGGCGCGTGCGCGGCGATGCTCCTCCTGGCGGTCGGCGGCGAGCTCGCGTTGGCGCAGGCGGTAGCCACACCCGCCCCTTCGGCGCGACGATCCGCCGTGCCACAGGACTCGGCGCGCGCTGCGCAGCTCTACGTGAGCAATCGTCCCGAGGATGCACCGTCGGCCGACCACCAACGGCTGGCCGCGCAGAAGCGCACGACCGACAGTACATACGCGGCACGAAGCGCCGGCGTGATGGAATTCCGCAAAGTCACCTACCGCAGTCGCGTCGACGGCATGACGGTGCCCGCGTACCTGTTCGCCCCGCTCGCGAAGCGCGGCGCGAAGGGGCACGCCGCGCTGGTATGGGTGCACGGCGGTGTGCACAGCGACTGGGGCACGAACATGTTTCCGTTCGTACGTGAAGCGGTGCAGCGGGGCTACGTCGTGATCACGCCCGACTATCGTGGCAGCACCGGACACGGCGCGGCCCACTACGAGGCCATCGACTACGGCGGCAAGGAGGTGGACGACGCGATCTCCGCCGTTGACTTCCTGCGGACGCTGCCGTACGTGGACATGGACCGACTCGGCATGATGGGGTGGAGCCACGGCGGCTTCATCACCGCACACACGCTCTTCCGCGACGAACACCCCTTCAAGGCCGGCGCGGCCATCGTCCCCGTGACGAACCTGTTCTTTCGGCTCTCGTACAAGGGACCGAGCTATCAGCGCTCGTTCGCCACCATGACCGAGGTTCGAGGCCTGCCGTACGAGCGACGCGAGGAGTACGAGAAGCGCTCACCGGTGTTCCAGGCCGCGAAGCTGAAGGTACCGATTCTCGTGCACGTCGCGACGAACGACGAGGACGTGAACTTCGTGGAG
>JBDSSY010000098.1:0-9136 GCA_039928585.1 Gemmatimonadaceae bacterium | reverse complement strand
TGATCGCGGCGAATCACACGCTCGAGGAGATTCGCGCATCGCTGGGAGTGGATTCGCTGGGATATCTGTCGCTCGACGGCATGTTGCAGTCGGTGCCCGGCGGCCCGCACGGCTTTTGCCATGCCTGCTTCTCCGGGGACTACCCGACGCCCCCACCGACCGACCCTGCCAAGCTGCGTTACGGGTGCGGCTGCTGACCGTCGTACGCGCCAGCGTCTCCGCGTTCTCGCCGCAGCTCCTGACTTCCCAACGGTGACCGATGCCTGACCGGACGACGTACTTCTTCGGAAACGGGAACGCCGAAGGCACGAAGGACATGAAGGACGTGCTGGGCGGCAAGGGCGCGAATCTCGCCGAGATGACGAATCTCGGTGTCCCCGTCCCCCCCGGTTTCACGATCGCCTGTGCAGTGTGCATCGCCTACCTGCGCGATCGCGCCGTGCCCGAGTCGCTGCGCATCGAGGTGGCCTCGCACCTCGCCAGGCTCGAGACGGTGACCGGCAAGGTATTCGGCGATCAGGCTGATCCGCTGCTGGTGTCCGTGCGCAGCGGCGCCCCGATGTCGATGCCGGGCATGATGGAAACCATTCTCAACCTCGGGCTCAACGACCGTACCGTGATCGGCCTAGCGCGCGCGAGCGGCAGCGCGCGGTTCGCGTACGATTCCTACCGCCGCTTCATCCAGATGTATGGCGACGTCGTGCTGGGCGTGCCCCATCATACCTTCGAGCAGCTGCTCTCCTCGAAACGCCTCATGGCTGGCGTCGACACCGACTCGGACCTGCACGAGGATCACCTCCGCAACCTCGTGGAGGAGTACAAGGGGTTGGTGCGCTCGACGACCGGTCGGGAATTTCCCATGACGCCGATGGTGCAACTCTGGGGCGCGATCGAAGCAGTGTGGAAGTCGTGGACGCTGAAAAAAGCGCAGGATTACCGGAAGCACGCGGGCATCCCTGACTCGCTCGGGACCGGAGTGAACGTGGTGAGCATGGTGTTCGGGAATCTGGGGAACGACTCGGGCACCGGCGTCGCATTCACCCGCAATCCGAGCACGGGCGAGCGCACCTTCTACGGTGAGTTTCTCGTGAATGCGCAGGGAGAGGACGTCGTGGCCGGCATTCGCACGCCGCTCAGCATCACGGACATGGCCGAGCGCTTTCCTGCCGCGTACGATGAGCTGCTGGAGACGCAGGAACGCCTCGAGCGGCATTACGGCGACATGCAGGACATCGAGTTCACGGTCGAGCGGGGAAAGCTCTACCTCCTCCAGACGCGGACTGGGAAGCGCACGGCGGCAGCGGCCGTGCGGATCGCCACGGACATGGTGGCGGAAGGGATGATCACGACGCGCGACGCGGTGCTCCGTGTGCCGGCGGACCAGCTCGATCAACTGCTGCACCCGATCATTGATCCGAGCGTGCGCGCCACGCCCATCGCCACCGGACTCCCGGCGAGTCCGGGTGCGGCGAACGGAGTCGCCGTGTTCGACGCTGACGAAGCGGTGCGCCGCGCCGGCCATGGCGACGCCGTCATCCTCATTCGTGAGGAGACGACGCCGGAAGACTTTCACGGACTTGTCGCGGCGCGCGCCGTACTCACCTCCCGTGGCGGCATGACGAGCCACGCCGCCGTCGTGGCGCGCGGCATGGGCAAGTGCGCCGTCGTCGGCTGCAAGGAGATGCTCGTCGATCACGAGCGGCGCGCCTGCACCATGAACGGGACGACCATTATCGAGGGAGATTGGCTCACCCTCGATGGCGGTACCGGCAAGGTGTTCGCGGGGGACCTGCCCACGACGCCGAGCGAGGTCGTGCAGGTCGTGCGCGGCACACTCGATAGCGGGAAGGCGCCCGCCTACCTGTCGTTCGAGCGGCTCATGAGCTGGGCGGACGAGGTACGTACGCTCAAGGTGCGGGCAAATGCCGACACGCCGCATGATGCGCGCGTCGCGCGCGCCTTCGGGGCCGAGGGCATCGGACTGTGTCGCACGGAGCACATGTTCTTCGAGGGGGATCGCATCACGTCCATGCGCGAGATGATCGTCGCGCGCGACGAGGGTGGACGGCGTCGGGCGCTTGCCAAGCTGCTCCCGATCCAACGTTCCGATTTCGAGGGCATTTTCGAGGCGATGCGGGGGTTGCCCGTGACGATCAGGCTCCTCGACCCGCCGTTGCACGAGTTCCTGCCCCACGGCGGCGAAGAATCCAAGCTGCTCGCGCGCACGCTCGGTGTGAGTCGTGGCGAGCTCGCCCACGTCGTGGAGTCGTTGCGGGAAACGAATCCGATGCTGGGTCATCGCGGATGCCGGCTCGGCATCACATATCCGGAGATCACGGAGATGCAGGGCCGAGCGATCTTCGAGGCGGCCCTGCGCGCGAAGCGCCGGGGCATCGACGTCCATCCGGAGATCATGATTCCCCTCGTGGCGGACTACCGGGAGTTCGACCACCAGCGCGCCGTGCTCGAGGAGGTGGCGAGCAAGGTCCTCGGTAGCATGGGCGAGACGCTGGACTACACCATCGGCACGATGATCGAGCTCCCGCGCGCCGCGCTGACCGCCGACCAGATTGCGCAACGCGCTGAGTTCTTCTCGTTCGGGACCAACGACCTCACGCAGACCACCTACGGACTGAGTCGGGACGACGCCGGCCGCTTTCTTCCCGCGTACATGGAGCGAGGAATATTCGCCGACGACCCCTTCCAAGTCCTTGACCAATCGGGGGTTGGGCAGCTTATTACCCTTGCCGTTGCCGCTGGTCGTCGCGTGCGCCCGCAGCTCAAGGTCGGCATTTGCGGGGAGCACGGTGGTGAGCCCAGGAGCGTGAAATTCTGTCACGCGATCGGGCTCGATTACGTCTCGTGCTCTCCTTACCGGGTGCCGATCGCCCGCCTCGCCGCCGCGCATGCCGCTCTCGAATCCAGCGTTCAGTAACGCCGCGTTGACGCGACGTCCGCTGCTTCCGAATCTTCCGCCTCTGCCCGAGGACCACGACGAGCGCACGCTGCGCATCGCCCTGGTCACCGAGTACTACTATCCGCATCTGGGCGGAGTCTGCGAGCACGTCCATTTTTTCGCTCGCGAGGCCCGTCGGCGAGGACACCGGGTGGACATCATCACGTCCAACCTGCCGGGCGCCGAGCCGCAACCACACGTGATCCGGCTCGGACGGAGCCAGTCGGTCTATTGCAACGGCTCGCAGGCGCGAGTGACGGTGGGACTCGGGCTGCGAAAGGAGATGCGCAAGGTGCTGCGCGAGGGGCAGTACGACGTCGTACACGTGCACTCGCCCCTGACTCCCATCCTGCCCCTCCTCGCCATCGAGGAAGCCGACTGCCCCGTCGTCGGCACGTTTCACACGTACTTCGACCGCTCGAAGGGCTATCGGCTGTTCAACAGCTACTTCCAGCGACGACTCGACATGCTGGCCGCGGCGGTCTGTGTGTCGCATTCCACCACCGTCGCACTCGAGCGCTACTTCAGCGCGCCCTGGCAGATCATTCCCAACGGCATCGACACCGACGTCTTCCACCCGAGTGTCGCCGCGCCCCCAGCGCTCCGGAAGGACGTGCCCTCCGTTCTCTTCCTGGGGCGGTTCGACCCCCGGAACGGGCTCTCCACCCTGATCGATTCGTTTCGCAAGGTGAAGGGGAGGAATCGCGAGGCGCAGCTGGTCGTCGTGGGCGACGGGCCTCTTCGGGAGCACTACTACAAGCAGGCTCGCGGAGATCGGGACATCACCTTCGTGGGTGCAGTGCTGGAAGGTCGTCCGAGCTACTACGCCCACAGCTCCATCTATGCCTGCCCCACGACGAAGGCATCGTTCGGCATCACGTTGCTCGAATCGATGGCGTGCGAGACGCCGATCGTGTGCTCGGACATCCTCGGGTTCCAGGACGTCGTGGTGAACGGACGCGAGGCATTGATGACGCCGTGCGGTGACCGGGACGCCCTCGCCGACGCCCTTGTGCAGCTCCTCGACGACGAAGGACTCCGCATCCAGCTCGGGACGACGGGCCGGTACGAGTCCATGAAGTACAGCTGGCCGCGCGTGACGTCGCAGGTGCTCGAGGTCTACCACACCGTCATGGGGCGCGTCGCGGTCTCGGTATGATCGGGCTGGGGCTCGTCGGCCTGGCGGCCGCCAGCCTCGCCGCGCACGGAACCTGGTATCGCAACTCGTGGATCTTCGGTGCAGCGCTGCATCGCCTGCCCGGAGTGGACGACGTCGTCAGCCTGACCTTCGACGACGGGCCCAATCCGCAGGCGACACCGGTCATCCTCGACGTGCTACGTCGCGAGGGAGTGCCAGCCACCTTTTTCATCCTGGGACGCCACGCAGACCGATGGCCATCGCTCGTGCGGCGCGCCGCGGACGAGGGGCATCAGCTCGGCAATCACGGGTACTGGCACCGCAAGCTGCACCGCCGAGGCCCCGCGTATGTACGAGACGACCTGACACGCGGGACGAACGCGATCACCACGGCCTCAGGAGGCGTGAGACCGCGCCACTTCCGCGCACCGCACGGTTTCCGCAGCCCGTGGGTCACCTCCATCGCGCGCACACTCGGGCAGCGTACGGTTGGATGGTCGCTCGGTGTCTGGGACTCGGCACGCCCCGGTACCGGCGAAATCGTTCGACGCTCGGTGGCCGGAATGTACCCCGGCTCCATACTTCTACTTCACGATGGTGACGGCTATGATCCCGAGGGCGACCGGCGCCAGACGGCCGACGCGCTCCCGCTGATCATCGACGGACTTCGCGCCCGCGGATTCCGCTTCGCCACCCTGCCCGACTGACGAGCGATCCGCATGAAGCCAGCACTCAAGCACACGCTCCGGCTCGGGTTGACCGCACTCATTCTGGTCATGCTCGTGCTGTTCGCGAGGAAAGTGAACTGGCACGCGACCTGGGCGGGCATCCGCACGGCGTCCATCCCCCTTCTGGTCGCGGCCGCCCTGCTCAATCTCGCGTCGATCGTCGTCAAGGCCATCCGTTGGTGGGTGTTCCTCCGCCCCGTGGGCGTCACGTCGTTCGCCTTGGCGTTGAAGGCGACATTTGCCGGCGCGGGACTGAACAACGTGCTGGTGGCGAACGGCGGCGAGGCGGCGCGAGTGGTGTTCGTCTCGCGCTCCGCACACGTGCCTAGCGCCACGATTCTGGCCACGCTCGCGCTGGAGCGACTCTTCGAGCTCGTCGGATACGTGACGCTGCTCTCGCTCGCCGTCACGTTCCTCGATCTCCCGCACAGTCTCGAGCGCGTGAAGCCGTTCGCCATCGCGATGCTGCTCGGCATGCTCGCGCTCCTCGGGTGGTTGCTGCGTCGCCCCAATGTCGTGGCCGAACTTGCCGCTCCGCTCGCTCCGACCTGGCACGGTCGCATGAGGGACTACTTCTCGCGACTCGGCCGGACGATCGGTGCGGTGTCGAGCGCGCCGCGCTTCGCCGCGGCACTCATCCTGAGCGTGATCGCGTGGGCGCTGCAAGTGGCGACGTATCAGGTGACTGCACACGCGGCCAACTATCCGATGACCCTCGTGGCGACGATCGCCGCGCTGATCGCGGTGAATCTCGGATTCGCGCTTCGCGCCACGCCGGGGAACGTCGGTCTCTTCCAGGCGGCGTACGCCGCTACTGCCGTCGCGTTCGGACTCGATCGCGACCAGGCGATTGCCGTCGCATTCCTGATTCAGGCGCAGCAGATCCTGCCGGTGACGCTGGTTGGAGTCGGATTGGCGCCCGAGTTCATCTTCAAGAAGGCGAAGCGACGTGTAGCTGATGACTCCGGCGAGGTGCCGCACGGGTCGCGCGGCGAGCCGGTCGACCGGGACCCGACGATCTCTTAGCATGCGCCGGTTCGGCGCCGCACGACGGGAGGGAGCGCGCCGCACGCGGGCGAATGCTCCGGGCTTGCACAATAGGATGACGCCGCGCCGACAGTCCGGCGTATCCTCTCGACGTTCCAGTGCTCGTCTCCGCTTGGCCCCTCACCCGCGACTCCCGTGCGCATTCGACACGCTACGGCCCGCCTGGCCGCGCTCGTCATGGCCCCTGCTCGCGCAGCGTTCGCCTGGCGGAGCCGTAGTCCACTCCGCCGCGCTGGCTTGATCGCTGGCCTGATCGTTGGCCTGATCGCGATCACGGTCGCCGGCGGCGGCGCCGTCGACGTGAATCCCCTTTCTCTTCCGACGCGCTCCAAGGCTGCCGTTCGAGTGACGGCTGCCTTTGCCCGAGCGGATTCCGCGCGCTGTCGATTCCGGGTGCTGAGCCAGCGGCGCGTACGCATGCTGGATGGTCGTAATCCGTACGTCGCGAGCTTCTCCGAGGCATGGCGCGGTGCCGAGGGCATGTTCATGGGCCAGCCCGTCTACCTCTTTGGAGCGTCGGCGCGCTTTCCAGAGGAGCCGCTGGTCCGCGACAGTCTGATTGGTCTGCTCATCGACACGAGTGGCGTCGCTCGACCCGTGGCGACGCCCCTCACCGGTGGGCATTCGCTGTATCCGCGCGTCATCAATTCAATCGATCGCGGATGGGAGGTGATCTTCGTGCGCTCTCCCTTGCCGGACGGCGCGCCCATGACGCCCGACGCGCCGGCCGAACTATGGGCTGGTCACTTCGACGGAACCCGGTGGAGCGAGCTCACCCGTGTCGCGACCACGCGAGGCGCATCGCTGCGGCCTGAATTCACCTCGCGACTCGTGCGCAATCGACTCGGTGAGCTCGCGTTCGCCTTTCCACGTAACGGCTTGTCGCCGACGCCCGGCATCGTACTGCTACGGCGCGCGGGCGGACGCTGGCGAGCCGACTCGCTGCCGACCCCGGAGCGCGTCGATTACGTCGGAGTCGAGCCAGGCCCAGAGGGGGATCGCTGGATCCTGGTGTACCGGTCGCCCGATCTCGCGTCTGAGAATCCTTCGCACGGAACGATTTACACCGTTACGGTGGACAGTGTCTGGCAAAAGCCGCGTGCGGTCGTGCATGGCTTGCAGACCAAGCTCACCGATCCGGTCCTGGCGAGGATCGGCAACGAATTGATCGAGTCCTGGTGGCAGCGAGAGGACGGCGTCGATTCGTCCGCACCCACCCACAGCGTGCGGTGGGCGCGCATCGATACAGCCGGTGCGGTGCACGCGCCGCAGACCAGCATCGCCGCGCCCGACCGGAGCGAATTTCGGCTGACGCCTCTGGGACGACACACCGCGCTATGGGTGATGCGCGACTTCAGTCGAGCATCGCATGTGTCGCTGAGCGCGTGGCACGCGGGCACGGTTGTCGAGCTGGGACCGCTGGAGCTGACGAACGATACCGGCATGGCCGTCGTCGCACAGGACGACAGCACGGTGTCCATGCTGTCGTCGCGAATCGGTGTGGCGCCAAGTGCGCCGCCCGTCGCGTCGACACTCACGATCGCTCGGCTGGGATGCATGCAGTGAGCGCGACTGCGCCATGCGACGCCGCATGGCGAGCGCGTGGCTTCAGCGCGCGGAGGCAACACGATGACGAAACTGACGATGAGAGTGGGACTGTTCGGCGTGCTCGCGATGGTGATCGGTTGTAGTGAGGCAGCAACCAATCCACTCGCTCCACCCGAGACGGCCGGCACGGTGGTGACGTGCGACGACCCCTCGCTCCCATGCGATGACAAACCCACCGATCCATCGCTTCCCCCGGCTGATGACTCGTACGTCGAGGAGAACCCCTGTGCCGGATGTTCGGGAGCGCCCAACATCCAGAGCACGCGCGCGGTGGTCGAGGTCGACGCGGCTGGCACGATCAGAGGATACGCGCGGATGGAGGCGTGGGGAAACGCCTACAGCATCAGCATGTCGGTCAGTGGTTCGTTGTTGTCCGGGCGCTCATGGAGCTCTCCCACCGTGAGCGACAGTTACGCGAGCGGGTTATTGACCATCGGAGGGTTGTCGACGCACCTGACGGCCATATCTCCGGTCGCGAGCGTGGCGACGGGTCAGACGTGCGGACTTACGGCCACGGGGTTCGCTTCATTCAGGGCCGAGATCAAGACATTGGGAGGTTATCACACGTGGAGGGCGAGCAGTCGGGCGGAACAAGCGCCGATCGTCTATCAGGCCCCCTGCCCCAACGACCCGTTACGGCCTGTAGATCTGCCGCGAAGCACGGACGGTGGCGGCGGACGCACGCTGCAGACGGACCAGGCCGTCTGCTGGGACAGATACCTCGTTGAAGGTGATTCCTGGACGTACATGTATACCTGGTGTGAGTAGGCTCCTCGAGCTCGGATGATCCGTGTGCTCATTGTGCTGTGCGACCCGCGACGACGATAGGCCGACACAATCGATTTCGTGTCATTCGCGGGGCTTCGTGACGGTACATGGAGTCCCGCGGAGATCGTCTGTGCCAGGAGGATCCAGCCGCCGACGCGTCGAGTCGCACCGCCCAAAGACGGGCGTAAACGACCAACGGCGCCCGAGTCGGACGCCGCTGGCTGTTCTTGACTGTTCGTTCAGTGGAGGCGCGGGGAATCGAACCCCGGTCCGAAGCTAGATCGACCACAGGCACTACGTGCGTATCCCACCGATTGATGTCCCCGACGGCTGGCCAGTGGGCAGCCCACCGCAAGGTAATCCTCCATTGATTTCGCCCAGCGACGGAAGGCGCACCGCCAGGCTAGCCCAGATTTGCGTTACCCACGAAGCCGCCCCGGGCGGGCTTCCTCATGGGCACTTGCAGGCCTAACTAAAAGTTAAGCGGCAAGGGCGAAGTTGTTGTTCGCAGTTGGAGTTTTCCCGAGTGTTTAACGAGGTGCCCGAGGACCTCGGCACGCGCCCACAGCTTCACCAGTCCCGTCGAAGCCAGTCGCCCCCTACTCACCGAAAGCTAATGGCACGATGACTCGGCGTCAACCGGGCCCACACGGCGAAGTCAGGGGCGGCATAGCATATCAAAACGTTGTTCGTAAAGCGCTTACCGGCTTCCACCTCACGCAGTTTCTCCCATCGTTCTTCGCGATGTAGAGCGCCTTGTCCGCGCCCGGGAAAAGTCGGTCGCGTCCGGTCACGGATTCCGGATACGTCGCCACACCGAAGGACGCGGTCACCGAGATCTCCGCCCCCGCGTGCCTCACCACGGTCGCCTCGATGCGGCCGCGCAACCGC
>JBDSSY010000097.1:0-7159 GCA_039928585.1 Gemmatimonadaceae bacterium | reverse complement strand
CGCGGTCACCGTCACGACGTGCGGCGTGATTTCCATCTCGAGTGCGACGAGCGCGCAGGCGCGGTTCGCGAGCTCCAGGGTATCGGCGCAAAGGGCCGCGAGCGGTTGGCCCGCCCAGTGAATGACGTGATCGAACAGCGGCGCGCCGGCATGCATCACGCCCGTCACATCGGACGCCGTGAGTGCGGCGCGCACTCCGGGCAGCGCCAGCGCCGGACCGACATCGAGGCGCGTCACGCGACCACTGGCGATTGGTGCGCGGACGAACGCGGCGTGGAGCATGGCCGGTCGCACCATGTCGGCGGTGTACCGCGCACGGCCCGTCACCTTTTCCAGTGCGTCCATGCGCGGTACACGTTCGCCCACGATTCCGAGAGGCTCATCCTCGCCCCATGGATCCGGTTCGAGGTCGGGTAGCTCGACGATCTTGAGCTCCTCTCGACCTTCGATCTCCACTTTCGTGGCGACGAAGCGCTTCTGCGGGGTGCCGCGTTCCTGGCTGGATCCGCCAGGAAGCGATTCCGCGCCCGGCTCGGAGTCGTGCCCGGGAAGCTTGCCCTGTGCCGGCTTCGTGGCGCGCTTGCGAGCAGCCATCTATCGAACGCCGTCCAACGATTCGTCCGCGCGCATCGCCAGCGCCGCGGCCTGCACGGCTCGCACGATCTTGGGGTAGGCACCACAGCGGCAGAGGTTGCCGCTCATGCCGTCCCGAATCTCGTCGGCCGACGGCGCGGGATGCCGGGCCAGCAGCGCCACCGCCGCCATGAGCTGGCCGGGCGTGCAGAAGCCGCACTGGAGCGCATCGTGTTCGATGAAGGCGCGCTGGAGCGCGTGGAGCGACTGGCCCGCGGCGAGTCCCTCCACCGTCGTGATGGAGTGCGAGGCGCAGCCCGCAGCGAGGGTGAGACAGCTGTACGCCGCGCGCCCGTTCACCAGCACGGTGCACGCGCCGCATTCCCCCCGCGCGCAGCCGAGCTTCGTCCCGGTGAGCTCGAGTTGCTCGCGCAGGACGGCGAGAAGGGTCTCGTGGCCCTGGACGACCACCTCGTGCTCCTGCGCATTCACCGTCAGCCGCATGGCGTGTTCGCTCCCGGGTTCCTCGGCCCCTCGCGCGGGCGATCCGTTGTCGCTTCCGAGACTGGCATTATCTTAGCCGTAGCGCGAACACACCGCATGATCTTCCGAGGCGAGCATGCCCTACGTCATCACCGAAGCCTGCATCAATACCAAGGACAAGGCGTGCGTCGACGTCTGTCCGGTCGATTGCATCTATGAAGGCGAGAATCAGCTCTTCATCCATCCGGACGAGTGCATCGACTGTGGGGCGTGCGAGCCCGAGTGTCCGGTGACGGCCATCTTCCCCGAGGAGGACGTGCCGCAGCAGCTGAAGCAGTATGTGCAATTGAATCGTGACGTCTTCAAGAGCGACTCACCACCGGGCCGCCCGACGCGCTAGCTCGCGCGGGGAGAGGCGCGCACGATGCTTCGCGCCGTGACGTTCGACTACTGGGATACGCTCTACGAGGGAGGCGCGCTTCCGGAGCGCGTCGCGTTGCGGCGAACCGCGGTCGGCGCGCTCCTCGGGGCGTACGGCCGGCACCTGCCCGAGGCGCAACTCCGCGCACTGTACGAGGAGTCCGGGAAAGAAGCCCAGCGATGGTGGAGCGAAGAGCATCGCGGCTATCGGACCGATGAGCGCCTCCGCTGGATTCTCGAACGCGCCGCGGTCACGCCCCGGGAGAACTGCGAGCACGTGACGGCGGCGGTCGACGCCGTCGACAATGCGCTCCTGATGCTCCCGCCCGCGATGCTTGCGGGTGCCTGGCAGATGCTGCGCACGTTGTCGCGTCAGTTCGTGCTCGCCGTGATCAGCGACACGGGATTCGCCTCCGGGCGCGCGCAGGACCGTCTGCTGGAGAAAGACGCCGCGCGCAATTTCTTCAGCGCGACCGTCTACTCGATGGACATCGGGCATGCGAAGCCACGCCCGGAGATCTTTGCCGCCGCCGTGGAGACGCTGGGCATCGCGTCGCACGAGATCCTGCACATCGGCGACAACGAGCGGACCGACGTCCGGGGCGCACTGGCGGCGGGGTTCCGCGCCGTGCGGCTCGACGTGGTACGGGATGGGGGACCGAGCTCGGCGGAATTCGTGGCGCGGAGCTACGAGGAACTATCCGAGTACCTGACCCAGCAAAGAACCGTGAACCGTGAACCGTGAACCGTGAACCGTAAACCGGTGACTGGGCACGATCAGGTGGAGGGCGCCGACTACAGCGGGAGAGCGCGGAGGTGGCAGGTACGAGGGGGAAGGCGAGAGGTTTGAGGCGTGAGGCGAAAGCATTTGCCTCACTGCTCCCGCCTCACCGCTTCCGGCTCCTTTCTCCAACCTTCCGCCTCTCCCGCTGTAGTTCGAGATCCCGACGCGCTCTGCCAGCGCGGGGAGCGAGGTGCATGGGGCCATGAGCTATGGGCGATGAGTGGCATGCTCCTCATCGCCCATGGCTCACCGCTCGTAGCTCCGCGCTCATGGCTCTCCTGCTTTCCGGTCGCGACATCGTCCCATCGAGTAACCCGAAGCCGTCAGTCTCGCGACGGTTCACGATTCACGGTTCACCGTTCACCGGCAGTTCGCAGTTTACAGGTATTTCTGCTTTGCAATGAACAGCCCCGCGAGCACCAGGTACTGCAGGAACGTCGACGTTTCCGAACGCCACGCCTCGTCCCAATGATGCTCGCCCTCCTCATCGTCGGCGGGCGGACGCGGAAACCAGCGCGCGGTGCGGTGCTTGTACGCCAGATACTCCGCACCGAAGATGGACTCGAGCACACCCTCCTCGTACAGGACGATGAAGGTGTACTCCACGGCGAACAACGCGATGGCCACGGGCAGGAACCACAGCACGTCCGAGATCACGATGA
The DNA here is from genome assembly GCA_039928585.1 of Gemmatimonadaceae bacterium. Classification (GTDB taxonomy): domain Bacteria; phylum Gemmatimonadota; class Gemmatimonadetes; order Gemmatimonadales; family Gemmatimonadaceae; genus AG11. The sequence goes on along the minus strand of JBDSSY010000097.1, from coordinate 4,237 downwards.
AGCCCATCCAGATCAGGAAATTGCCGACGTAGAGCGGATTCCGCATCCACGCGAAGATCCCGTAGGTCACGAGTCGCTGCACGGTGCGCGAACGACGCCGTGTCACCGTTCCCGCGGCGGCGACGCCCGCCAGACGAATCACTTCGCCGAGCAGGATGAGCAGAACGCCGAGTATCCAGTTCATCGCGTCGGGAGTTCCGCGTGCCAGGAGCGGCACGAGCAGGAACGGAACGGGTAACCACCCACGATGACGGAAGAGCACACTGCCGATGCGGGCACCCGCGCTTCGCTCCGCGTCGGAGATGGACGAATCGGCACCGGGCGTGGCGGGAGGCGTTGTAGGCGTGGAAGGCGTCATGGCGGGAGCAAGGTGGGAGGCCGGAGCCGTAAGCTCGCCCTGCCGCGCGCAATGCTCAAGCGGCGCGCCGAGATTGTCCCAGCCCAGGCGACATCACACGTCACGCAGGAATTCCCCGACGACATGGTTGAACGCGCCCGGGCACTCGTATGCGCACACGTGACCACTTCCCCCGAGCAGCTCGAATCGGCTGTGCGGAATTCGTGTCGCCATCGCGCGCAGCTCGTCGGACGGGATGAAGGTGTCCTCGGCACCACCCACGACGAGCGTCGGGACGGTAATCGTCGGAAGCAGGTCCGAGGAATCGGCGCGGTCCGCCATTGCGCGAAGCGCGCCGATCACGCCGTCGGGCGGCGCCGCGGCCATCATCTCCAGCAGCGATGCACGCACGTCCGGCCGGCTCTCGAGCGTCGTCGTGCCCACCATCGTCGCGAGCTGGCGATTCGCCAACGCCTCCATGCCACGCTGCTCGATGAATTCGATGAGTCGCGCGCGCTTCTCTCGCGCCTCGGGTGAATCCGCCGTCGCACGCGTACTCGCGAGAATGAGCCCTCGCACGCGCGCCGGGTGCCGCCGCAACAGCGAGAGCGCGACGTAGCCACCCATCGACAGACCGCACACGACGGCATTCGGAATCGACAGAGCCTCGAGGAGTGCATCGAGATCGTCGGCGAACTGCTCGATGGACCAGGGACCATGCACCACCGACTCCCCGAAGCCGCGCAGGTCGGGCGCGATGCACTGGGCCTGCGTCGCCAACCCGCTCGTCTGGCCCGCCCACAGCGCACGACTATGCGGCCACCCGTGGATCAGCAGCAGAGGCACACCGCTGCCCGCCCGATCGTAGGCGACCTCGAACCCGTTCGCCAGGCGCTCGATCATCGCGTCCTGCTGTCGGAGCCCTCTGGCCAGTGGGGCAGCAGTGTACGCCACGCCTCGGGCACGCGAACCGGCTTGCCGGTCCGATCGATCGACACGAACACGATGGATGCCTGTGCCACGAGCACGCCGCTTCCGACCTTCCTCACATCCTGCTTGACGATGTAGCTCGTGTTCTTCACGGCGAGCAGACCGCTGCGGATGGCAAGATTGTCTCCGGGCAGCGACTGCGCGAAGTAGTCGATGTCCACGTGCCGCACGACCGACCAGACGGGAACACTCGCGAAATCGTGCACTCCGCCCACGTCCTGGCGCTCGAGCAGTTCCCAGCGAGCGCGTTCGAGAAACGCGAGCATCGTCGCGTGGTTCACGTGGCCGAGCATGTCGCAATCGGCGGGATAGATGTGAAAGACGACTTCCGGCATTTCGTCCGTCATCGAGGGCGTGGTGAATTTGGGGAGCGAGTCGTCGGCGACACGTCGTTGCCGCGCGCGAGCCATCGCCCGTCGAAGGTTAGCCAGAAGAGAATACGGTCGTCAGGCGCGGAGCGCGCGCGATGAAGCGCCACGCCGAACGCCTTTGCGCTGTACGTCGAGTCCAGGCGCGGGCCGCCGGCGTCGGCCAACGCATCGGCGGCGAGGCACGCCGCGTCACTTTCGCGTCCATAGGCTCCGCCGTAGGCATCGTCATGAATTTCCAATCGGTCCGCCTGGATGGGAGGCAGGGTTTCTCCGGCCAGTCGCGCGAGCAGCGCATGCGTTCTGGCCGCGAGTCGAAGGACGCGTCGGCGGTTCGCGATGACGCGCGGAACGACGCGCACCCCGACCAGCCGAGTCTCGAGGCCGGAGAGGGCGAAGCCCACGAGCAGACCGGCAACGGTACCGCCGCTGCCCAGCGGCGCGACGACCTGGTCGGGCAGGGGGAGACCGTCACGCATGAGTTGATCGACCAGCGCGAACCCAGCGGCCGCGTGGCCGAGCGCACCGAGCGGCACGCTGCCTCCGGCCGGAATCCAGTGTACGCCACCGCGCACTCGTCGCATGGCGACGCGCAGATACGCCTCGGCCACCGACCGTGCGGGTGTGACCGCGGCGAGCGTGCGCAACCGACTCGAGGTCGCATCGGCGACGCGATGCGTTTCCTGCGGCCAGGTGATCACTTCGGTACGCAGGCCCAACCGCGCTCCGTGAACGGCCACCGCGAGCGCGTGCGTCGATCCGGTGGCGCCCACCGTGAGCAGGGTTCGGCCCGGCTTCACTTGACCGAACAGCAACTCGAGCGCTCGCACCTTGTTGCCCCCGCAGGCGGCCGCGCTCAGGTCGTCTCGCTTGGCCAGCAGGGAGACGCCGTCCACCTGCCACCACTCCACAGGCGTCTCGCACACGCCGAGATCGGCCCGCGCCAGCGTCGTCGCCAGCCGCGGATAGCGCGTCTCCAGGCCCCGCATGCGCTACCCGGCCGCGGCGGGACCGGCCTCCAATGACTCGTCGAGGTCGGGCGACGGGACGCGATAGGTCCACGTTCCCTTCGCCGGCAGCTTCTGCACGTACAACACCTGCACCGTCACCATGATCGTCGCCAGCAACGGAACGGCCACCATGAGCCCCAGGAATCCGAAGACGAGGGCAAGCAGGGCCTGCGTGATGACCGTGAGCGCCGGAGGCAGGTCCATGCCGCCCTTCATCAGCAGCGGAATGAGGATGTGATTCTCCATGAACTGGATGCCGACGTAGACACCCGCGACGATCAACGCTTTTTCCGGTGAATCCAGAAACGCCATGGCCACGGCCGGAACCGCGCTCAGCAGGGGGCCAACCGTCGGAATGAACTCGAACAATCCCGCCAGCAATCCGAGGGCGAACGCCGCCTTGACGTTCAGAATGAGTAGCGCGATGGTAGTGACCGTCCCGATCGCGGCCATCGCGATGAGCTGCGTTACGAGCCACTTACGCAACACCATCGCGATACGATCCATCACCTCGGCACCTTGCGCGCGGCGTCGAGCGGGTAGGAGGGCGAGTGCTCCTCGCCGGTAGAGATCTGGGTCGGCGGCGAAATAGATGCTCAGAAAGACGATGAGCACGAAGCCCGCGAAGCCGGCGACGGTGTGCGTCAGGAAGGGGAACAGGTACTTCGACGCACCGCCCAGTTGAGCGGAGAGTCGACCCTGCAGCGATGCCTTGGCCTGGGTCGAATCAGCGCCGGCTCGTGACGCACCGCCGGAGGCGGTGGCCCCATCCGAACCAGCGCGTGGAGTCTGCGCTGCCGGAGCGGCTGTCGTACCGGCAGCCGGCGATCTTGCTGCTCCGCCACCCAGCAGCATTCCGAACATGCCGCTCTGGCGCTTGTTCACCCACTCTTCGACGCGGTCGATTGCCTGCGGAAGCTTGACCCGAAGCTCGGCACCCTGTTCGCGCAGGGTCGGCGCCATCAGGGCGCCGAATCCGCCGAGCAGGCCGAAGAAGGTGATGACGATGAGCGCGGCGCCGATACCGCGCGGAATGCGCCACCGCTGGAGTCGATCGACCCCTGCCGAGATGGCGATGGCGAACAGGATGCCGAGAAAGACGGTGAGGAAGAGCGCGTTGGCGAACCAGATCAATCGCAGGAACAGGTACATCGCGAGCACGAGCGCCGCCGTCCGGACGATGTCGCGGCTGCGCCATCCCACCGTGCGATTGTGCCGCACGTCGCCGCGCCCGATGTGGTTCGGCGGGACCTCGCCGCGCTGGTCGTCGTGGGTTGCGTTCGCAGTCGGCTGGCCGGCGGGGCCACGACGCAGGTCGAGCGCGGGATCTCGGGTCGGATCGCTCATACGGAGGGCGAGGGGATGGAGCGGTGCGGGCTGGCCTCAGGGAGCCAGTCCCGTGCCGTGGACGAGCGCGTGACGCGATGGCGCGACGCGCTACATTACCGCGTTGCCCGATCCGACAACAGAGCGAGGACCAGCGTGGCCGACCGCGCGAACGCACCGTCGTTCGTCTATCTCGATTCCGTGTC
>JBDSSY010000096.1:0-6972 GCA_039928585.1 Gemmatimonadaceae bacterium | reverse complement strand
TTTCGCTTCCCGGCAAGCGCGTGAAACGTTTGCCGACGTGGTGATCGCGGGAAGGGCACCGCGCGTGAACACCGAAGCCGCTCGCTGCGCGCTGTCAGCGGTGTCCGCTACCCTGTCGCATTGCGCCTCGCATCTTCGCGGGCGTACGATACTTGCCCCCGATGTCGGGGCCATCATCCAGAGGTATCATGTTGAAACGTCACGCTGCTCTCGCCTCATCGCTGCTGCTCGGACTCGCCGCCTGTTCCGGCGATTCCTCTACACCGACCGCACTGCGCGCTGATCGCGCCCTTGCGCAGGAAGCCGCGAGCGGAGGCACGGTCGTCGTCACGGAGTCGGACATCAGCCGACAGGCCGACGATACGCCTCCCCTGCGCAACTGGGTGCTCTACACCATTGCGGCCGGCAACGGAGCATTCGTCACTGGGCCCGCGACGCCTCCGCTCGGAGTCGGGAGCATCACCCTCACGACGCCGACGCCCGCCGACAAGGTGCAGCTCTACAACTTCGATCACATCGGGACGAAGCTCGCCGACATCCGGTCGATGAGCTACTCGACCTATCGGACGATCGGGGCATTCGAGCAAGTGACCGCGATCAACGTCGTCATCGATTTCAACGGGCCGAAGACCGACGGTGGATTCTCGACGCTGGTCTTCGAGCCTGTATACAACAACACCACTCAGGGCCCGGTCGTCTCCGGCCGATGGCAGAACTGGGACGCGTACAAGGGCGGAAACGGCATCTGGTGGTCGACCCGGGCGATCAACGGAGTATGCGCGAGAGAATGCTACGTCACGTGGGAGACGATCGTGTCGAACAATCCCAACGCAACCATCCTCGGCGGCTTCGGGCTGAACCAGGGACGCGGTGGCGAGGCCCTCGTCGCCTCAGCCGACGCGCTGCACCTCGACACGAAGAACATGTCCATCACGTACGACTTCGAGCCCTTACGCCTCGCGACGAGCAAGGAGGCGTGCAAGGACGACGGCTGGAAGACGTTAAAGCGCGCCGACGGCAGCGGCTTCAAGAACCAGGGCGACTGCGTGTCCTATACGGAAAACGGCAAATAGACGATCCACCCACATGCTGCACGATGGGGGCGCCGCATCGCGGTGCCCCCATCGTGCAGCTCACTGCCGCTTCAGCAGCCACCGAATCCGCCGCACCGGCACGCGACCGTCCTTCGCATTCACCGCCCGCAACAACTCCGGCTCCATCAGCGACAACTCATTCATCCATGCATTCGTCGTCACGTTCACGAACAGCGTGCCATCTGCCGTGATCGACATCGGCTCCGTCACCGCCGCGATCTGCACGCCCACGAGCGCGCTCCATTCAGGAATGATCCCCGCCTGTTCGACGCGTGCCGCGACTCCCGCGTTCGCCAGTACGCCCGCGAGCACGTCGGCGATGGGTGACGGCCGCTTTTTCGCCGGGCTCACGCCGCGCCTCGCTGCATGTCGCCATCCGTGCACATCACGCCACGCGTGATGCTCCAGCGAGTGAGTTGCGTGAGTGCCGGCGGAATGTCGGACTCGCGCGGCACGGTCAACATCGTCTGCCCCATCCCGCGCTCGGCCAGCAGTTCCAGAATGCGCGCCGAGCGACGCACATCCAGCTCGGCGAACGGATCGTCCAGCAGATGAACCGGCGCGGCACCGAGCCGCTCGCGCAGCGTCTCCCCTTCCAGTAACCGCAGTGCAATGGCGGCGGTCCGCTGCTGCCCGGCCGAACCGAACGCGCGCATCTCGCGTCCACCGAGGGTGAGCGCGAGATCGTCGCGGTGCGGACCGGCATGGGTCACCCCGCGGCGAATATCCAGTCCGCGTTTCTGTTCCAGCGCGCGCGCGATCGCATCGGCGACTCCGGCCGCATCAGCCGAGCGGGGAGCCAGTGCCGTGACGTATCGGATGGCGACGGGCGTCTCCTCGCCGATCGCGGCGCACATAGCGGCGAATCTCGGGGCCGCGCTCGATGCCCAGCGCACGCGCTCGCGCCACAGGACGGCGCCATGCTCGGCGAGAGGTGCTTCCCACACTGCGACACGCTGTTCAGCGCCTGCGCCACTGCTCCGGAATGCGTCGCGCAACGCCGCATTCCGCTGGGCGAGCGCATGGCGGTACCGTTGCAACGCGGCGAGATACGATCGGGATGACAGGGCGAGCAGAATGTCGACGTAGCGGCGACGCGCGCTCGGCGCGCCGGCCACGAGCTCCACGTCGGCCGGCGAAAAGAGCACGCAGGGCAGTGCGCCCAGCCCATCGCTCAACCGCTGCGGCTCCGCGCCATCCAGCTTGACGCGCTTGCGGCGACCGGCTCGCTCGAAACCGGCCGCAATCTCATGGTGCGAGCCGCCCTCGACGCGTCCCGCCACGTGAAATCCAGGTGCGTCGAACCGGACGACATCCACGTCGCGTGCCCCGCGAACGGAGCGGAGCAGGTGGAGGTAGTAGATCGCTTCCAGAAGATTCGATTTTCCGTGACCGTTTTCCCCGACGATCGCGATGCCGGCCGACGGAAAGGTGAGATCCAGTCGCGCCAGATTCCGGAAGTCGCGCACGGCGAGCGTCCGCAGCACGATGCGGGAATCGCCGCCCATCACTGGCCGACGAACTGCGCCGGCCGCTTCTCGAGAAAGGCCCGCATGCCTTCCGCCTTGTCAGCGCTTGCGGAGAGCAGACCGAAGTACGACGCCTCGAGTGCGATCGCGTCATCGAGGGTCATCTCGAGTCCGCGATCCACCGCTTCTATGCAGTGCGCCACCGCGAGCGGCCCCTGGGCCAGAATCGTCGTCAGCAGCGCGCGCGCCGCCGGCAGCAGCTCCGCCGCGGGCACGACACGATTCACCAGTCCGATCCGGTAAGCCTCCGCCGCGTCGATCGTCTCGCCCGTCAGGAGCAGGTGCAGCGCTCGGCCCTTGCCCACCAGCCGCGGCAGCCGCTGCGAACCTCCGAATCCGGGCACGATGCCCAGCTTCACCTCGGGCTGTCCGAACTTCGCGACGTCGGACGCGAGGCGCATGTGACACGCCATCGCCAGCTCGCAGCCGCCACCGAGCGCGAACCCGTTCACCGCGGCAAGTGTGGGCTTGGGCGATGTCTCGAATTGTCGGAAGACCCGCTGCCCGCGCTCGGCGCGAGCCTTTCCGTCCACCGCGCTCTGCCCCACGAGCTCCGCGATGTCGGCGCCGGCCACGAACGCGCGGCCCGCGCCAGTAAGCAATACCGCGCCGACGTCGGTCCGCTCGCCTGCCTCGATGATCGCCAGCTGCAACTCGACCATCAGGGCGTCGTTGAGGGCGTTCAGCTTGTCGGGGCGGTTGACCGTGATCGTGGCGATCCGGTCGGCGACGTCGAATGTGAGAAGTTCGTAGGCCATGGGAGAGGAGGCAGGCCGATTCAACAGCGCGATCAGTGAATCTACACGGACGGACCGCATTTTGCCTCGGCCCCGTTTGTCTATGGCCGAATGGATTCGTCGAGAGCGCGTGAAGCGCAGATTCCGCTATTCGCGCGCCGATGGACGCATCGTGGAGGACGCTCGCACGCTGGAGCGCATCGCCTCGCTCGTCATCCCGCCCGCGTGGAGCGACGTGCACGTCGCCGCCAGCGCGAGCGCCGAAGTGCAGGCGTGGGGACTGGATGCAAAGCAGCGAAAGCAGTATCGCTACCACGAGCGCGCTGTGGCGCGCGGGCAACTTCGCAAGTACTACCGCGTGCGAGAGCTGGCGAAAGACCTGCCAGTCATCCGGGAACGGGTGCGCAAGCATGCCGCCGCGCGCGTGCCATCGCGGCGTTCCGTGGCCGCCGCCGTGGTGCGACTCATCAGCGAGAGTTTCTTCCGCGTGGGCGGCGAGCGCTACGCCGAGGAGAACAAGACGTTCGGCATCACGACGCTGCGAAAGCGCCACGTCGAATTCGTGAAGGGCCTCGCCGTGTTCACCTACATCGGCAAGACGTCGAAGCGACAGCGGCAGGTCGTGACGCATCGCGAGCTTGCGCGGCTCGTGAAGCGACAGCTCGCGAGTCCGGGCACTCGCCTGTTCCGCTACAAGGATGGGGCGCGGTGGCACAACCTCACCGCGCGTGACGTGAACGAGTATCTCCACGATACGCTCGGCTTTCCATACAGCGCGAAGGACTTCCGCACGTGGGGCGGAACACTCCGCGCGGCGACCGTGCTGGCGGAGCTCGGACCGGGTCGCACGCTCACGGAATCGCGTCGCAATGTCGCGACGACCATGCGGCTCGTGGCGTCCGAACTGGGAAACACGCCGACGATCTGCCGGAAGTCGTACGTGCACCCTATCGTAGTCGCGCGCTATCTCGACGAGGGAGAGACCATTCGCCTCTCCGCGCGATATCGCCAGGAGACGGACGCGTACGCGCACTCGGACGAAGAGCGCGCGCTCATCCGCTTCCTCGACAAGCACTTTCCGGATCGGCGGACCAGAGCGCGCGCTCGCGAGTGACACGCTCCAGCACTCATCCGACGGGCATTAGCTTTGGGGATGCCCCGTGCCGCGCGTTCCTCACTCGCCAGGTTGCTGGACCAGCACTGCACGCTGCTGGGGTCCTGCCGACGATGCGCCCATGCGCCGGGCATCCTGCCCATCACGTCGCGTGCTCGCGCCCCGCGGGCGATGCTGGTGGGCCAGGCTCCCGGGCAGACCGAAATAGGCGGTGGCCCACCGTTCGCCGGCCGGGCGGGCCGCACGCTCTTCGCCTGGCTGTCGACCGCTGGCATCGACGAGCCGACCGCGCGGGAGTGGTTCTACATCTCCGCTATCACGCGCTGCTATCCCGGGCCGCATCCGGGTGGGCGAGGCGATAGGGTTCCGTCGCCGCGTGAACGCGAACGGTGCGGAGAATGGCTCGGGAGCGAGCTCCGAATAATCAGGCCGGCCGTGCTCGTCCCCGTCGGCCGACTGGCGATCGACCGGTTCCTCGGTTCACGGCCGCTGGCGGAGTTGATCGGCCGTGAGCACAAGATCGTGCACGAAGGCGGACAGTCGGTGGCCATTCCCTTGCCGCATCCCAGTGGCGCCAGCAGCTGGATCCACACGACCGGCAATCGCGACCTGCTCGTACGTGCGCTGACGCTGCTCGGCGAGCGGATGACGTGGCCCGCGGATCGGAGCGTGGCGTGATGCGGGGATTCATGCTCGTTGTCTCGCTGCATTCGACACCATTCGCGTCGCCTCCCGACGCCTGGTTCGGGCAGGACAAGGCTCGACACTTCTTCCTTGCGGCGTTCGTGCAGAGCGTGACGTACGGCTCGCTCCGCGGCACGGGCCTGTCGCACGGGTCCGCCCTGTCCGGCGCGTCGCTCACGACGGGAGCGGCAAGCGTGGGGAAGGAACTGCGCGACCGGCGCGTGACCGGAACCTTCAGCATGCGCGATCTCGTCTGGGATGCGGCCGGAGCAGGCAGCGTGACCCTGCTGCTTCGCCGAACGGCGCGCTGATCCGGACCGAGCTACGGGTCGTACGCTCCGCGTCGGGCAAACCCTGATCCGGGTCCGTCCGTGCTGACGGTTATATATTCCGCATTCCCTTCTCCGGGTCCGACATGGCATCCGCGCGCACGAAATTCCTCATCAGTGGCGCCCTCGTGCTGGGTACCGCAGGCTACCTGATGGCGACGTCGATTCAGGACACCGGCATGTATTACCTCACGCCGACCGAACTGTCGACGAAGCTCGATGCCGACCCGACCTTCCGGAACACGGGAGTCAAGATCGGCGCCCGCGTGGTGCCTGGCTCCATCCAGCGCGTGCCCGGCGGTCGTGAGTACGCCTTCAACGTGACGGATGGCGCAAAGGAGTTTCCCGTCGTCTATCGCGGCATCGCGCCCGACACGTTCACCGACGGAGTGGACGTCGTCGTCGAAGGCCGCATGGGCGACGACGGCACGTTCCGAGCGACGACACTTCTGGCGAAGTGCGCGTCGCGGTACGAGAGCGCGCCCGGTGAGGAGAAGTACAAGCAGACACCCGGGTACAAGGCGGGAGTGCGGGCGTGATCCTCGTCGGGGAGCTGTCGCTGTGGGTTGCGCTGCTGATGGCGATCTGGTCCGCCGTCACCTCGTTCGCTGGCGGGACGATGGGGCGCGACGATCTCGTCATCAGTGGCCGCCGCGGCCTCTACGCGACCACTGCGATGATCGTGCTGGCGTCGCTGGGCCTGTGGACCGCGCTGCTCACGCATGACTTCTCGCTCAGGTATGTCGCGTCGAACACCAGTGCGAACATGCCGAAGATCTACGTGTTCGCGGCCTTCTGGGGCGGACAGGCCGGATCGATGCTGTTCTGGGCGCTCATCCTCGCCTGTTATTCGGCTATCGCCGTCTGGTCCGTTCGCGACAGGGGGCGTGAGTTGGCCCCTTGGGTCTGTGGCACGCTCGCCGCGATTCTCGTGTTCTTCATCGCGACCACCTGCTTCAAGGCGAACCCGTACGACCGTCTAGCCTTCGTGCCGGCCGATGGCCGGGGAATGAATCCGCAGCTCCAGAACCCGGGAATGGCGATTCATCCGCCGACGCTGTACCTCGGGTATGTCGCGACCTCCATCCCGTTCGCGTTCGCGATCGCCGCGCTCGTCTCCCGCAAGCTCGACGCGGAGTGGCTGAGCATCGTCAGGCGATGGTCGCTCGTGTCGTGGTTCTTCCTCACTATCGGCATCACGCTCGGCATGTGGTGGGCATACGTCGAGCTCGGGTGGAGCGGGTACTGGGCGTGGGATCCGGTGGAAAACGCCAGCTTGCTGCCGTGGCTCACCGGAACTGCCTTCCTGCACTCCATCATGATCCAGGAGAAGCGCGGGATGCTGCGGAAGTGGAACGTGGTGCTCGTCGTCACCACGTTCCTGCTCGCCATCTTCGGCACCTTTCTCACGCGCAGCGGCCTCGTGGAAAGCGTGCACTCGTTCGCCCAGTCCCCGGTCGGAACGTGGTTCGCCACGTTCTTCAT
>JBDSSY010000095.1:0-16939 GCA_039928585.1 Gemmatimonadaceae bacterium | reverse complement strand
CATGCAACGATCGAAGTTCGCGCCGACACGGTCCATCTTGTTCGAGAAGATCATGCGCGGAACCTTGTACCGGTCCGCCTGGCGCCACACCGTCTCCGTCTGCGGCTCCACGCCAGCGACAGAATCGAGCAGCGTCACCGCACCATCGAGCACGCGCAACGAACGCTCCACCTCGACCGTGAAGTCGACGTGGCCGGGCGTATCGATGATGTTGATGCGGTACTCGGGCCCGTCGCCCTTCTCATACGACTGGCCATGACGCAGCCAGAAGCACGTCGTCGCGGCGGACGTGATCGTGATGCCGCGCTCCTGCTCCTGCTCCATCCAGTCCATCGTCGCGGCGCCTTCATGCACCTCGCCGATCTTGTAGTTCTTGCCCGTGTAATAAAGAATACGCTCGGTCGTCGTCGTCTTCCCGGCATCGATGTGCGCCATGATGCCGATGTTCCGATAATTGTCGAGCGGCGTTGTGCGTGCCATGTCTACCCGTCAGGTGTCAGTCTCGGCGCCAGTCGGCGGCGCCAGGGACGAAGTGCATTCATCAAATACAAACGCGGGTGGACCAGGCGCCCGAAAAATCGGGCCGGTGTCCATCCGCTGTCGCCAAGGTGTGCTCGCCTCTGCAGCGCGAACCGGGACCCAAGGCGCGCCGAGCAATCGCGCTCGACGTCGAGTTGTCCTGCATTTGTTGTCGGAAGCGGAACGAACCCGCCGGCCTGAGAGCCGCTCCCCGCAGGGAGTCCATAGGTTCGGCTGCATTGCGCCGATTTGCACGAGAGGAAAGCAAAATCCCGTAGCCCCATGAATTTATCGGGGTTTCGGTGCATGTCAACCGGGTGCGCCTACGCTTCCGTCTCGTCCCCCTCGCCGCCCTCCATCACCCGCTTGAGGTTGCCGAGCGCTTCGCGCACGTCACGATCCGGATCGTCGCCGAACATCGTCGCGATGAGGAGGCCCAGCGTGCCGGCCGGCGGTTCGACGTCCATCTCCACCTTCACCACGGTGCCCCGTCCGTTCGGCGCGTCGGTGAAATGCACGGACCCCGCGTTCGGAACGTCGGCGCCTGTCAGACTCTTCCAGGCTATCAAGCGGCCGGGCACATCGTTGATGATCTCGGCATCCCACTCCATCGTCATCCCCGCTGGCGCCTTGGCAACCCAGTGCGAGCGAGTGGGCGACGTGAGGTGCACCGACACCAGATGCGCCATGAAGCGCGGCAGGTTCGCGAAATCACGCCAGAAGTCGTAGAGCCGCGTGCGGTCGGCGTCGATCGTGACGTTGCGCTCGATCTTCACTGCCCTCCGCGCATTCACGGTGGCCGCGCGCCCGGTCACGTCCCCGCGCGGTCTCGACAGCACCCCGGCGGCGCTGCCCGTACTCATGCCCATCGCGCGGTACACCGGACAATGCCCGGTCGAGCCTCGCAACAGAAACGCGCCGCCGACTGCGGCGGCGATCATGCCCCCAGCATCTCGCCGGCGCAGGCCGAACGTCACCAGGGCGGCCCCCAGCATCACCGATCCGATGCGCTCGGGCCGCGCAACGTTGTGCGAATCGTGCGTCTCGATGTCGGTCCACGTCTCCTCCGGACGCGTCTCAGCGAACTTGTCGTCACGTTCGGCCCCGCGCCCGCGTGATGTCGTCACTGCCATGACTGGACCTCTGAAAAGAGAGCGGGACAACTATTCGGGCAACACACGCTACGCACGCGTCACGATGACGAGCGGCGCCTCGTCGCGACCGGCGGACACGCGCGGAGGCACCGGCGCCGCTGTTGCTGAAGGTACCTCAGCGGCCGCCGCGACGTTCGCGATATCCTCCGGCTCGGCGTGCTTCGTTGCCGCATCGTGCTCCCTCCGCCGCTGCATCGTGTCCGCAACCTGGGTCCGGCGTTCGAGACGTCGGCGCTCCAGCTCTCCTTCGCCCGTCGCCGACCGACGCCGCTCTCCCTCTCGACGCTCGGCGCTGCGATCCCACGCGTCGAGATGCATGAGCATGTCGTCCAGCGATCGCACGTGACGTCGTCCGTCGCGCTCACGCTTGAACACGACATGCGTCCATCCCTTCATGCCAACCGGCTGATGCCACGCACCGCTCATACGCACACGCCGGCCGGCGATCGCGTTGCCCAGCACGCGCTCGTAGCGCGAGCGCGACAGCAGCGTCACGGGGAACAGATCGTTCCAGGTGCACAGACGGCCGACATCGTCGTATGCAAGCGGGCGATCGTCGAGTTCGAGCAACGACGGCGCTCGCCCACGCATCACGGCCGCGATGAGTCGCAGCGAGAGTGGGTCGCCGAGTGCGCGGATCGACGGCCAGAACAGGCGCGTCGTGCGTCCGGCCATTCCGCGGAGGGAGATGCGCTCGCCTCCCCGCGTCGTCCACCGAAGCCCATCCACGTCGGCCGTGAAGGGATTCTCCGGAAAGCAGCTGTACCTCGCCACCCATCCCTTGCGCGAACTGTGCGGCACGGGCACGAAGCGCTTCACCACAGGAATCGCCCGCGCATCGAGCTGTCCGAGATCGTAGCTGGGCCACGTCATCACGTCGCGCACGATACCGACGATGAGCGTCGCCGTCGCCGCCATGAGCGCGGCGTCCGGAGTGAAGTCCGCCGTGATCTCGATGCGGTTCCCGCGCGGTCGCACGCCGACACCCGTCGATCGGCGATTGGCGGCGAGCAGCATCACCGGCGTCGCCAGAATGTGCGTCAGCAGATAAGCGAGCTGCTCGACGCTCCGTCCATGCCTGGCTTCCTCGCGTGGCACGTCGAACGATACGTTGTAGTGCGAGCTGAAGCCCACGAGACGAACTTCGCGTCCCGTCTCTGCCTCCCACGCATCGAGTTCGTTGCGCAGGAATCCTAGGCTTTCCCAGAGCGACCGAGTGCCTCGCGCTCCGCAGCCCCGCGCGATCTCGATCATCGGCGTGGCGATCTCCATCACCCCGGTATCGAAGTACAGCGCGCCACCGGTGGGCAGGTGGTACGAGCGTCCCGTGCGGTGCATGAGCGGACCACGCACGATACGTCGTGGCGAGCCGAAGACATCTTCCGGCCTCTGCGGCACACCGTCGATCACGGTCGTGAACTCCGCCTCGAGCCCAATGGCGGGTAGCCCGCCGGCAGCGGCACGCGACCGGCTCCCCGTCCGGATGCTTCGCTCACTTGGACGTGCCCGCTTCTGGCGCTCCGACATTATCGCGGCCCTCCAGTACCGCTGCCCGGTGTCCGTGACCCGTGCTCCGTGCGCGGACTCACAGCGGATCACCCGCAAGCTTCAGGTCGTACGTTTCTCCCGGTGCCTCCCGGGGCACCGACACGACGTAGCCGAGATCCAGGTGCAGGTGATCGTCGGTCTTCCAGGCTTCCGGACCAAGTGGACGCGTCCACACCGTGGGGAGCACTTCGCGCGCGATCGCGGCGTACTTCGCGATCGTTTCGTGCGAATCCAGATACGTGTCACCTACCCGATAGATGTTGGCCGCCGTCCCCCAGCAATGCGGCGACGCCCCGCCCGTGCGGGCGTGTCGCGGTGAGCAGTAGCCCCCATTCGCACCGACGTAGACATAACTGTCCACGGCGTCACGCAACTGTTCGAGCGCGAGGGCCAGCAGCGCCGTCGCGCACGGGATGTACCGAGGAAAGACGCGGAGCGGCGGCGCTTCCCGCACATCGGTGTGGATGAACTCGGACACCGCGAAATGCGGCGCGAGATAGGTATCGCTCGCCTGTTCCCACGACGTCACTTCGTAGAAGTACCGGGGCAGCACACGTGCCTGGCCTTCCTTGTCGCACAGAATGCCGCCCGGCATCAGCACGTCGCGGTAGCGGCGCTCGAGACGTCGTCCGTCCACGAGCCGCAAGGGAAAGGTGGCCAGTTCCGTGCCCATCAGTCGCGATCTCCGATCAGCGCCGCGTACGCGAGATACGAGGCCGCGGCGATAGTGGCCGAGCGGCCCGGCGTCGAGGGCTCCCACTCCGTCAGGACCGCGACGGCATAGGGTTTCCGGCCCGGCAGGTAGACGAGTCCGGCGTCGTGCGCGATCGTCGAGATCTCTCCGGTCTTGTGCGCCACCTTCGCCTCTCGTGGCAATCCCGCGGGAATGCCGCTCTTGAAATGCTGCGCGAGCAGGACGTCGAGCATTTGTCGCGACAAGAGCGGCGTGAAGGCACGCTCCTCGCCGATCAGGCGTAGGAGGCCAACGAGGCCGTTCGCCGTGACACGATTGTTGATTCCGTGCTCGAATGCCAGTTCGTCCTCCACGCCTCGGCGCAGATCGATCCCCTCCAGCCCGAAGCTGTCGAGCGTCCGTTGAAGCACGTCCAGTCCGAGCAGGTCGAGCAGCAGATTCGTCGCCAGGTTGCTGCTCGAGGTGATCATGTGCTCGGCCAGTTCGGCCAGACGAAGCGTGCGGCCGATCTCGCGATGCACCTCCGCATTCGCGTCGCGATCCACGCGCACACGATACGGCGAACCGTCGTAGGCGCTCAGAAACCGGTTGCGGACGTGGACCCGGGACTGCGGGAGCAGGTCGCCACGATGAATCGCCCCGTAGACCCCAATCAGGATGGCCAGCTTGATCGTGCTCGCCGCATGAAACCAGCGGTCTTCGTGGTAGCCGAATCGAGCGTCCGTCTCCAGATCATGGATCGAAACGGCCAACGACCGTGCATGCGCCTTCGTCTCCAGATCGGAGAACCGGGCGTGAAGCGCTGTGGGGGCGTCGAGCGGCGGAACAGGAACTTTTGCTGGGGCGCGGGAGGACATGGCGGACCGTGCAGTCGCAAGGCAGGTGCCGCGGGTAACTCCCCCGACAGGCTGCTAACGAGTGGTGTTTGGACGAGGCTCCCGACCTACCCGGCGGCGCTCTCGCCCTTGGAAGGACGATGTGATCCAGATCACCAGTTCCCTGGCGTACTGGAGCGTATCATTGGGTCCCGAGCGAACGCGCCGTTCACTCCCCCCCCAAGCGCGGCGCCGTCGTTCAGGCAGCCCACCGGACCACCCCCCGACGCAGGGAGATGGCGCATGTCCGAAGCATTCGACGCCCTTGATGACACGAGGGCTGAACGATTGAGCACGCTGGTCGAGGAACTCATTCCAAAGATACAACAGGTGAGCCCCGGGCTGAGCGATGCACAGCTGCGATCTGCCGCTCGGCTGATGGCGGAATATCGCTTGGCCGATGAGGACCAGGGGAGGAACGTCTTGTGAGTCCCATCGTGAGCGCCATGCCCACTCCGCCGTACTCCCAGTCGCCTGTCGCTCGGTGCAACGCGGCGGTGGGCATGCTCGGCCTCCTCGTCAAGCATCGCGATCACCTGATCGATGTCTGGCGAATCGGCCTCGGGCCCGACGCGGCTGTTCTGATGCCAAGCGAGGCATGCACCGAGCCCATGGCGCACGTCGTGGATGCGTTGCTGTCGGACCTCCTGCGACAGTCTCGCGAGCCGGAGATCGCTCCCGAATCGGTGTTTGCCGCGGCCGTGCACGGAACGTCCCGCCGCACGCAGGGCATCGGACTCGATCTCGTGCTCCGCGAATTCGATGTGCTGCGGCAAGCGACGAGCACGATGCTGCGGCGACTGTCGCCGTCCCAGACGCATCCGGAACTCGTCGGGCGACTCGACTTCGTGATCACTACCGCGTCACTCGCGTCACTCCGTGGCTACCACCGGGACGAGTTCGATGCGTTGGGGCAGTGGCCGTCCACGCTCGACGACTTGCTACGAGCGGAAGATCCGTGGGCCGACGCGAAGGACGGGGGAACGCTGAAGCATTGAGGGAAACCGCGGTCGCTCGACACCCCTTGCTCCGAAGCGTGCCCCGTGTCCTGCCGCTGCGTTCGCGCACCCTGCTCGCGGATTTGCCGGAGTTGGGGTGCCTTTCGCGTCATGAGATCGCGAAGCTCGTCGCCGTGACGCCCCTCAGCCGAGACTCGGGCACCGTGCGAGGGCGGTGGTTCGTCCACGGCGGTCGCGCGAGCTCCGCGCGGTGCTGTACATGGCGACACTCGTCGCGACGAGACGCAACGTCGTCATCCGCACGTTCTATCTCCGCCTGATCGCCGCCGGCAAGCCAAACAAGCTTGCCCTCATCGCCTGCATGCGGAAATTGCTCACCATCCTGAACGTTATGGTGCGGACGGCGCACCCGTGGTCACCCGCCGTGCTCAGGGGGCCCAGGCGTAGTGCTCATCCCACGCACCTGGGCTCCCCGACGTTACGACGGACGCGACGACAGCCTTCCCCCGGTACGGCTGCTACCTCACGGTGAACGTGTAACACTCGCCCGTGAGGACGACTTCGCTGGTTTTCGCATCGACGACGCGGAAGTGGATATCGAAGGTCGTACCGGGCGGAAACGCGCTGAGATTACGGAACAGGTGCTCGCGCGCCGTGCCACGGTCGTCAGTGGTGATCACCTGCGGAACCAACCCGCGGCCCAGCGTCAACCAGTTGGTGCTCGTGCAAGCTCCGTCAAGCGTCCTATCAACGGCGCGTTGCAGCAGAAAATTGGTATTCGGCGCCAGGTCGCGCACCCAGACATCGAGGTTGACGATCTGGCTGTCGTCATTCGGCTGACGGAAGCGCACGTGACCAAATCCCTCCTCGCCGCGGAGCAGGACCTCGAGGTTGAAGTGGGGGCTCTCCGGTTCCGATGACGCACTTGACGCGACGGCGGACGAGCCGACGGGGGCCATTGGGGACTGGCCGTCGGGCGCGGCGCACGCGGTGACCACCACCGCGAAGAGTACGTGATGGAGCTTCGTGGGGGGGTGCATGGTTCGTCTCCGGGAGCATGATGGACAAGGCGGATCCGGGCCGGCGGCATATTGCGAGTCGGCGCGTCCTTGACGCGGCAAGTGGCGGATCGTATGAGTCCACTCGCGAGCGACGCAGCGATGTACCCTCCGCCCGTCACCGTTGCGTTATGCACGCGTTACCAGGTTCCAAATGATCGAGCTGCGAACCCTGGGTGGTGCGAGCCTGCGCAATTCGGACGCGGCTCATGTGCTTCGCGCCATGCAGCCCAAGCGGCTTGCGCTGTTGATCTACCTTGCCGTAACCGAAGGCGCTCCCTCGCGGCGCCGGGATGCATTGGTTGCGTGGTTCTGGCCCGAGCTCGACACAAGCCATTCCCGTGGGTCGCTCCGCCAGGCACTGCACTTCCTCCGTCGCTCGCTGGACGATCGGCTCATCGCGACGACGGGGGACGACGAAGTCAGAGTCGATCCTTCGGTGGTGTGGTGCGATGCGGTCGCCTTCCGCGAGCTCGCCGATCGCGGACAGCACGACGAGGCCCTCACGCTCTATCGGGGCGAGTTCCTCCACGGATTTTTCGCGCCGGAAGTAGCTCCGGAATTCGAGCGGTGGGTCAACGACACCCGGGTCGACTTGCAACGGCGCGCGGCTGCGTCGGCCTGGATCGTTTGTGAAAGTGCGCGTGACCGAGGCGATCACACGGCCGCCGTCGCCGCCGCTCGGCGCGCCACGACGCTGGCACCGGACGACGAGCGCGCTGTCGCCCGCCTCATCACTTTGCTGGATGAAGCCGGCGACCGCGTCGGCGCGCTGGGCGCTCATGAGGCGCTGGTCGCTCGGCTCCGCACGGATTACGATGTCAAACCGTCGCCGGAGACCGAGGCGCTCATGCGATCCGTGCGGACGCGAACACAGCCTGGCGCGTCCGACATCCTGCGTCCGCCCGCCGCGTCCGCGGAAGTGCGTCCCCCTGTCGCCGCGCTTGCGAAACCGGCCGATGCGCACCGATTCCGTTCGTCCCTGATCGCGACCTTCGCCCTATTGGTCATTGGCGGCCTGACACTGCTCAGGGGTCGGCCAGGTGATAAGCCGATGACCATTGCCGTGCTTCCGTACGAGAGCGCGGACGCCGATTCCTCGCACGCCTACGTCGCCGAGGGGATGACGGATCAGTTGATCACCGACCTCGCCGCGCTGGGCACCCTTCGCGTGATCAATCGGCGCACGATGATGACGTATCGGGGTTCAAAAAAAACAGCGGCCGCCGTCGCACGCGAGCTCGGTGCGGACGCGGTGGCGTCGGGCACGTTGCAGTACTTCGGCGACACGATCCGCATGACCTCGCAGCTAGTGCTAGGCGGTGAAGCGGCCGCGGCGTGGGCGCAGAGTTTCGAGGGCAGCCGGGGCGACCTACTTCGAATGCAGCGCGAGGTGGCACGTGCAGTGGCGACCCGCACCAGTCGTGATCTCGCGAGGGCGCGATCTACCCCACTCGCTCGCGTTAGGCCCGTGGATCCTGAGGCGCTCGATTACTACCTCAAGGGTCGGTACTTCTGGAACGAGCGTCGCCCGGCAAGCCTGCTGCGCGCGATTGGAATGTTCCAGCAGGCGTTGCACGTTGATCCCACCTTCGCACTGGCGTACGCTGGCATGGCCGACGCGTACGTCCAGCTGGGCTACGGCAACAGTCTGGCTCCGGGAGATGCGTTCCCGAAGGCGCGGGAGGCCGCTCAGCGCGCGCTGATGCTCGACTCGAGTCTGGCAGAGCCGCACGCATCGCTCGGGTTCGTCTACTTCTACTACGAGTGGGATTTTCCCGCGGCCGAACGTGAGCTTCGGCGGGCGCTCGCAATGCGCCCGAGCTATGCGACGGCGCACGAGTGGTACGGACTTTATCTCGCGGCGATGGGGCGATTCGCCGATGCAGAGGCGGAGGAGCGTCGCGCACAGGAGCTCGAACCGCTGTCGAATGCCGTCATGGCGACTTCGGGATTCGTTTCCTTCTACTCCGGGGACCTCGAGCAGGCGGCGACCGCGCTTCGTATGGCGCTACGGATCGACAGTGTCTTCCCGTTAGCCCATCTCTATCTTGGGCGTGTGCACCAGGGACGTGGCGCGCTGGATAGCGCCTTGGCGCAGTACCGCATGACTGGAACGCTGCGCTCGTGGGGCCCGACGGTTGCGGCCGAAGGCCATGTGCTCGGCACGCTGGGTAGGCGCGATGAGGCGCGCGCGGTGCTCGCGCAACTCGACTCAGCCTCACAAAGCGGGTACGTGAGCGCGTACGCGATCGCGCTCGTGCACGCCTCAATTGGCGATGCCGATCATGCCTTCGCATCGCTGGAGCGCGGACGCGTCGAACGGACAAACTGGATGGTCTGGTTGAACAGAGACGCGCGATGGGCGCCCATCCGGGCCGATCCGCGCTTCGCGGCGCTGACCCGCGCCATCGGACTGCCCAAGTAGTGGACGCGACACACTCCAGTTGCTGGGCGGTTTCGCCCAAGAGATGATGAGATCGTGCTGCTGAAGGAGCGCGCAGCACCAAGGAGAAGCAAGATCGGATAGCTCATTCCGAACTTCGTCGCCATGAGGGGCCAAGAATGTATTGCCGCCGGGCGACGTAAGCGAATGGCGAAAGAGGAGGAAATTCTCATTTATTGCTGCGACCCGGGAGGCACTCAATTCATAGGCAATTGGCACCACTAAGGGGTACCACTCGCCATGCTCGTCTGAAACAAGAAGCCCCATCAGCTTCGGAGTCGCTGACGGGGCAACAAGTTACGCTGAACGCGAATAGAGCTACCAGCGATAGTGCGCGAACGCCTTGTTCGCGTCGGCCATGCGGTGCGTGTCTTCCTTCTTCTTCACCGCGTTGCCCTCGCCCTTGCTCGCCGCAATCACTTCGGCCGCGAGCTTCTCGGCCATCGACTTCTCGTTACGGTCGCGCGAGTAGCTGATCAGCCAGCGCATCGCCAGCGCCGTGCGGCGCTCGGGACGCACTTCGACCGGCACCTGATACGTCGCGCCGCCGACACGCCGGCTCTTCACCTCGACCACTGGCTTGAGGTTCGTCAGCGCCTGCTTGAAGATGTTCACGCCGGGCTGGCTCGTGCGGTTCTCCACGAGGTCCATCGCGGCGTAGAAGATCCGCTCGGCCGTGCTCTTCTTGCCCTGGTACATCAGGACATTGATGAACTTGGAGACGGTCTGGCTGTCGTAGCGCGCATCCGGCAGGATGGTGCGCTTCACGGCACTCTTGCGGCGGCTCACTTCTTACCTCCCTTGACGGCGCCCTTCGCGGCAGCACCAGCCTTTGGCTTCTTGGTGCCGTACTTGGAACGGCTCTGGTTGCGGCCGTTCACGCCGGAGGCGTCGAGCGTCCCGCGAACGATATGGTAGCGGACACCGGGAAGATCCTTCACACGACCGCCGCGAATGAGCACGATGGAGTGCTCCTGCAGGTTGTGTCCTTCACCGGGGATGTACGCGGTGACTTCGAAGCCGTTCGTCAGCCGAACGCGTGCGACCTTGCGGAGGGCGGAGTTCGGCTTCTTGGGCGTGGTGGTGTAGACGCGCGTGCAGACGCCCCGCTTCTGGGGATTCGCCTTCAACGCCGGCGCCTTTTCCTTCTTGGCGAGGTCTCGGCGAGACTGCCGGACCAACTGATTAATCGTCGGCATTCAACCTGATGATGTTCGTCGATCTGCTACATACGTGGATCGCCTCGATCGAGGCGGCACGGAACAGACTCGCAAGCTAAGCCGGGACGGGGGGTTGGGTCAATGGAGGCGGGTGCTCGATCCCTTCGACGGGCTCCCGTGGCCCTCGGTGGGGACAGCAGATGAAAAGAAGGCCGCGGCACATGCCGAGGCCTCTCTCATTGATCGCCCACCACCAAAATTGTCTCTACCGATTGAACGTGTTCTCCAGTTGCGGTCGATTTGCCGCCGTGGCCGAGGTGACCGTGATGTCACCCCTCGCCCCGACGGTATAGACTCGTCCGGCCGAGAATGACACCTCGGTTCTGCTGATGGCACTGGTCGCGACACCCGTGTATCGCGTGCTCAGGTCGTATACGCCGCTCGGCACTGCCGTGAATGCGCCCGCGCCCTTGTACGAGACTGCCGCACCGACGGCGACCTCTACCCCCGTCGCGCGATTCTTTACATACAACGTCATCGGATTCGCGTTGGAAATCGCGTTCACGAATCGGACATAGGCGACGGCGTAATCGATCTCGGGGACGAAGGGATCTTCCACGATAAACGCATCAACCGACTTGGCCGTGGTGTTGTAGAAGCCGCTGAGGTAGTACGAATAGAATTTCCCGTCGGCGAGTGTCGTCGCCACGTTCGAGATCGCCAGGTCCTTGTCCGTCGCGGCGGCGATCCGCCCGGACAGCGTGTACTGCCCCGGCGCGATTCCAGAGTAGAAGCCGCCCGACGCCGCCGACCCATACGCCGTTCCGATGACCGCTTCGGTTCCAGTTGCGGAGCCGATCGCCGTCATCTTCGCGTCGTTCGCGTAGAAGTTCACGCCCGGCGCGTTCACTCCGAAGTTGAAGAACTTGATACGAGCAGCGGGAGCGGTGGTCATGAGCTCCTGAACGCCGTTCTTCTCGCACGAGGAGAGCATGGCGGCGCACAACAGCACCGCAAGAGATCTGAATCGATTCATGACGCGATTACGGTTGAGTGATCCACAACGGCTTCGTGTGATAGTCCAGCGCGAGTCCGCCGATGGCTTCGAGGCCCGGCCGGTTCCAGACGTACTCCGAGTTGTATCGCGGCCTGATCCGCTGGACGACCTTCCCGGCGTTGTCAGGATAGAGGTTGGTCGGCGGCGTGAATCCCGGGAAGACCTGCCTGCCGCTCGCCGGATCGATGTCCGTATAGTGATAGCGACGCATGTCCATCCAGAGTTCATTGTGTGCCCACGCCCATTGCGCGATGTATTTCTGGGTCATGATGTGCGTCAACGTCAGCGCGGCCGGTGCCGGAATGATCTCCGGGGAAGCGAGGAAGGCAGCCTTCTCGGCAGCCGTGATCTGCGTCGGCGACTGACCGTTGTCGCTATTGCGTTGATTCACGAAATCGATGTGAGCCGACACCCCGTTGCGATACGCGTCCCACGCCTTCGCCAGATCCCCCAACCTGAACGCCGCTTCGGCCTTGATGAACTGCAACTGCGAGTACGTCATGGCCGGCATCTTGGCCTTGTCGTCGAACAGGTAGCGGCCGGGCACCTGCAATCCACCCGCGCCGACGAAGCCGTAGAAATTGTTCGGCCGTCGCAGCGAATCGAGCGCCCCGAAGCCCACGACGTTCGGATCCAGACCACGATACTGGCCATCCGGTGACGGCGACAGCATCCGGGTCATCCGCGGATCGACGACTCCGCCGAACTGCGTGCCGTTCATCAGGTTGAGGACGAACTGGGTCTGCCGGTACGTCTGGAAATTGCCTCGGGTGCGACCGAGAAAGCTGATATCGTCGTTGTTCGTGTTCGGATACGTGAGCAGCGTATTGTCGGCGTTACCGGTGAACGACCGATCGACCGCGGCGATCACTGCCGCTGGTGCGTACGATGATTTGTTCGAGTAATGATTCAGGTTGAGCGCCAACATCCCGTTCGCCAGCTTCGTCCACTTCGCGCGATCGCCGCCGTAGATCTTGTCCGTCTTGGCGAGATACGCCTGGTCGACGGCGCCGTCCGTCTTCGCCAGGTTCTCGATCGCGAGCTTCAGGAGCCGCTGAATTTCCTGATATGCGTACTCCTGACTGTCGTAGTTGAAGCTGAACTTCGACTGATCGATCGCTTCCTTGACGATGATCTCGCCATGCAGATCCGTCGTCGCCTGCCAGCCCCACGCCTTCAGGATCAGGCCAACGCCGAGCACGTCCCAGCGCTGCTCGGCCTCCGCCTTCGTCGTCATGTCGACCAGATTCTGCCCCAGCGTCCAGTAGACATCGCGCCACTGCTGTCCACCGTTGTCGCTCGTGGGGTCGTAGCCCATCCTGTCCCACGTCGTCAGGGCCGTCGTGGGCAGCGTCCACTGCTGCGTGTACCGTCCCACGAAACGGCCGTCGAACTGGGGCGACGTCACCATCCAGTGCAGCATCGGCGCGAGATACAGATTCGTCGACACGGTCTGCGGGGCGTTCGGATTCGTGTTGACATCCAGGAACTTGTCGCATCCGCCGAGCAGGGTGAGGCACCCGGCAAGCAAAAGAGCATATCGTCTGTTCATCGATTTTTTTTCAGTGAGCGGTGTTGGTCGAATCGCGCGGCGGCGTGCGTCTGCCGACGGGAGGCGCGATGCGGCGCTTCGAATTCCGAGTGGCCATGGCATCGTCAGAACCCCATCCGGATGCCGAAGTTCAGGCCGCGGGGAATCGGGAAGTTGCCGTAGTCGATCCCAGCCGCCCCCGAACCACCGACCGCCGCGGAATTGCCATTGACGATCGGATCGAGCCCGGAATAGTTGGAGAAGAGGAACAGGTCCGTGCCCGTCACGAAGACACTGGCGTTCGCGAGCAAGCGCTCGGGCACGACGTAATTCACCGTCACGTCCCGGAGTCGCAGCCAGTTGATGTCCTTCTCGATGAACAGCTCTTCGCTGATGTTCGTGTAGTAGTTCGTCTGGACGCTCGGCACGACCACGATGCTGTTCACCGTGGGAGTGGCGGTGTTTTCCTTGCCGTCGCGCAGGACGCCGTCGATCACACGCGGCGTGTTCCGGTCCAGCGTCCGCAGGCTCAATCCGCGCGCAGTCAGGTACTGCTCGGTGGCGTTGAAAACGTCGCCGCCCTTCCGGATGTCGAGGAGAAAGTTGAGCGAGACACGGTTGAACCTGAACGTGTTGGACAGTCCGATGGTGTAATCGGGCTGGCGGTCGTACCCGGCGTCGATGAACGTGGTGGAGCGGATGGGGAGTCCGGTCGTCGGGTCGATGAGGAGCGCGCCCTGCATGTTCCGGACATAGAACGTTCCGGTCAACGAGCGGGTCGAGAGGCCGGGCGCGGTCCCATTGCGAACGTTTCCGAACAGCCAGGTATCCGACACGTACGACTCCGGCAGCGCATTCGGCAGGGCGAGCACCTTGCCCCGCGCGCTCTCGAAGTTGGCCAGCATGTCCCACGAGAAGCTGGACCGCCGCACCGGCGTGCCCCGAACCGTGAGCTCAAGCCCCTGATTCCGCGTGACGGCGCCATTGAGGTTGAACAGAATGAAGCCGGTGGCGTAACTGCCGCGGATGTCGTTGACGATCTGGTCCTTGGTCTGCTTCCGATATACGGTCGCATCGATACCGAGTCGATCGTCGAGAAAGCTCAGCTCAGTTCCAATCTCGTACGAACGGGCGAATTCCGGCTTGAGACCGAGATTTGGCCCGGTGAATCCGTACCCGTAGCCGCCGTTCGCTGTCGTCTTGAACTCGAGTGATGGCCGATAGGCGTACGGCCGCGCATCCTTGCCCACTTCCGCGTACGCC
Organism: Gemmatimonadaceae bacterium; assembly: GCA_039928585.1. Lineage (GTDB taxonomy): Bacteria > Gemmatimonadota > Gemmatimonadetes > Gemmatimonadales > Gemmatimonadaceae > AG11. The sequence continues at coordinate 2,675 of JBDSSY010000095.1, read as the reverse complement.
GCGCGGAGCTTTCCGGTCATGATGCGGCCGACCGCGGGAAACGCGTCGGAGAAGATGAAGCTCGCCGACACGGAGGGGTAGAAGAACGAGTTCTTGTCTTCCGGAATCGTCGAGGTGAAATCGTTGCGGCCCGTCGCCGTCAGGTACAGGAACTTCCGGTAATCGATCGTGGCGCTGCCGAACATGCCGATGAGGCGACGCTGCGCAATCGTCGTCCGGTTCGTGCGCAGGTTCGTGTTGTTGACCGAGACGAAGTTCGGGTCCAGGAAGTCCTGGCCCTTCAGTGCATCCGTCGTCGACTTGTTGTCGGAGATCTGGTTGCCGAGGAGCCCGCTGATCGAGAGCGTCTTCGTGAGCGCGCGGCTGTTGAAATTGAGCAGCGTCTGCGCGTTGATGTTGCGGGTGATGTCGTTCGCCTGGTCGATCACGCCGTTGAACGCACTGGCGAACGCGCTTTCGGGATGGCGCAGCAGCAGGTTCTGGTTGGTGTAGCTGTCCGTGCCGATGTTGGTCCGCAGATTTCCCCAGGAGAACGGCGTCAGCACCAGCCCGACGTTGGCGATGATGTGGTTGTTCCTGGAGTTGATCTTGTTCTTCTCGACGTTGAAGTAGGGGTTGTCCGTCTCGGACGCCGCGCTCAGGAACAGCCGGCGCCGGATGCCTGCCGGCGTGAGGTAGGCCTTGGCGTCATCCGTCTGCGGCCAGACGAGCAGGCCGATCAGCGGCCCGCCCTCTCCCTTGAACGACTGGTCGTTGCTCGCGTACGTGTAGCCCATCGACAGATCGGCGCGGAGCCACGGGAGGACTTGTGCCTGCGACGCACCGGTCAGGTTGATCTTGTTGAGCTGCGACCCCGGGACGACGCCGGACTGCCGCGTGGACGACCCGGCGACCCGATAGTTCATCCGGTTGTCGGGCGCCGCACCGCTGAACGACAGGTTGTGCTTCTGTGTCAGGGCGGTCTGCAGGAAGCCGTCGATGTTGTCGAAGAATGTCGTTCCGTCCGGATACGGAGCGCCGAAGTACTGGAAGGTCGTGTTGCCAGCGGCACTCGGGGAATACGTCCGCTGCAGCTCCGTCCGCGCCCTCGTGCTCTCGATCCTGAAGCTGTTGCTGTAGTCCAGTCCACCCGTGCCCGCCTTTCCGCGCTTCGTCGTGATGACGATCGCGCCGTTCGCCGCATCGATGCCGTACAGCGCGGAGGCTTCCGGTCCCTTCAACACGACGAGCGACTCGATGTCCTCCGGATTGAGGTCGGCGGCTCTGTTCGTGAAGTCCACCCCTCGGTTGTTGAACGCCGTCTGCGAACCGGGAGCATCCGACGCCAGCACGCCCGAGTTGAGCGTCTTGTTGTCCATGGGGAGACCATCGATGATCATCAGCGGCTGATTGCTGCTGCTGATGGAGCTGACACCCCGGATGGTGATGGACGACGACGCGCCCGGCACGCCCGAGGTGCTGGTCACTTCGACACCGGCGACGCGCCCTTGCAGCGAGTTGACGAAATTCTCGCGCTGGGTCTGCGCGATATCAGCACCGATGACGCTCTGCTGTGCGGTTCCGAGCGAGCGCTGTGCCGTGGTCTGGCCCAACGCCGTCACCACGACGGCATCGAGGTTGGTGGCCGTTCGTCTGAGCTGGACGTTGATGACGTTGTCGGCGCCGACCGTGCGTTCCACTGGAAGCGTTCCGATGAAACGGTACTGCAGCACCTGACCCGCAGCGACGCGAATGGAATAATTGCCGGCGTCGTTGGTGTAGGTGCCTGTGGTCGTACCCCTGATGACGACCGACACCCCGGCCACCGGCGACACCATTTCGTCGGTGACCTTGCCGGTCACCATCTTTTGCTGTGCGATGGCCTGCGCGGCGAGGAGGAACATTCCCATCACCGACATGACGGCTACTCTGGTTTTCATGACGAGGTGCACCGGGTTCTGGTGGAGATTGAGTCTGGATTGTACCGCCCGCGCAGTTGCACTCGGGCTGATCGTGGCAATCGGTAGCGAGTCCCTCGGGCAATGTTGGAGGGACACCGCGTGCGTGCAGTCATACAGGTCGGAGTGCCGCGTCGCGTCGCCACGAGCGCGCGGCCGACTGGCGAGAGGGAACACACGCCCATCACGAGCGAAAACGGCGCTCGCGACCGGGAGTCACGGCAGAGAGGCTGGGGAATCGACGACGTCCGGGAGACGGCCTTCCAACCTCCTGCCGCTGATGCATCCTGTCATGCGAAACATTTGGTTACTCACTGATCGCTGACCATCTTATCCCCCGGCCCGGAAGCTGTCAATTCAAACATGCCCCGTCAGTGGGGTGGCATTCGCCGAGGGCGGCGAGCAACGGGCGAGAACGAGCGGACGATTCTCCGCGCGGGACGGATCACGGTCAACCCCCGGCGCGCTGTCGGATCATGCGCGCACCGTCGCCGCCCGTAGTGTCGATTCCAGCGGCAGGGCATCACGCGCCTGCACCGCCTCCACGAACGGTCCGAGCAGATGCGCCACGCTGTTGGCGTAGTAGCTGACGAGCGCACGCCCGCGCGGCAGCACGAGATACCCTCCCGACGTTTCTGCGAGCACTCGACGCATCCGCAACATGCGCCACGCTCGATCGAATATCTCGATGCTCGATCGATCGGAGCGCAGACCTCGCGCGTTCAACTCGTGAAGCAC
>JBDSSY010000094.1:0-3711 GCA_039928585.1 Gemmatimonadaceae bacterium | reverse complement strand
TGGACGAGCGCGTGACGCGATGGCGCGACGCGCTACATTACCGCGTTGCCCGATCCGACAACAGAGCGAGGACCAGCGTGGCCGACCGCGCGAACGCACCGTCGTTCGTCTATCTCGATTCCGTGTCTGCCGTCGAGAAGTTGACGACGGCGATCGCCGGCGCGCGCGAAATCGCACTGGATACCGAGGGCGCGAGCTTTCATCGCTTCGTCGACCGCATCTACCTGCTGCAGCTGTCCACACGCGACACGCACGCGGTGATCGATCCCCTGCCGATCGGACGACCCGCCGGGCTTGGCGCGCTGCTCGAGGATCCGTCGGTGGAGGTCGTGTTCCACGATGCCGACTACGACCTCCGGCTGCTCGAGCAGGATTACGGCTGGAAGATCAGGCACATCTTCGACACCCGCATCGCGGCGCAGCTGCTGGGCTATACGGCGTTCGGGCTGGCGGCGCTGCTGGAGCGGTTCTTCAGCGTGAAGCTCGACAAGAAGCATCAGCGCGCCGATTGGTCCATGCGTCCGCTCACCGCCGACATGCTGAACTACGCGGCGCAGGACACGCGATACCTGCTCGAGTTGAAGGACATGATGTCGGCCGAGCTGGAGCGCATGGGTCGGATGGCATGGGCGCGCGAGGAGTTCGCGCTACTCGAAGGCACGCGCTGGGCGGACGAGGAACCGGGCATGGGGTTCCTCAAGCTCAAGGGCGCGCGCGATCTCAACCGCCGCGAGCTCGCGGTGCTACGGGAGTTGGTGCCCTGGCGTGACGGAGTCGCCCGGCAGCTCGATCGCGCGACCTTTCGCGTGATCGGCAACGAGCAGCTGCTCGACATCGCGCGCACGTACCCGTCGACACGTGATGCGCTCGCGAAGCTGAAGGGGATGCCGCGTGGCATCCTCGATCAGCGTGGCGGCGAGCTGCTGGACGCGGTGACTCGCGGACTCGCCGTACCCGAGTCGGAGCTACCCCGCTTTCCGAAGGCCGCCCGATGGGATCGCGACGCCGACTTCGACGCGCGCGTGAGCGCACTCAAGACGGCGCGCGACCACGCGGCGAAGCGGCTCACGCTCGACGCAGGGGTGTTGTGCTCTCGCGACAGGATGGAGGCGGTGGCGCGCCGAAACCCCACCTCCGTGGAGGAAGTACTGGAGGTTACGGAGCTTCGCAGGTGGCAGGCGAACGAGCTTGCCGAGGCGTTCGTCGCGGCGCTCGAACCGCATCGCAAGAAAACGGCACTGAAAACCGCGGTCACTGAAAACTCGCCGTACGCGGACTGACGACTGATTTACTGCCGCCCCGCCGTTCACAGTCCCATATACGCCCTCACCCGCGGCTCGATACGGTCCGGGGTCCAGAACGGCGACCATACAAGATTCACCGTCACTGAGCCCACACCCGGCAAGGCCTTCAACATGCGCTCGGCGTCACCCATGATCTCGGGACCGCTCGGACAGCCGGGCGAAGTGAGCGACATGTCGACCTCCACGTTGCCATCCGCAACGCGTACGTCGTAGACGAGGCCGAGATCCACGATGTTCAGGTTGAGGTCGGGATCCTTGACCTTGCGAAGCGCGAGCCGCGCCTGCTCGAGGCTCACGTCGGCGAACGCGGCACCGCTGCCCGGTGCCACGACGGGAATGTCGCCGGGCGCGTCGGCCTTCACGACCACTCTCGCTGCGCCTTCGGATTCATCCGCGCCGTCAGCCTGAGGAGCGGGAACGACGTGTGAAGTCGTCGAGTGACGCGGCGTGATGGGCAACTCGGTGGACATGGTGGTGCTCCGGACGGGACTCTCGGAGTATCACCAGCGACGGCGACTCCCGCTAGCGCCTGGACGACGCCTTTTTCTTCTTCGACGTCGCAGCGGACCGGCGTGCAGTCGCCTTGCTTTTCGCGCGGGCACGAGCGCGCGCAGCCGCAGCCCGCCTCGCCTTGACCGCCTTCGCACGCGAGACCTTCACGTCCGGCCGGTTCCATCCCACCGCGCGATCGGCGCGAAAAGACCTCGGCATGCTCAGCGGACCACCGCGCATGTCCGTCACCGCAAGCGCAGCGGCATCGGCCAGATCGGCGCGGACGTCGCTGATGACCTTCGCCGGGCGACGTGCCTTCGCCGCATGTACCCGATTGGTGAGCAGCACGACGAACATGTCCCGATCAGGATCGATCCAGAGCGAGGTGCCGGTGAATCCGGTATGTCCGTAGGCATTGGCGCTCATGTACTTGCCGCAGCCGAACTCGCCCGCGCAGGTGTCCCAACCCAGCGCCCGCGTGCCCGCCGCGCGCTTGGTGAACAGCGCCACCGTGCTGTCGGCGATGATCCGCGTACCGGCGAACGTTCCGCCGTTCAGCAGCATCTGCGCAAAGATGGAGAGGTCGCTGGCGGTGCTGAACAGCCCCGCATGTCCGGCCACACCGCCCAGCGCATACGCATTCTCGTCGTGCACCTCGCCGCGCAGCGGATACCCGCGGGGGGGCGTGAGCTCCGTCGGAGCGATGCGACCACGCAACGACGCCTCAGGTCGGAAATGCGTGTCCTTCATTCCCAGCCGCGAGAACACGCGAGCGTCGAGAAACTGATCCAGTGGCTGGTTCGTGACCGCTTCCACCATGAACGCGAGGACATCGGCGCCCAGGTCGGAATATTCGTAGGACTGGCCCGGCGGCGCGACGAGTGGGGTCTGGAGCACGGCCGCGCGCGCCTCGGCCGCGCTGTGCGCAATGCGCCACAGATCACGACCCGCCGGCAGCCCGGAGCGATGCTCGAGCAGCAGCCGGATGGTCACCAGCTCGCGCCCCCCGCCCGTGAACTCGGGCAGGAATTTCACGACCGGATCATCCAGCCGGATCTTGCCCTCGTCGAACAGGATCATCACGGCGGCCGTGGTGCCCACCACCTTCGTGAGCGACGCAAGATCGTACAGGGTGCGGTCGGCCTCGACACGACTGGCGTCCGGGGTCCAGCCCACCCGTCCAAAACCCTTCTCCCAGACCACGGCGCCTTTTCGGCCCACGACCACCGCCGCGCCGGGGTAGCCGCCCGCCTTGATCCCGCGTTCGATGACCCGATTGATGGTCGCCAGGCGAGACGCACTCATTCCCACCGCGCTCGGCGACTTGGCCGGGAGGCCGTCGCGATCGAGCACGGCCGGGCCGAGCGGGTGGAACAGATTCGCGGCGGCGAACAGCAGGTTCAACAACGCGGAACTCCTCGTGATCTGCCGAGGGGGTACCCGGTACTGCCGGGTACGCTAAGCAGGAAGCGTGCTCATGTGAAAAGGGAAAACCGGGCCTGGGGAATAAACTGCAGGGCCCGGTAGGATCAATACAGCGTGGGTCGGAACAGGTTCCAGCGCGCAGACTGGCTGTGCCGGCCCATTATGTCATCTGTTCCTACGACGAGCAAGAGGTTGTGGCGTCACGACATAGGATGGGCTCGCTGGGATGCCCCCGTGAGGCATGATCCGGGGGGGGGCGTGGCCGACCTGGCCGACCAAGCACAGGCTCACTGAAGCACCGCGGGCGACGGGGCCGTACGGATGGCAACCCTTGTCCCCGCTCCCGTGACAAATTTTCCGGACGCCATGGAGAACGAACAGCTCACCGTACAGCGCGCCATCGATGGCGACCAAGGGGCGATGCGGGCGCTGTGGACGCGCCATGCACCGCACATCGACGTCGTGGTGCGGCGCATGGTGGGTCACGATG
>JBDSSY010000093.1:0-15414 GCA_039928585.1 Gemmatimonadaceae bacterium | reverse complement strand
GGCTGGCTGCGCGGCGCCGCGCTGGACGTCTTCGAAACCGAGCCGCTGCCGGTGGACTCGCCGCTGTGGACGGATGCGCGAGTGATGATCTCGCCGCACATCTCGGGCGTCACGACGAACGAAGGTGCAGCGACTGGGTTCCTGGAATGCCTCGCGGCGCTGGAGCGTGGAGAGCAGCCGCGCTGGATCGTCGACCGCGAGCGACAGTACTGAATCCCCCGCACCGCGTCACGACGCGAGCGCTCGACTCCTGAACTGTGCGTCGCCGAGCATGTTGCAGCAGAGGACCGTGAGAAAGATGAAGGCGCCGGGCACGAGGGCGAGCCACGGCTCGCTACTCATGGTCGTCTGCGCCTGGTACAGCATGTTGCCCCAGCTCGCGGCGGGAGGTTGCACGCCCACGCCGAAGAAGCTGAGCGCGCTCTCCAGCAGGATGCCGCGTCCCACGGCGAGTGTGAGCGACACCGCGGCAGTCGGGAGCACGCCGGGCAGCACGTGGCGCACCACGACACGTGGCGCGGAACCGCCGAGCGCTCGCGCCGCGACGACGAAATCCCGCGTCTTCACCGACTGCACTTCGGCCCGGACGACGCGGGCGGTTTCCATCCAGCCGGCGGCGCCCACGAGTACGATGAGCAATGGGACGCCCGGTGCGAGTACGGCCGCCGCGATCATCAACAGGGGAAGTCGTGGCACCGAGAGCATCGCGTCCGTGCTCCGCATCAGCATCGCATCCGTGGCACCGCCGACGTAGCCGGCGAGTGCGCCGACCGTGACGCCGATTGCGGCGCTCAGTGCTGCCGAGACGAGCCCGATCGCGAGCGAGACGCGCGCGCCGAAGAGCACGCGAGTGAGCAGGTCCCGTCCCAGTTCGTCCGTCCCGAACCAGTGTCGCACGGAAGGCGCCGCGCGCCGCTGCGCGAGGTCGATGACGTCGACGCCGTACGGTGCGACGTAGGGCGCGAGGAGCGCGAGAACGATGAGCAGCGCGAGGCCGGCCGCGGCAACCAGTGCCGTGACGCGCCCCGTGCGATGTACGCCGCTCATGTCTCGCCGCGCGTGCGCGGGTCGAGCGTGTGCACGACGACATCGGCCACCAGGTTGAGCATCGCGACCGCCACCGAGCCGCACATCAGAAACGCCATGAGCACGGTGTAGTCGCGCTTGGCGAGCGCCTCGGTGAAGAGGCCGCCGACGCCGGGCCACGCGAACACGCTCTCGGTGACGACCGCGCCTGACGCCATCATCGACGCGTCGAGCAGCACGACCGTGACGAAGGGCAGCAGCGCATTGCGGAACGCATGTCGCGTGACGATGCGTCCCTCGCGCACGCCACGGCTTCGCGCGCCGATGATGAATGGCTCGGCGAGCGCCTGCCGCATGGACGACCGGAGGTACCGCGACCACGCCGCCGCGTGGGCGACCGCGAGAACGGCGGCGGGCAGGACGAGATGCGCCAGGCGATCGAGTGTGCCGGAGCCGCCGAACGTCGAGCGACCCGACGACGGCAGCCAGCCGAGCGCATTGGCGAAGACAAGCTGGAGCACGAGCCCCAACCAGAAGACCGGGAGCGAGATGCCGGCGACGGCGCCGATCGTGGCCGCGCGATCGAAGCCGCGCCGCACGGACGACACGAGCGCCACGATCGTCGCCACGATGACGGCGACGAATGAAGAGATGCCGATGAGCTGGAGCGTGGCGGGAACCCGCTCGAGCAGGCGGTCCATGACTGGCCGTCCATCGGCGTAGCTGTAGCCCCAGTCGCCGACGATGAAGGCGCGGAGCCACGCGAGGTACTGTGCCGCCAGCGGACGGTCGAGTCCCATCTGGCGGCGCAGCCGCTCGATGTCCTGCGGGCGCACGTTCGGGTTGTCGAGATACAGCGACAGCGGTCCACCCGGCGCAGCGTGGATGAGCGCGAAGACCAGGAGTGACACGATGAGAAGTAACGGCACCACCTGCAACGCGCGACGGCTGGCGAACGACAACACGCCGCTCACCTCAGTGCGGGCGAGCCGGCATCACGGCGCGCCGCTCACGATGTTCCACTCGTGCACATTCCAGAACGGTCCGGCGTTGCTCGGATTGCCCTTGAACTGCCGGAGCGTCGCCGGCACGGCGTCAATTTTGGACGTGTTGTAGAGAAACAGCTCCGGCACCAGCGTCGCGACGCGTCGCTGGACCTGTTGCAGGAGCTCGCGGCGCTTCGCGCGATCCACCGTTCGATCCGACGCGTACAGCAGCCGGGTCAGCTCCGCGTCCTCGAGGTAGTCGATGTTGCGACCGGCGGGGGGAATCTTGTCGGCGGCGAAGAAGGTGGTGATCTCCGGGTCGGCGCCCTGCTGCCACCAGTGGAGCATCGCATCGAAGTCGCCCCTGAACCACACGGAGCTGATGGAGGTGCCATCGATCAACTTCACCTGCGCGTCGACGCCGACATCCTTGAACTGCTTCTGGATGGCCTGCGCGACGTTCTCGCGGATGGCGAACCCGGCCTGCGTGATGATCGTGAATGCCAGCGATCTCCCCTCCTTGCTGCGCACGCCGTTGGGTCCAGCGCGCCAGCCGGCGTCGTCGAGCATCGTCCTCGCCATGGCGGGGTCGAACGCGTAGGACGCGACGTTCGGCTCGTAGGCCCACGAGAGAGGCTGGATCGGCCCGTTCACGGTGGTCACGAGCCCGTCGAGGATCGTGCGCACCAGGAGCTCGCGATCGATGGCGTGCGCGAGCGCTCGGCGCACGCGCACGTCGGAGAAGGGCGGAAAGTGGCGCTGATTGAGGGTGACGTGCTCGTACCCGTTGCCCAGCACCTGATTGAGGCGCAGCGAGGGGACGGCCTTCAACTCGCGGACCTTGTCCCATGGCACGAGAGGCACGAGGTGCACCTCGCCCGCCTTCAGCTGATTGATCCGCGTCGTGGTGTTGGCGAGGAATCGAAAGAGGATGCGGTCGATCTTCGGGAATGCCGCACCGCGCCAGTAGTGTGGTGCCTTCTCCAGCAGCACGTATTCGCCGGTCTTCCATTCCGCGACGCGGTACGGCCCGGTGCCCATCGGGCTGCGATTGTAGTCGGTAGCCTTGTCGATGTCGCGCCCCTCGAGCAGATGCTTCGGCAGCGTACCGCGCAGGAACTGCATCTGATAGGGCGCGTACACTTCCCTGTAATGCACCACCGCCGTGAGTGAGTCCGGCGTGTCGACCGAGCGGATGCGATCGAAGCCATCGGTGCTCTCGGGCTTCCACTCGCCGGAGATCATCGCGTCCGCGGTGAACTTGACGTCGGCGGAGGTGTGCGCACGGCCGTCGTGCCACCTGACGCCCGGTCGAAGCTTCCAGGTGACGTCCATGCCGCCGCCCGACGTCATGACCACGCCGCCATTCGCCAGCGTGGGAAGCTCCGCGGCGAGCACAGGAACGACGTTCATGTGTTCGTCGGTGGTCACCAGCCCTTCGATGACGCAGGTTTGGATGTCCTCCAGAATGTGGGTCGCGTACCGGTTCATCGTATCGGGCTCCCGGTCGTACCCCACGATGAGCAACGCATTGGAGGCGCCTTGGCGACCGGCGCCCTCGCCACATGATGCAAGCGCCAGCGCTGCACAGCAGAGCAGACGCTTCATGACAATCTGGCCTGCATCAGCCGGCTCACCAGCGGCACGGGCAGGGAGCCGTACCCGAGCAACTCATCGTGAAATGCGCGCAGCGTGAATGCGGAACCCTGAGTCCGCCGGTGCTCCGCACGCAGCTCGAGGATGTGCTGCGTGCCGAGCCAGTACATGATCGCCGTCCCGGGAAACATTGAGCATTTCACCACCTCGGCTCGCGCCATGGAGGAATCCATTCCCGTCTCGGTGGCGAAGAGCGCGATGGCGTCATGAAACGAAAGCGACCCTTCGTGAAAGCTCATGTCAACGATGGCGCGCGCGAGGAAGCGGACGCGGGAATGCTGCTCCGAGACCCGCTCGAGCGGGGAGAGGAATCCCAGCTCATCCATCAGTTGCGTGGCATAACATGCCCAGCCTTCCGCCATCGTGCCACCGCAGAACATCCCGATACGATTGGCGCAGTCCACGGCCGCAACGGTTCCGACGCGCGACGCCGCGCGGTGATAGGCATGCCAGTTCTGAACGTGATGACCCACCGCGCCATGGTGGACGACGTGATTGAGCGTGATGGCGGCGCTGTTCCAGGTGCGAAGGTGTGCCGCGGTGTCCCCTGCCGGCAGGGGCGGCACGACGTATTCGTGGACGTCGTAGGCGTCGAACGGCGCCGGTGCGCGGTAGAACAGATAGTACAGAAACGGCGCCGCATCGCGCGTGCACTCGGGGATGGTCGTGTAGCGAAGCGGCCAATCGGGCCAGGTGACCACGTCATGAGCGAGCGCCGTTTGGCGGCAGGCCGCCCACGTGCGCGCGAACGACTCGAGGTAGTCGTCGGGTGCAGGATGCAAGGCGGCGAGGCACGCCTGCACACCCGGCCACCCGTCCGAATGTTCGCGAGACATGACGTCGAGACGCGCCTGTTGAGCGCGGAGCTGGACTCGCGCATCGGCCAGCAACGCGCCTCGCGAGCGGTGGCACATGTGACCGCGCCTCAGCAGGAGATCGTAGAGAACGGGCCCGCAGGCGGCGGCGTCATCGGGCAATGCGGCGTGCGCGCGCACCATCGACGCGAAGCGCTCGACGGCGTGACTCGCTCCATCAGCGGCATGGCGCAGGAGCAGCGCTTGGGAGGGGGCGCAGACGCCAGACGCCAGCCATCGGTCGATTCCCCGCGTGAGCAGGATGGATGCGCCCTGGCAGTCACGGAGTGCCCGAGTGGTCCACGATTCCGGAAAGGCGTGTTCCTTCGTCGACTCCACCGCCTCGTCCAGGAATGCCGGCAATCTCTCGAGCCGGGCAGTGGCGAGGTCGACCCGGTCGATGAAGGGTGCGAAGTCACGGATCATCAGCGAGACGATGGAGAATACCGCCTCCCCGGCCCAGAGCGCAGGATTGCTGCGCACGCCATGCAGGCCGGCATCCTCGGCGAGCTGAATCTCGAGAAACGCCCGCGCGAGTTCGGCGTCGAGCGAGACGACGTCGTCGCCGTATCCCGTCTCCGATGGCGGGACCGGGTGCGCTGCCGCGAGCTCCGCGTGCAGTGCGACCATCTCGGCGCGCTGCGCTGCCAGACCGCGGGCCGACCAATCGGGAAGCAGCGAGTCGTAGCGGTGCACGCCGGTGAAGGTGGCATTCACCGGACGTCGCCTGAAGTAGTGCTCGAAGAACCGGTCCAGCGTATCGCTCACCGGGCGAGCGGGATCGACACCCAGCGGCGCTCCCTGCACGAACGCTCGACTGCGTTGATGAGCTCCTGCACGTGCGCGCCATCCTCGAAGTTGCCCTCATTCCCGAGTGAGTCGTCGAGAATCTCGGAGATGAACGAGCTGATGAGATTGGCATAGAACAGCGATCGCCACGACTCCTGCTTGCTGCCACCGGGCGGATAGAACCGCGCAGGGATCTCGAGCTCCCGGAACTCCACCTGGTCCGCTGTCGCGCCCTTGAGCGACTCACAAATGCCGTTCTCTTCGACGAGGCGGCAGATGAGGGCACCCTTGCTGCCGTACACTCTCGCCTCGAGGCCGGGATAATTTCCCACCGTGACGAAGCTTGTCTGAATGGATCCGAAGGCTCCGCTCTCGAAGTCACCGATGAATATGTCGCCGTCGTCGATGTTCATTCGCATCATCGTGCCCGTGGCGCGCACGACGCGCTCCGGAATGAAGTTGCGCATCGTTCCAACGACCTCGCGGAAGCGGCTGCCCATGAACAGGTGCGCCAGATCCATGATGGGAGCACCGTATCCCTCCAGGGACGACACCTGGATCACCGACTGCTCAGCCGTGTGATCCACCTGCCGGAGGGGATTCGTCGGATCGAGCCATTGTGAGTTCTGCTCGTAGCCATTGAAGATGAATGGAGTGCCCAGATAATCGGCGGCGATGAGCTCCTTCATGTATTGCATCGCCGGGCTGTAGCGAAAGGTGAAGCCCAGCTTCGTCTTCACGCCCATCGTGCGAGCCAGTTCGGCGGCGCGGCGGGTCTCGGTGAAATCATACGCCACCGGCTTCTCGCAGAGCACGTGCTTGCCGGCGCGGAGTGCCGCCCAGCTCAACTCGAAGTGCGTCGCGCTGGGCGTGCACACGTCGACCAGGTCGATGTCCGTCCGCGCGATGAGCTCTTCATGCGACGCGTAGACATGCGGAATATCGAACTTCGTCGCGAACGCTTGGGCGCGTTCCACGCTGGGATCGGCGATGGCGACGAGCGTGCAGCGCGGATCCCGCCGATAGCCTGGCAGGTGCGCGAATTCTGCCCACGCACCGGCGCCAAGCACGCCCACCTTCACCGGTTCGCCACGCGCGATCGTCCTCCGTGCCGGCGCCATCAACGGATCACTGCAGCGGTGTCGCCCGGCAGCATCAGCTGCCGGTGCGCCCAGATCGGCGCGATGCCGTTCGTCATGATGCGCTCGTGAAATGCGCGAAGCGAAAACGCCGAGCCTCGCTGCCGGGCGAAATCGTCGCGGAGGGTGATGAGGCCGCGCTTGCCAAGAAAGTATCCGCCGTAGGTCGGATCGTACGCGCCACGTTCCGCCTCGCGCTTCGCCGCGGGCGCCGCGACGTAGGCCTGCTGCTCGAAGCACCGCTGCGCGTCGTCGAGCGTCCACACCCTGGTGTGCAGCCTGATGCCGGAAAGCAGGCGGCAGATGCGCGTGAGCGCGTCGCTCACCTGCGCCAGTCGCAAGCGCGGATCTCCCTCGCCGAATCCTTCGTCGAGTACCATCTGCTCGGCATAGTGCGCCCAACCATCCTGTCCCGACGACGGCTGCGGAAAGGGATTCAGGCCGATCCAGATGCGGCGTATCTTGCCCGGCGTGCGGCGCATGTAGATGGAGTGCAGCCAGTGGCCCGGCATCGCTTCGTGCGCGGCGGTGTTGGAGAGCGACGCGTAGTTGTAGCGCTCGAGCCACGCGTCCTGCTGCTCCACGGGCAGGTCGGCGCGCGCGTCCGTGATGTAGAAGACACTTCTGACCGACGGCTTGTCCAACGGAGGCCGCGCGTGCATCGATGCAAATCCCAGGTCGAACGGCTGCGCGGGCAGCACGACGACGCGCTCGCCGGCCGGCACGGAGGCGATACCGCGACGCCTGACGAACTGTGTCAGGGAATCGGTGATGCGGCGTGTCGCGTTCACCACGCCGCCAAGCTTCGGGTGGTCGCGCCGGACCGAGCGCCACGTCTCGAGCGGATCCTTGCCCGGCGCGAGTCGCTCGGCCGCGGTGCGGAAGGCCGCCTGCTCGCGCAGCAATTCGCGCTCGCCCAGAGACTCGAGGTCGGAGAGCGGCACGTCGATCAGTTCTTCGGCGCGGTACCTCCGCGCAACGTTGGCGCCGCCAATCGTGAAATCGCCCGAGGCGGTGGGGATCACGTCCTGTTCGAGATACGACGCGTACGCGTCAATGAGCGAAATGGCCCGGTCCGCCGACCGTCGCAGCGAATCGCGAAGCACGGCCGACGCAACGCCGGCGAAGGCGAGGTCGAGATCCGTTCCGAGCATCGCGCTCGCGCCCCGCATGAATGTGGCGCCTCGCTCGGCGAACAGCCGGGGTGGGTTGGAAATGTTCGCGCGAGCCGCCGCGAGCAGTGCAGGTACCTGACCCAGCTTGGCGATGACACGCCGCAACCGCAGGACAGGCGGATCGCTCTCCACGGTCATCAGGTTGTGAATGCCGTCCGTGAGCGCCGATGCGTAGAGCATGGGATTGCGACGCCAGTTCTCGAGGGTCTGTTGCTCGAGGAGCCATCCGTCGATCACACCCTGGAGGATGCGTCGGTCGACCCGCTGGTCCGGCGAGAGGGTCGAAGGATCGAAACCGGCCAGGAGGGCGCGGTCACGCTCGAGCGCCGCGACTTCCAGCTGAATGGCGCGCGCCGAGAAATCGTCGAGCCGGTCATCGTGCTGGTGCAGGCCGTTGCCCGCCGCGATGGAGGGGTGGCGCCTCGCGAAGTCGTCGAGGTAGCGATCGACGAATCGGGCGAACTGCGGTGAGTGCGCGGGGCGGCCCGCGCCGATCGGCACGAGGCAGCACACGACGAGCGCGGCACGCTTGACGCGGCGCGCGAAGATGGACGTTTTGATGGCGCGACCCCAGACCGTTAACCGTGGATATGTGGCGGTCGGGGAGAGTAGCGGCCGCACCTCGCTTCGGGTAGGGTAGCCGCGTGACATCTCCGATGCCGCCGGTGCTCGCGCGGAAACAACGTCACTCGCCGATCGCGACCGCAGGCTGGTCGGGGAACTGGCGTGAGAGTATCGTATCGCAACGCACGCCTTCGCCGAGTGCCTGGCGGTTGGCCCTGCCATCACCCCGTTGATGAGGCGCGCATGACCAAGCTGGTCCGGCGAGCGTTTGCCATTGCTTTCTGTGCCGTGACGATCGCGACCGGTTCCGCGTGCCGGCAGACCGAGCCGGCGTCCGTCCAGGAGCTGTACACCACTCGGATGCTGGGACTCAGCTATCTCCGCCGCAATCAGCTCGCGGAGGCAGAAGCCGAGTTTCGGAAGCTCACCACGCTCGCGCCGGACGATGCGGAAGGGTACGCCGATCTCGGCCTCACGTTCCTCCAGGCGGGTCGCTACGAGGACGCGGAGAAGCAGTTGCGGCGTGCTCGCGAGCTGGCGCCGGCGAGCACGGAGAGCGGACTCGCACTGGCCAGGGTGTATGCGCTCACTGGGCGCTCACCGGACGCCCGCACTCTGCTCGAGCGTCTGCGCCGCGACTCCGCGCAGAGCGCTCACGTGCTGTATGCGCTCGCCGAGCTCGAGGCGCAGCAACCGGGTGGCGACTCGGCCGGGGCGTACCGCCAGCGGCTGCGAGAGGTGCTCGCCGTCGCGCCCGCGAATCTCGTCGCGCGCCTGATGCTCACACGCGCGTTCGCGCGAATCGGCGAAGCGGACAGCACCGTTCGGCACCTCGAGGATGTCAGGCGAATTCCTCCCGCCCTCCCACCGGAGGCGCGAGCGTTTCTGGACAGCACGATCCAGTTACTGCGTACCGGCGATCTCGAACGATCGCGCGCGATGCTGGATCGCCTGTTTGCGCTCGTGGAGGTGACGGCACCGTATCAGGCGTCGCTGGCCGACGTGCAATGGACCGAAGGGCCGATCGCGGGTCGGGCCGTGCTCACCTTCGTGCCGCGCAATTTCATCTCGCTGCATGGCGGGCGTGAGCGAGCGACCATCGATCTGGCACGATTCGTCGACGCGACCGACGACGCGGGACTGGCAACTGCCTCTGACCGGTCGGGCGCGGCGCCTGCTCCGGGAACGCGGGCTGTCTCGCATGCGATCGCCGCCGGCGACGTGTACGGCAACGGAGCCGATGCCCTGTTCGTCTCGACCTGGTCATCCGCAGCGAACAGATCGGTGTCGCGGCTCTATCGAGTGCAGGGCGGCTTCCTCCAGGACGTCACGGAGCGCTCGGGCATCTCGCTTCCGCAGGGGGCGAGTTACGCCACCTTCGCCGACGTCGACAACGATGGATGGCTCGATCTCTTCGCGATCGGCGGCGACGCACGGGGACAGCTGTTCCGGAACGGCGGAAATGGGGCGTTCACGAACGTGACGGCGAAGGCGGGCGTTTCCGACGTTCGCGGCGCGCAGAAGGCGCTGTTCATCGACCTCGATCACGACGGTGATCTCGACCTGCTCCTCGTCGGGGAAGGTCAGCGCACCGTCTATCGGAACAATCTCGACGGCACCTTCACCGACGCAACCGCGAGCTTCGGCCTCGTGGGTGCCGGCGCGCGCGACGCAGCCTACGGTGATTTCGACGACGACGGACGACTGGACCTTGTCTTCTCCGGCGGCAGGAATGGCCCCGCGCTGTTCCGGAACGGAGGAGCGCAACGATTCACCGACGTCACCGCCGCGAGCGGGCTCGTCGAGCGCGGCGCGTCGGCGACGACGACGGTGGGAGACTACGACAACGACGGCTCGCTCGATCTCTTCGTTGCGGCCGCGGGCGGCGCTGAATCGGCGCTGTGGCGCAACGATGGCCGCGGCACGTTCACACGAGATCGGCGCGCGAGTGCAGCCATGCTTTCCCTCCGTGGCACGGTGGCGGCTGGCGCGACGTTCGTGGACTACGACAATGACGGGTGGCTCGATCTCGTCGTGGGCACGTCCGCGTCCCACGGTACGACTCCATCTCGCCTCTTCCTGTTCAGGAACGACGGCTCGGGGATGTTTCTCGACCGTTCGACGCTGATCCCGCCCACTGCTCGGGACGCGGGGGCGGCGGCGATCGTCGTGTCGGACGTCGACGACGACGGCGACGAGGACCTCGCACTCATCGATGCTGTCGGCGCGGCGCGCCTGCTGCGCAACGAACAGGGCAACAGCAACTTCGCGGTGAATGTGGAGCTCAAGGCGCTTCGCACGGGAAGCGGCAAGAACAACGCGTTCGGCATCGGCGCGCGGCTGGAGCTGCGCGCGGGGGAGATTCGTCAGACGCGGGTGTCCACTGGCCGCACGACGCATTTCGGGCTTGGCTCGCACCTTAAGGCCGATGTGCTGCGGGTGGAATGGCCGAATGGCGTTCCGCAGACGATCTACTTCCCTGGATCGGATCAGGAGGTCGTCGAGCGCGAGGCGTTGAAGGGGTCGTGCGCGTTCGTGTATACCTGGGATGGCACGAGCTTCCGCTTCGTGACCGACGCCATGTGGCGGAGCGCGCTGGGCATGCCGCTCGGGCTCATGGGCAGCACGAGCGCCTTCGCGCCGGCGGGCGCGTCGCAGGAATACGTTCGCATCCCGGGCGACGCACTCCAGCCGCGCGATGGACGGTACGTCATCCAGCTCACCGAGGAGCTGTGGGAAACGGCATACGCCGACAAGCTCTCGCTCGTCGCGGTCGATCATCCCGATTCAGTCGATGTCTTCGTCGACGAGCGATTCGTGCCTCCCGGGCCGGTGAAGCTTCGCCTGTTCCAGGTGGCGGACCGCATCGTCCCACGTTCCGCGACCGATGAACGCGGTCGCGACGTCCTGCCGGCGTTGCGTCACGCAGACGACGTCTACGTGTCGAACCTCGTGCCCACGCAGTATCAGGGCGTGGTGCAGCCGCACGATCTCATCCTGGATCTCGGTGACGTCGCCGGCTCGCCGAACACGCAGCTCTTCCTGCGCGGATGGATCTATCCAACCGACGCCAGCATCAACGTCGGACTGTCGCAACAACCGTCGAGCAGACTCTCCGCTCCCTCGCTCGACGTCCGTGATGCGCACGGCAACTGGCAGACGGCGATCGCCGACATCGGATTTCCCTCCGGGAAGGACAAGACGATCGTTGTGGATCTGGCCGGGAAGTTTCCGACCGCCAATCATCAGGTCCGCATTCGCACGAGCATGCAGATCTACTGGGATCAGGCGTTCGTGGCGCGCGCGCTCGAAGGCAGCCCCGTGGCGACCACCACGCTCGCGCCGGTGTCGGCCGATCTCCACTTTCGCGGCTTCTCGCGCACATATCGAAAAGGTGGCCGGTACGGGCCGTACTGGTTCGCCTACGACGACGTGACGAAGGAGTCGCCCTGGCGGCCGATCACGGGCGCCTTCACCCGCTTCGGCGACGTGCTGCCGCTGCTCCGCAATCCCGACGACATGTACGTGATCATGGGTCCCGGCGACGAGGCGACCATTCAGTTCGACGCGAGTTCCGCGAAGACCCTACCGCCCGGCTGGACGCGTGACTTCCTGTTATACACGGACGGCTGGATCAAGGACTCCGACTTGAACACGGCGTTCGGCACCACGGTTCATCCGCTCCCGTACCATGGCGCAACGAGCTACCCGTTCGGAAAGGGGGATGCGTACCCGACCGACGCGCCGCACCAACGCTACGTTCGAGAGTTCAACACACGTATTGTTAAGGCAAGTACTGCGCGACGGCAGCGCTGACGAGTCGGACGCCAGCGGGTTCGTTCCCACGGCACCCATCCATGGTGCACACACTCACGGACGACAACCAGGACCGGCAAGCATGCTTCATCATCGTGTTCAGACTGCGCAACTAGTCGCCGCCTTGACCCTCGCATGCGCGATCACCGCGTGCGGCGCCGCGCGCGCGCCGGAGCCCGCGCCATCACCGGCTCGCGTGCCGCTGGAGTCGACGTCCGCGTTGACCATGCTGACCGCGCATCGCCTGGTGCCGGCGCCCGCCTCCGTGACGTCCGCGGAGGGTCCGCCGTTCGCCTTGACTGCGACGACGACGATCGTCGTGCCCGCGAGTGGCGACGATGCAGCGCGCGTGGGGGCATGGATGGCGACTCTCCTCCGCCCAGCCACGGGACTGCCACTCCCCGTGTCGGCTGCGGACGGCGCGGTGCCAGCCGGCGCGATCGTGCTGCGGCTCGGCGGCGATGCGAGCCTCGGGGCGGAGGGATACGACCTCACCATTGCGTCCGACGCCGTGCGCCTCGTGGCCGCGGAACCCGCCGGGCTGTTCCGAGGCGTGCAGACGCTGCGGCAACTGCTGCCCGCCGCAATCGAGTCCGAGCAGAGCGTCGCCGGCGTGCCGAAGGAGTGGACGATCCCCGCTGGTCGCATCATCGACCGCCCGCGCTTCGCCTATCGCGGCGCCATGCTCGACGTGGCGCGGCACTTCTTCACGGTCAAAGAGGTCAACCAGCTCGTCGATCTCCTCGCGCTCTACAAGCTCAACACGCTCCACCTCCACCTGTCCGACGATCAGGGCTGGCGCATCCAGATCGACTCGTGGCCGCGACTCGCCACCATCGGCGGGAGCACCCAGGTGGGCGGCGGGGCCGGTGGCTACTACACCAAGGCCGACTACGCGGAGATCGTGCGCTACGCGGCCGATCGCTTCATCACCGTGGTGCCGGAGATCGACGTGCCGGCGCACACCAATGCCGCCATCGCCGCGTATCCGGAGTTGGGGTGCAGCCGACCGGTTCCGGTGCCGTCGCCCAACACTCCGATGCCGGGACTGTACACGGGAATCCGCGTCGGGTGGAGCGCGGTCTGCCACGACAAGGAGATCACGTACAGGTTCATCGACGACGTGGTGCGCGAGCTCGCGGCGATGACGCCCGGACCGTTCATCCACATGGGCGGCGACGAAGTCGAGGTGCTGACGCGCGAGCAGTACGCGGCGTTCATCGAGCGCGTGCAGGACATCGTCGCGCGCCACGGGAAGCGCATGATTGGGTGGGAAGAGATCGGCCGGGCGAAGTTGCGTCCCGGCACGATCGCGCAGATGTGGCACGCGGACACGCTGCTCCTCGCCGCGAGGCAAGGTGCGAAGCTGGTGATGTCGCCAGCGACCAGGGCCTATCTCGACATGAAGTACACGCCGGCCACCGAGCTCGGTCTCGCCTGGGCCGCCCACGTCGAGCTACAGGCGTCGTACGATTGGGACCCTGCGACCTTCTACAAGGGACTCACGGAGAACGACGTGCTCGGCATCGAGGCGCCACTCTGGACGGAGACCGTGTCGAACATCTCCGCCGCGCAGTTCCTCCTGATGCCGCGACTGCCTGCGCTCGCCGAAGTGGGATGGACGCCCACTTCCGCGCGGAACTGGGAGAGCTTTCGTACGCGCATCGCCGCGCATGCGCCGCGCTGGCGGCTGCTCGGCATCAACTACTACCCGTCACCCCAGGTCGCATGGTGACGTTCCACCCGGCCGGCGCGACGCTCTGTTAGCGCTGCGGTACGAGTTTCTGCAGCTCTCTCCACGTCACCAGGATGACGTTGTTGGCCTTGAGCGCCCGCTTGAACTCGGCGCTTCGCACAACGTCGTAGTCGCGCTGGCGCCACGTGGATCCGTACGGCTCGTGGTTCACCATCACGGCCTGCAGCTCGGCATCGTCGTGGCCGAGATGCACGAGCATCTCCGTCAGGCCGGGCTTCAGGTTGGCGATTGCGTCGAGGTAGAACTTCGCCCACTGGTCGCGCGGAGTGCTCACGTCCGCGGCGATCAACGTGTCAAGCAGGACATCGTGTATCGACAGCGGTGGTTGCGGAGCGGTACGCGGATCGCCTCGCATTGCCAGGAACGGCAGTCGGTACTCCCGGGCGACCTTCACGTAGGTCGCGAATAGCTCGGGAGTGGAAAAGAGCGCACCCATGTGGCTGTCGAGATGCGTGGGGCGAATTCCGACCGTGATGGCCCGGTCGATCTGCGCACGAAGTTCACGCTCGACCTCGAGCACCGTCGCTCTCGTCGCGACGACGTCGGTCTCCCGGGGGAAGGTGCCGTCGCGGTCCAGCAGGCTTGGCACTTTGTCCTTCGACTCGACGCTGCCCCAGCGATAGGTCTCCCATTCGCTCGTGATCGTGAGATGCAGGCCGAGGTCCGCGTTGGGATGCGCCCTGGCGTAGGCGGCGACTTCGGCGAGCCAGGGAGTCGGTACCATCACGCTCCCGGACGAGATCGCGCCGCTATCGAGCGCGCTGAGACTCGCGACATTCACGGAGTGCGCAACGGCGAGATCGTCAGCGTGAAGAATGAGCAGCTTCGCGTTGGCCGGATAGCCGAGGCGCTCGGCGATGGTCCGGGTCTGCGCAGGTAGCGTCGTGACGACCAGGAGCGAGAGTACCGACGACCAGAGCAGCGATTTCATGAGAGTCCCGAGCTCGAGGGGTGAACGAGGACGCGTGCCGCAAACGTGATCGGCGGCGGAACTGTAGGGAAGGGGACGTCACGATCGGGAAGGAGAATGCTCCCGGGGCGCTACGTTGGCGAATGACGGCTCCGGCGCCATCCCGCGCAGCGCGGGAAGTGCGTCGATGAGTTGCGCACGACTCATCCCCAGCAGTGTGTGCTTCTCGACCAGCGCATCGATGTCGAGTGGGTAGAGATTCCGTCGCCCGGGCTCAGCGAGTCCCGCAATGTTGCGGGGTGCGATTGCGCGCGTGACCCACTCCGCAAATGCTCGGCGCTCGTCCGCTGTCCCAACGCGCCCACTGCGCTTCGTGATCGCGCGGAGCCGCTGCAAGCCCTCTCCCAACAGGGGATGTGCGATGTTATCGTCCACGCCGAGGAAGCCGTTCCATGCTGCGGATGCTTCCGGCGCCACGCGCTGGCTCACCTCCGCGAACGACACGATGGCGAAATACAGCATTGCGTGGGCAGCGAACAGGTCGAAGTGCGTCATCGCCTCGTATGACCCGGCGACCAGCCGATCGATCTGATCAGCCTCCGCGTCCAGCGCCGCATCGTACCGGGCCAATACGTCCAGCGCAGGCGCACGGCGGCTTCCTGTAGCGGATTCGAAGGCGAGGGCCAGTCGCTCCACCGCGCGCAAGCTCCAGGCGATGCCCGTCGAGAACAGCGGATCGACGA
>JBDSSY010000092.1:0-13125 GCA_039928585.1 Gemmatimonadaceae bacterium | reverse complement strand
TGCTCAACGGGGCACACACCAGTCTCGTGTCACTCGCGCTGCTCGCGGGCTGCACCACGGTACGCGACGCGGTGGAGCACCCGCTGCTTGGCGCGTTTCTACAGACCCTGCTGTTCGACGAGATCGTGCCCAGCGTCTCTGTCCCGGACGCCACGGCGTTCGCGCTGGAGGTGCTGGACCGCTTCGCCAACCCGTACCTGGACCATGCCCTCTGGGACATCACTCTGCAGGGCACGGCGAAGCTGCGCGTGCGACTCGTACCGTCCATCCTCTCGTACGCCGAGCGCACCGGCGGGCCACCGCGGGCGCTCGCGCTCGGCTTCGCCGGTTACCTCGCCTTCCAGCGAGGAGAACTGCATGAGGCGCGGCGAGCCGGCGGTGACGTGGTGCCCGTGGATCTCTCCGCCGACGTAGTGCGGCGTGCGTGGCAGGGCACGAGCGATGACGCGGCCGATCTGCGCGACCTCGTGCTCCGCGTCGCGCGAGACGAGGAGTTGTGGGGGACGGACCTCACCAGGGTGCCCGGTTTTGCGAACGCGGTCGGTGAGCACCTGGCGCGGATTCGCCACGAGGGCGTGGCGGCGGCGATCTCGGCCTTCATCGCAGTACCGGCGTGACGGTGATCGCCGAGGAGACGGAGCGCAGGCGCCATGACACGCGGCAGCGTATCGAGCGTCTCGGCGCGGTGGCCGTCGTACGCCTGCACAGTACCGAGGCTGCACTGCGCGTTGCCGACGCACTGCATGCCGGCGGCGTGACCGCGCTCGAGATCACGGTTACCGTACCCGACGCCTTCTCGGTGATCGCCGCCGTGCTGAAGCGATTCGGGGACGACGTGTGCGTGGGGGTGGGCACCGTGCTCGCCGCGGAGACAGTCCGCGGCGCGGTGAACGCCGGTGCGCAATTCGTCGTGAGTCCGGTTTTCCGCGCGGATATCATCGCCGAGTCGCACCGACTGGGCGTGCCGGCCATGCCGGGCGCGATGACACCGACCGAGATGCTTACCGCACACGAGGGCGGTGCGGATGTGGTGAAGTGCTTTCCCGCCGATACACTTGGCCCCGGGTTCGTCAGAAGCGTGCTGGCCCCGATGCCCTTTCTCCGTGTGATGCCCACGGGTGGAGTGACGCCCGAGAACGTCGGCCTCTGGCTTGCCGCGGGTGCAGTGGCCGTAGGACTCGGCGGCTCTCTCGTGGACGCGTCGCTCGTGGCGAATGGAGATTGGGACGCCATCACCCGACGTGCGCGGCGCGTCGCCGACGCGGTTACGGCATTTCATGCCGGGGAGAAGTCGCCATGACGCGAATCGTCTGCTTCGGTGAGCTGCTGCTTCGTCTCTCGCCGCCGGGCGCCGAGCGTTTCTTCCAGTCGCCCGCACTGCGCACCTGGTTCGGTGGCAGCGAGGCCAACGTCGCCGTGGGACTCGTCCATCTCGGGACGCCGGCCAGCTACATCACGCGCCTTCCCGCGAATGCGGTAGGCGACGCGGCCCTCGCGGCGCTCCGAGCCGAAGGCGTCGACACGCGCGACATCCTGCGCGGCGGCCCGCGGATGGGCATCTATTTCGTGGAGTCGGGCGCCGACCTCCGGCCGATGCGCGTCGTCTACGATCGCGCCGGATCGGCGTTCAGCGAGATCGACGCAGACGCGCTGGATTGGAGCGCCGTGCTTCACGACGCCGACTGGCTGCATCTGTCGGGCATCATCCCGGCACTCGGCGATGGGCCGGCGCGCGCCGCACTTGCTGCCGCGAGCGCCGCGGGGCGAGCAGGCGTGCCGGTGAGCCTCGACCTCAACTACCGCCCCGCGCTCTGGGCGGGTCGGGACCCGCGCCCACTTGTCGAGCCACTGGCAGCGGCTTGTTCGCTCCTCATCGGCAATTCCGGCGCGTTCGCGGCGATGCTCGGCGTCGAAACGCCTGACCGAGCGGGCGACGATCCCATTCTGGCGGCGTCGCACCAGGTGCACGAGCGGCTGGGCTGCGCCCTCATCGCCGTCACGCGGCGCGAGGTGCACAGCGCATCGCGGCATGGATGGAGCAGTTCCCTGTTCGATGGAGTATCGGGCGAGATGTTTACCAGCCGCCGATATGACGTGAACGTCGTGGACCGGGTGGGCGGCGGCGACAGCTTCGCGGCGGGCCTCCTGCATGCGCTTCGAGAGGCGCGTAGTCCGCAGGCGGCGCTCGCGTTCGCGACCGCCGCCAGCGCGCTCAAGCTCACCATCCCAGGCGACTTCAATCGGGTGTCTGCTGCCGAGGTGGACGCGGTGCTCGAGGCGACCGTCTAGGCCAGGCGGCGGAGAACCGGCTCCGGGCGCGCAGCGCATGAGCGCTTCCGCGTTCGGCCATCTGCATTGCGGCGCGGATGTACTGGGTGCGCCCGAGAGTATCCGCCACCTCAGAGGCGCTTGACCTGCTGCACTGGCACACGCCGAGCGGTGGGGCGTTGCCGGGTATGCCACCATTCGCGCGCAGCCTCTTCAGTCCACTTCTCGTCCGGCAGCGAAAAGGCGAAGGCGCGCTCGAGCGCATGTGCATTGGAAAACCGATCCCCGGGGCGTTTCTCCAGGCACGTGCTGACGATGTCGGCCAGTCGCCGGGGAATGTCCGGGCACAGGTCGATGATCGGAACGGGCGTTTCGTACAGATGCGCGGCCAGGACCTTCATGTCGGAGCGCCCCGCGAACGGCGCGGCGCCGGTGAGAAGGTAGTAGGCGAGCGCGCCAATGCCGTACAGGTCGCTCGCGGCGCCCACGGTGTCGTCTCCACCGCACTGTTCCGGCGACATGAACGCTGGCGTGCCCATGATCATGCCGGTCTGCGTCAGCCTCGGATCGTCGCTCGCGCCGTCGGGACGCACAGCGGCGACGAGGCCGAAGTCGAGCAGCTTGGCGACGTCGTGCGCGCCGCCGCGCTCGCAGACCATCACGTTGCCCGGTTTGAGATCCCGGTGCACCAGCCCAGCGTCGTGGGCTTCGCCGAGGGCGCCGCAGATCTGCGTGAGCAGATGGACGGCGCGTGCCGGCGGGAGCGGACCGTATCGCGTCACCATCTCCTCAAGTGACACACCGGGCAGGTATTCCATGGCAAAGAAGAACGTGCCGGCGTCGTCGTGTCCGTAGTCGTAGATCTGCACCGTGTTCGGATGCGTGAGACCCGCAGCGGCCTGCACCTCGCGCTCGAATCGCGCGAGCGTTGCCGAGTCGCCCGCCTGCTCCGGCCGGATGAGCTTCACGGCGCACGGGCGGCGCAACAGCTGATGCTCGGCCAGGAACACCTCACCCATCCCTCCCGCGCCCAGCCGTTCGCGCAGGATGTACTGACCCAGCTGCCGGGCATGCTGCGCGTCCTGCCGCAGCTCATCGATGCGGTATGCGCCATACAGCGCGAGCGCGCTCATCGCCGTCGTGACGAGCAGCTTGAGAACGAGGTAGGTCTCGACGCCCGGCACGGCGCCCATGCCGCCGAACACGATGACGTCCGGCACGAACGCACACATCATCAGCACGCCCGTGCGAATCGCGCCATGCCGGAGGCTGCTCGGAACGAGCACGCCGTACGCGACGACGAGGGCGCCCCAGGGCGCACCGGTGGCGACGCCGAGCTCCATCGGGAGGCTGCCGATTTCCGCCAGCATCCCCGGGAGGGCGCGCGTCTGATTGAGGATGAAGAACGAGGCCGTGACGGAAACGCCGAGCCACTCGATGAACCGCAGCCGCCGCACCCCGAGTTCGTGACGCGGGGACAGAACCATGATGACGGCGAGCGTGCCGGCCGTGATGACGAACAGGAGGCCGGGCAGCGGAGGTTCGGTGAACAGGGAGCTCGGGTCGGCGCGGATATGGCTCCAGTGCGCCACAGATGCCGTTGCGCCGAGTACGCCGGAGGCTGCCGCCCAGATGGCGGACTTGATGCGCAGCCGGCGGCGCAACTGCTCCGCGAGGTCGTTCGTGGTATGGACCGGCGTCGCGCTGCCGGGCGCCATGCGGAATGCCGTGCGAAACGGCCGCTCCTTCGCGCGGACGGGCGGTGACTGGGCGGTCATGCCGCGCCCATCATCGCCGCCTCGATCAGCGTGACCCCCGACTCAACGCCGCGCTTGGGGTTGAGCAATTCACCCAGCCGGGCACTGCGTGCCCGCATCGCCGAGTCGGTGAGGGCGCGACGAATGACCGTTGCGAGGCGATCAGTGTCGAGCTTGCGCAGGGGAGTCGGATCGGGCCCCACACCAGGCGCCTGCACCCGCGCGGCCCAGAACGGTTGGTCGAGGAAGAATGGAACCGCGATGGGCAGCACGCCGGCGCGCAGGGCCGCGGAAGGGCACCCGCGTGTGGGGAAACCGGCGTCGCAGCATGGATTGCGCGCTGCCGCGGTAGCGCTGCCAGGGGAGTGCATTGATGTTAAAACGAGTGCGACCATGCATTGAGCCGGCGCCGAGCTGGGCGCCTGGATGATGGGCTGCACGTCGCCGCGTGAACCCAGTGCGGTGATGGTGATGGTCATTGCGTCATGTGTGCGTGCGGCAGCAAAGGCCGCCGCCCGATGATCGTCTGCCATGATACCGCCTGGCTTCCCGTAACGCACGGTGCCCGGAGAACCCGACACGGTTCCGGTCGGGTCGTGGCGCGCGGCGGCAAGCGTTGCTGTGATAGCGTTTCGGCTGTCATGCTGCGCCGTGACGGGCCTGGGAGGACAGGAGGACAGAAGCACGTGACACGGCTGCGGTCGGCAGCGAACGTCTCCCGTCAAGGCGTTTGAGACTGGCACCCGCAGCCGCTACGCAGGGATAAACGGTTGGCGCTCGCGTTTGCCCGACGCCATCTCCCGCGGGCGACCAGGCGATTGGCGAGGGGTTGCGTGTGCTGTCTGAACCGGGAGCTCCGGATTAGAATGCGAAAGCGTCCCGCCCAGGCCTCGACCCGACCGAACCATGACCGACAAGCGAAACGACGAGGATGACCGGAACCGGGTCAACGCGGAAAACGTGCGCGAGAGTGCCGAGCGCTGGCGCGTAAAGGACGCCGCCGCGCAGGCGGGCGCGGAGGGCAACCGGCAGGTCGCCGAGGGGGCACGGGTCAACGCCGAGCAGCGCCGCGGCGACGCGGAGGCGCTGCGGGTCATCGCCGAGCACGTGCGCGAGCTGCGGAGCGAGATGCGCGCATCCACCGAGCAGGCCAACGAGATGGCGAGCGCGCTGCGCTCGGCGGCTGAGGACATGCGTCTGGCCGCTGAGGGGGTGCGCGCCGCCAGCGAGGATGCGCGCGTCGCGTCGGCCGAGCAGCGAAAGCTGCTCAAGGAAATGCAGGCGGCAGCTCAGGCCTTCGGCGACGCGATTCGACAGCACCGCCTCTGAGTTCGCGGTGGCCAAGGCCGGCTGAGCGTGGATCACGAATGGCGCCCGGCGACCGCGCAATCACGACGGTGAGCGAACCGCTTACGCCCGCCGCAGCGGACATTGATGACGCGGCGGCCGCGATGCTCGACCGCATCGCACGCCTGACGTTCGACTACTTCGATCGCGGAATGCATCCGCGCACCGGACTCGTGCCGGACAGCACGAAGCCGGGCGCGCCGGCCACCATCGCCGGCTCTGGACACGCGCTCGCCTGCTACACGGTGGGCGCCGAGCGGGGATACGTATCCCGCGCGCATGCCATCGACCGTACGCTCACCATTCTTCGTTTTTTCCAGCGAAGCGAGCAGAGCGAAGGACGCCTCGCGACGGGGCATCGTGGCTTCTACTACCACTTCCTTGACATGGAGAGTGGCCGACGCGCGGGTCGATGCGAACTCTCCACCATCGACTCGGCCATCCTGTTCGCCGGCGTGCTCGCATCCGTGGCGTATTTTCGGCGCGACACACCAGCGGAGGGCGAGATCCGCTCGCTCGGCGACGCGCTGTATCGCCGCGCCGACTGGGCGTGGGCCACCAACGGTGGTGACGGTGTCGCCATGGGATGGACGCCCGAGCGCGGGTTCCTGCGCCATCGATGGATGGGATACAACGAAGCGCTGTTTCTCTACGTTCTCGCGCTCGGCTCTCCCAGCCATCCCATCGATGCGCGGGGCTATGCGGCGTGGACCACCACCTATCGATGGAAGCGGCTGTACGACACGGAGTATCTCTACGGCGGGCCGCTGTTCATTCATCAGCTGAGCCACACGTTCATCGACTTTCGCGCGATTCAGGACGCGTACATGCGCGCGAAGGGAATCGACTATTTCGAAAACAGCCGCCGCGCCACCGTGATCCAGCGCGAGTACGCCATTCGCAACCCGCGCGGCTTCGCCGGATATGGCGAGAACACGTGGGGCATCACCGCGAGCGACGGTCCTGGGCCGGCGCAGCGTATCTCGCACGGCGTGACGCGCCGCTTCTGGGCGTACCGCGCTCGTGGCGTGCCGCACGGACCGGACGATGGAACGCTGTCTCCGTGGGCTGTCGTGGCCTCATTGCCGTTCGCACCGGAGCTGGTGATCCCGGCACTCGTGCATCTCGAACGTGCACACCCGGAAATCACCGCAGCGCTCGGGTACAAGTGCAGCTACAACCCGACGTTTGCCGAGCGACCCGATGATGCACGCGGCTGGGTATCCAGCGGGCACTACGCCATCGATCAGGGGCCAGTCGTCCTCATGATCGAGAACTATCGCTCGGAGCTCGTGTGGCGTCTCATGAAATCGTGTCCGTACATCGTCGAGGGGCTTCGCGCCGCCGGATTCGAAGGGGGATGGCTCGCAGACCCGACGTCCATCAGGGAAACTACCTGACGGATCGTCTGCGCCTGAGTGGCGCGCCTCCCGCGCACCACTCGCGCGCCTACGGCGCGCGGCGCCGTACCACCGCGCGAGCGGGTGCGCCCTCGTGGCCCGCGACCTTGATCGGTAGCACGATCAGGTCGTACTCGCCGGCCGGTACCTGTTCGAGCAACAGGCCCTCGACAATCGGGATGCCCTTTCCGAGCAGGATCTGGTGCGCCCGTGGCGCGGGCGCGCCGAACTGTTCGGCCGAGATATAGTCGATACCCACCAGCACCACGCCGGCGTCGGCCATCAGTTGCGCGGCGTCGGCAGCGACGAACGCAAAGTCACGATGAAAGGTGGAGGACGACATCCAACGCCTCAGCGAGCTCCGCGTGCGAAAGAGCACGCGAGGCGTGCCCCTCCACCGGTGACGCTCGAGCTCCGCCGCATCGATTGCCTGGACGCCGTCAGCGATGTCGATCACCAGTGCGGGCCCGATGAGCGGATCCAGCGGCACCTTGTCGATGGAGACACCGCCGGCGACGAAGTGCATCGGTGCGTCGATGTGCGTTCCGCTGTGCGCGCCCATCGCGTACGACGACAGCGTGAGCGGATCTCCTCGGCGCATGTCCTTGAGAAAGGTGAACGTCATCGGCGCGTCGCCTTCGTACACGGGCGTGGTTGCCGGATCCAGCGTCGCCGTCGCGTCCATCCACGAAGTGCTCCGCGGCACGTCGGTCGCCAGCTGCTGCATCGGGATGCACCCCAATGCCCCCAGAGCAACTGTAGCCAGGAATTTACGTCGGCATCGCCGCACACGTGAAGTCTGCATTACATCTCCGGATGAAAGGCTCAGACGAACTGGCTGAGCAGCACCGTGAAACCAAGTCCAGCGACACCAATGATCGTCTCCGCCACGGTCCACGTCTTCAGCGTTTGCGGAACGGACATGTTGAAGAATTCCTTGATCAACCAGAAACCGGCATCGTTCACGTGCGACAATACGAGTGAGCCCGCGCCGGTCGCCAGCACGAGCAATTCCGCCGACGTGCCGGGTACCAACACGGCGAT
This sequence comes from Gemmatimonadaceae bacterium, assembly GCA_039928585.1. Classification (GTDB taxonomy): domain Bacteria; phylum Gemmatimonadota; class Gemmatimonadetes; order Gemmatimonadales; family Gemmatimonadaceae; genus AG11. The sequence continues at coordinate 5,309 of JBDSSY010000092.1, read as the reverse complement.
TGGCGCGACGATGCCGGCGGCCGTGGTCATCGCCACGGTGGCCGAACCCGTCGCCACCCTGATGAGCGCAGCAACCATCCACGCGAGGAGCAGCGGCGACGCGTGGGATCCGATCGCGACGTTCGCGATGGCGCGCCCCACGCCGCTCTGGAGCAGCACCTGATTGAAGCCGCCGCCCGCGCCGATGACGAGGAGAATGGTCGCCGTGGGTCCGAGACAATCGTTGCAGAATCGGAGCACGTCATCGCGCGTGAACCGACGCGCCTTTCCAAGCGACCAGAATGAGAACAGCAGGGCGAGCAGCAATGCCACGATCGGGTGCCCGACAAAGCGGAATGCGGAGCGAGCGGTGCTCCTCTCATCCAGCGCCACTTCGGCCGCGCTCGCGAGCAGCATGAGGAGCACCGGTACCATGACGGTGAACACGGAGATTCCGAATCCCGGCATCCTGTCCGCGTCGGTGCGTCCCTCGAACTGCGCAGCGAGCGGATTCACGGTGGGCAGTACGATGCGTGGCGCCACCCACGTCGCGAACACCGGTCCCGCCAGTGCCGCGGTCGGCAGGCCGACCAGGAGCGCGTACAGAATGGTGCGTCCCACGTCCGCCTGATACGTGCCGACGGCGAGCATCGCCGCGGGATGCGGCGGCACCATGCCGTGTACCACCGACAGACCGGCGACCAGCGGAATGCCGATCTTGACGAGCGACATTCCCGTGCGCCGCGCCACGGTGAAGACGAGCGGAATGAGCAGCACGAATCCGACCTGGAAGAACACCGGGATGCCAACGATGAACGCCACGAACATGATGGCCCAGTGCACGCGCCGCTCGCCGAACAGGTCGATCAACGTGGTCGCAATGCGCGCGGCGCCGCCCGACTCGGCCATCATCTTGCCGAGCATGGTGCCAAGTCCCACGACGATCGCGATGAAGCCGAGCGAATTCCCGACTCCGTCCTGAAAGGCCTTCACCGCCGCACTGGGGGCCATCCCTGCCGCGACGCCCATCGCGAGCGAGACGGAAATGAGCGCGACGAACGGATGCAGCTTGAACCGCGCGATGAGCACGATGAGCGCCGCGACTGCCGCGAGCGCATAGAGCAACAGGCGAGCGTCGGCCGTCACGCGTGCGTCCGGGCCACGAGGTCGGCCACGATCACCTCGGGAGATCGAGCGATGTCGCACACCCACGCGTCCTCGTCATCGGCCGGCGGCTCGAGCGTGTCGAGCTGGCTCTCGAGCAGCGATTGCGGCATGAAGTGCCCGGCGCGACCCGCGAGTCGCTCGGCGAGCAGATGCTCAGGTCCGCGGAGATAGACGAGTCGAAGATCGGGTGCGCCGGCGCGCAGCACGTCGCGATAGGTGCGCTTGAGGGCTGAGCAGGTCATCACGAGACCCGTGCCCATGCTCGTGGACTGTGCCAGCCGGGTGGCCAACGCCTGAAGCCAACCGGCGCGATCATTATCCGTCAGCGGTATTCCGGCAGACATGCGCTCGATGTTACGCGCAGGATGAAAGCGATCGCCCTCCACGAAGTCGACACCAAGCGACTCGGCGAACGCTGACCCAATCAGGCTTTTGCCGGCGCCGCTCACCCCCATCACGATGTAGCGACCTCTCATCTCGGCGTGGGAGCGAGGAAGAAGTCGGATGTCGACCCCTGATCGAACAGCCGCATCTCGGCCCGATCGATGCGTAAGATGCCGATCGCGCGGCGTTCCGCTACCGCGAGCGGCCGAGCAAATCCCCGCGGACAGGTTGAACGGAGACGGTTTGCGACTGGCGGATTTCATCAGCAAGAATACCGAGCCGATCCTCGCCGAATGGGTCATCTTCGCCGAGACCTGCGGTGTGGCGGGAAAGGAACTTGATCTCGTCGGACTGCGCGATCATGCGCACGCGATGCTCACCGCCGTCGTGGCGGATCTTCGCACCCCGCAGACCGCCACGGAACAGGCGGCGAAGTCCAAGGGAGAGGCAGCTCCAGCGGCAGATGGTGTCGAGACAGCCGCCGAAGTACACGGTGCCGGCCGTGCCGAGGATGGCTTCTCGGTTGGAGAAATGGTGTCGGAGTACCGTGCGCTGCGCGCGAGCGTCATCAGGCTGTGGGTCAAGGACGACGGTGCGCTCCAGGGATCGGACCTCGAAGACCTGATGCGATTCAACGAGGCGATCGACCAGGCGATCGCCGAATCGATCACGCGATACACGGAAGATCTCGATCGCTCCAAGGAGCTGTTTCTCGCCATCCTCGGGCACGATCTGCGCTCTCCTCTCGGCGCGGTGATCACGTCGTCGCAGTTCATGCTCGATACCGGCGACCTCGAGGAGCCGCACCTCACGTTGACCACGCGCATCGCCCGCAGCGCACGCCGCATGAATCAGATGGTCGAGGATCTGCTCGACTTCACGCGTGGCCGCCTCGGGTCAGGCATGCCCCTCGTCCGTGAAACGATGGACATCGGGCAGATTATCCGGCAGTCCGTGGAGGAGATGCGCGCGGCACGACCGGGAAGCGTGCTTCAGGTGACGACATCAGGCGCGCTATTGGGTGAATGGGACAGCGGGCGCATCAGCCAGCTGCTATCGAACCTCCTTGGCAACGCCGTACAGCACGGCGAGGACAGCGAAACGATCGGGGTGTCGGTGCAGGGAGAGGCATCGGAAGTGGTGATACGGATGCATAACGGGGGCACGCCGATTCCGAGAGCGGACCTCGCCACGCTCTTCAGTCCATTCAAGCGACTGCGCTCCGGGCAGACGGCCGCTCGCGAATCGACGCATCTGGGCCTTGGGCTCTATATCGTTCAGCAGATCGTGAGCGCGCATGGCGGCACGATCGACGTGCGTTCATCCGTGGAAGCCGGCACGCTCATCACGGTGCGACTACCGCGCTGATCGGCCCTGCGCCCGCCGACTGGTCGTCAGGGCTTGCGCGTGCTCAGCAACACCTTCACCTGCTGGCAGAGCGCCGCGCGGTTCACGGGCTTCGTGAGGAACGCCTCGGCTCCCGCGGACAGTCCGTGCGCCCTCGAGTTGCGATCGTCCAGCGCGGACAGCATCACGATGGGAATGTGACTGGTGGCCGGATCCTCCTTGATCCGCGTCGCGACCTGATATCCCGTCATGCCTGGCATCATGATGTCGAGCAACACGAGGTCGGGCGGGTGTTGCGCCACCGCCTCGAGCGCGGCCTCTCCGCTTCCGGCCGTCACGAGCTGATAGCCTTCCGGCTCCAGCATGACCTCGAGCAGCTGGACGTTCAGGCGCTCGTCGTCCACGATCAGCACGCGCGCGCGGCGCGCGACTCCAGGCGGGCGTCTCACGTGCGAGCCAGGTGATCGGCGACGGTCGCCAGGAAGTCCGCGTACCGCATGGGCTTCGCGATGTAGCCGTCGCACCCAGCGGCGCGAATGCGCTCCTCGTCGCCCTTCATGGCCAGCGCCGTCAGCGCAATGACGGGAATGTGGCGGGTCGCATCGTCGCGCTTGAGCAGCATGGTGGCTTCGAGGCCATCCATGCCGGGGAGCTGGATATCCATCAGAATGAGATCGGGTTGTTCGGTTCGCGCGAGGGCGAATCCTGCCTCGGCGTCCACGGCGCTCAGGACCCCGTGTCCGGCCGACTCCAGAAGATAGGTCGCGAGGCGCATGTTGGCCGGATTGTCCTCGATGATCAAGACATTCGCCATGTCAGTCTGCCGCTGGGCGTCCGGCCATGGCGCGCCGCACTTCCGCCTTGAGGCGCGCCTCCGTGAAGTCTCCCTGTTCGATCACGGTCGTCACGAACCCGTTCAGTCGCGCGCGCTGCGAGTCGCCGAGCAATTCGGCGGTGACGACGACGATCGGGATGCTCGCGGTGGCGGGGTCGCGCGCCAGCGCCTCCACGACATCGAAGCCGTTGAGGGTGCGGATCATCAGGTCGAGGATGATCAGGTCCGGTGCGCGCTGCCGTGCCAACTCTGCGGCTTGCGTCCCGTCGCGGGCCCGGGTAACCGTCGTGGCGACTCCGTCCAGCGCGGCAGCGATGATCTCGGTGGACGCGGGGTCGTCGTCTATCACGAGCACCTCCAATGCCTGACCCGAGGACCGATACAGCAGTCCGAGATCAGCCAACGATGCGGAGAGCTCGTGACGTGAGATCGGCTTCTGCACCACCGCGGCCGCGCCAAGCGCAAAACCCTTGTACCGCTCACCGACGATGGAGATGATGACCACCGGGATGCGTTTGAGGTCGGGGAGCTGTTTAAGCCGGCTCAGGACCTCCCACCCGTCCATCTCCTTGAGCATGATGTCGAGCGTGATCAGCGAAAGGGGTTGTCGCGCGGCCATATCCAGCGCCTCCTCGCCGGACGACGCGTGGATCACGGTGAAACCTTCCGCTTCCAACTGGACGCGCACGAGCTGAGCCGATTTGTCGTCATCCTCCACCACGAGCGCGGTCCGTTGCGTAATCGGGATTTTGCGTCGCTCCACGGGTACAGGCACGCCGAACCTGACGGCGTGCCCCGTGGGCTCCCGGAAGGGGAGCCAGACGGTGAAGCACGACCCAACGCCAACCGTGCTCTCAACCGCGACGGAGCCGCCGTGCAGCGCGGCAAGCTGCTTGACCATCGCCAGGCCAAGCCCTGTCCCCTCGAATTTTCGCGAGAGTCCGCTATCGATCTGGCTGAACGGCTTGAACAACCGCTCCAGGGCGTCTGGTGCGATGCCGATTCCGGTATCGCGAACGCTGATCTCCAGGAAATCAGTGACGCCATCACTGTCGGACGGCATGGAGAGATCGATGATCGAGGCGCTCTGCGATTCGACCGCCTCGCGCGACACGCGCCTCGCGCGCAACGTGACCTCGCCGCCTTCACCAGTGAATTTGACGGCGTTGGAAAGCAGGTTGTACGCGATCTGCTTCACTTTGCGTGCGTCCGCGAGCAGAATGCCGACTTCCGTGCCAGCGTCCATCCGCAGGCGGATCTGACGCGCGGCGGCCTTTTCTCTCACCACCGAAAGGCTGTTCTCGAACAGCGATGACACGGCGACCGGCTCGAGGTCGAGCAACATCTTGCCCGCCTCCACCTTCGACAGGTCGAGGATGTCGTTGATGAGAGAGAGCAGGTGCTGCCCGCTCCCGAAGATGTCGCCGATGAATCCTTTCTGCTGGTCGGTGAGATTGCCGAGCATGCCGTCCTTCAGTACTTCCGAGAATCCGATGATGGCGTTCAACGGCGTCCGCAGTTCGTGCGACATGTTGGCGAGGAACTCGGACTTCATCCGGCTCGCGTTCTCCAGCTCCACGTTCGTCTGCTGCAGCGT
>JBDSSY010000091.1:0-6270 GCA_039928585.1 Gemmatimonadaceae bacterium | reverse complement strand
ACGATGAGGTGCTCCGTGCTCTCGGACAGTCCGAGCACCGCCTGCAGCTCGGGCTTGGAGCCGCACTCGAGGCCCACGCCGTGCTTGTTGCCGAACTGCACGATCTCCTCGACGACGTGGCGCTGCTGATTGACCTTGATGGGATAGACGGTCGTGTACCCACCCACGTACTCGTATTCGGCGATCGCGTTCGCGAACCGCTCGCTCAGCGCCTCGATGCGGGAGCGGAGGATGTCGGAGAAGCGCAGCAGCACTGGCAGCGCAACGCCCTGCTCCTCGAGATCGTTGGCGAGGTCGTGCAGGCTGAGTTGCCGTTCCGGGTGCTCCTTGTCGGGCCGTACGACGACGTGTCCCCGTTCGTCGATGTCGAAGAAGCCCGCGCCCCACCCCTCCACGTTGTAGAGAGTCCGCGCCTTGTCGACGGTCCACGAGGAATCCGCGCGCGCCGGGGCAATCGATTCTGCCGTCTGAGTGGCCATCGGAAAAAGATAACGGATCGATGCGATCGGACGCGGGAACATCGGCACGAAGCCCGTCGCCGTCAGTGCCGTGTCAGGGGTAGAGCACCTCGGTGCGCCAGCCATCCGTCACGCGCTCGTACACGTGCCGTTCATGCAGCCGGCTCGGCATGTTGTGCCAAAACTCCATGCGATGGGGAACGAGGCGAAATCCCGACCAGTGTTCGGGGCGCGGCACGGGGCCGTTCGCAAAGCGCGCCTCCGTCTCGGCAACTCGCCGCTCCAGATCCCCGGCGCGGGCGATCGGGCGCGATTGCGTGGAGGCCCATGCGCCGATCTGGCTACCGCGCGGACGGCTCGCGAAGTACGCATCGGCTTCGTCAGGCGCGACCGGCCGTGCGATGCCTTCGACCCGAACCTGTCGCTCGAGCGGCTGCCAGTGGAAACACATCGCGGCCTGCGGATGTGCGAGCAGTTCGCTTCCCTTGCGGCTCTCGTGGTTGGTGTAGAAGACGAAGCCCTGCTCGTCGACGCCCTTGAGCAGCAGGATGCGTACGGCGGGTTGCCCATCGAACCCCACGGTGCCGAGGGCGAATGCAGTCGGCTCGGGAAGGCGCGCGGCGTCAATCGCGCGAGCCTCGTCCAGCAGCGTGCGGAACCGTGCGAACGGCGCCGCCAAGGGTGTGCTCGTTGCAGGTGACATGTGTCGAATCTACAGCGCGCGGCCGCGAGCCGGGCCTCGCCATCACGTTGCGAATTGAACGGCGAAGTGCGCCGTCGCGCTCTCAGCCGCCAGGGTGCGAAGGCCGACCGACGCGAATCGGCAGGCCTCCACACGCTGACCTCGCTCAGCCGTCGCCGCCGCCCAACACGCCACCCAGCACACTTCCGAGAACGACGCCGCCCAGCATTCCCCCTTCCTGCATCTTTCGTCCTCCGGCGCGGGGAGAGGCTGCGATGATGCGGTCGGCCAGCCGCGAGAACGGCATCGTCTGGAGCATGATGCGTCCCGGCCCCGTCAGCGTGGCGAAGAACAGTCCTTCGCCGCCGAAGAGCGCCGTCTTGATGCCGGGCACCATCTGGATGTCGTAGCCCACGCGCTGCTCCATCGCCACGATGCATCCGGTGTCCACGCGGAGCACCTCTCCCACCGCGAGCGTCTTCTCCCACAGCGCGCCTGACGCGTGCAGGACTGCGACGCCGTCGCCGGAAATGCGCTGGAGGATGAATCCTTCTCCGCCGAAGAAGCCGGCACCGATACGTCGCGTGAAGGCGACGTCGATGGTAGTGCCGCGTGGCGCGCACAGGAACGCATCCTTCTGTGCGATCACCGTGCCGCCCCACTCCCGCAGATCGACCGGTTTGATCTTGCCGGGGAAATGCGACGAAAAGGCGACGCTGCGGCGCGAAGTGGCGCCGTTGGCGAAGGTGGTAATGAAGAAGGTATCGCCGGACAGAACGCGCTTCGCGCCCGAGAACAGCTTGTTCAGCATGCCCCCGCCCTGCTGGTTGGGATCGAGCGTCGTGTTCATCTCGATGCCCTGTTCCATGAACATCATGGCGCCGGCCTCGGCGATCACGGTCTCGCCGGGATCGAGCGTCACGATCACTGCCTGCAGGTCGTCGCCGATCAGCTCGTAGTCGAGCACGTCGGAGGGTTTACTCATGATGTGGTGCTCCTGAAAGGATGAATGTGCCGAACGTCCCTACGGCGTCTGCCTGTCACTCGTTTCGTCGCCGCGCGTCGCGCGTGGTGCGCTCCCCTCGCGTTCCATCCGCTCCCCACGCATTTTCGCATCAGGACGCTCAGTCCTCCCCTCTCCATATTCATCCTCGCTCCTGATGCGAAGTCTCCCCTCGCCCCGCTGCACGGTGCCGACCTGCATGCCTCGACCTCTCCTTCAGTTCGCCCTCGTCAGCGTCGCATTGTTCGCCAGCCACGCGAGCGTCGCTTCCGCACAATTGCCGATGGCTGTGCCGGATAGCAGCCCGACGCTGCTCCTGCCTGCGCGCGTCTTCGACGGCGCTGAGCTTCACACCGGGTGGGTGGTGCTGGTTCGCGGGGAGCGAATCGTCGCGGCCGGACCGCAAATGGCGATTACGGTGCCCGCGTCCGCGCGCCGGATCGACCTCGCCGGCGCGACGCTGATGCCTGGCATGATCGAGGGACATTCGCACCTGCTGCTGCACCCGTACAACGAAACGTCGTGGGACGACCAGGTGTTGCGCGAGCCGCTCGCGCTCCGGGTGGTGCGCGCCACCAATCACGCGCGCGAAACCTTGCGAGCAGGATTCACGACGGTGCGCGACCTCGGCACGGAGGGCGCCGGGTACGCGGACGTCGGTCTCAAGCGCGCCTTCGACCAGAACATCGCCCCCGGTCCGCGCATGCTGGTCACCACGCGCGCCATTGTGGCAACGGGAAGTTACGGCCCCCACTACACCGGCGATGTGGAACTGCCGCAGGGCGCTGAGGAAGCCGATGCGTCGTCACTCGTCCGCGTCGTACGCGATCAGATCGGACGGGGCGCGGACTTCATCAAGGTGTACGCGGACTATCGCTGGGGCCCGAATGGCGAGGCGAGGCCGACGTTCACGCTGGAGGAGCTGACGACGATCGTCGACGTCGCACGCAGCTCGGGACGACCGGTGGTTGCACACGCCGCGACGGCCGAAGGCATGCGGCGCGCGACACTCGCCGGTGTGGAGACGATCGAGCACGGCGATGGGGGTACGATGGAGACTTTTCGATTGATGAAGGAACGCAACGTGGCACTCTGCCCCACCGTCGCCGCGGGCGATGCGATCCTGCGTTACCGCGGATGGAAGTCGGGCGATCCGGAGCCGGCGCGGATCGCCGAGAAGCGCGCCAGCATGCGCGCCGCCATCGCGTCCGGCGTGACGATCTGCAACGGGAGCGACGTCGGCGTGTTCACGCATGGCGAGAACGGACGCGAGCTCGAGCTCCTCGTGGACTACGGACTCTCCCCCACGCAGGCGCTCCGCGCGGCGACGAGCACGAACGCGCGATTGTTTCATCTCGACGATCGCCTCGGTACCGTGCGAGCCGGACTGCTCGCCGATCTTGTCGCGGTACGCGGCGATCCGACGCGTGACATCCATGCCGTGCGCGACGTGCGGTTCGTGATGAAGGGCGGGATGGTAGTGCGCTCGGACCCCTAATATCGCGCGCGGCGCTATTGCTCCACGCGGGCCCGAGTCGCCGCGGACCGCGCGCGATATCGACCGGCGAGGGCGTACGCCACAGGACCGAGCGCGACGGCGGCCGCGGCACCGGCCAGGGCCGGCACGCCAAACTCCCCGTCGGCAACGCTCAACCCGGCGACGAGCAGCAGTACGAGCACGGGGAGCGTGCCGAGCACCGCGACGCCGGTCGTGCCGAGCGGGATGCGGAACGACCCGCGAAGGGACGGTTCGCGCACTCGCAACCGCACCAGCGCCGCCAGCTCGAGCACGAGCGCCAGGGAGTAGAGCAATACATCAGCGACGACGAGTCCACTGAACGGCAACAGGGAGAAGGCCGAGTAGCAGACCGCGGCCACGAGCACGGCGTTGCGAGGCGTTCCGCGTGCATCGGTGCGAGCCAGTGCCGAGGGTAGCAATCCGTCCGACGCCATCACGAACGGGATTCGCGAGTACGCCAGCAGGAGCGCGTTGAACAGAGCCAGGGCGCTGACCATGCCGCCGATCGCGATCCAGGCGGCGAGAAACGGGCCGGCGCGCCCACCGGCCTGGATCGCAATTGCCGGCCACCCGCCTTCCACCCACGTCGTCCAGTCCGTGGCCGCGAGCGTCGCGAGGAGTGGAAGCAGGTAGCCTGCGCTCACCAGGGGCAGCGCGTAGGCCAGCGCGCGCGGATAGCTCCGCGATGCGTCGCGCACTTCGCCCTGCACGGTGGACGCGTTGTCCCATCCGATGTAGTTCCAGAGCGCGATGGACAGGCCGACAGCCAGTCCGCTGACATCCGTGCGGCCCGGCGCGGCGAACGGACGCCACGGCAGATGATTCGCGTTGAGGAATGCCGCCACCGTGAGCCCCACAAATCCGGCGATGATGAAAAGGCCGGCGACGACGGACGTGCGACCGACACGGCTCGCACCGCGCAGGTTGAGCGCCGTCGCGCCCCAGATCACGAGGAGTCCGATGAGCCAGAGCCCTTCGGCCGGCACCCCTGGCCAGAAGTAGCCGAGGTACGTGACGAAGAGCTTGGGGTAGATCGCCATGTCGACAAGCGAATACATCCAGGTGAGCCATCCATTCTGAAACGCCCAGAACGGACCGAAGGCGCGCTGCACCCAGCGGTAGTAGCCGCCTTCCTGCGGCAGCATGCTCGCGAGCTCCCCGACGATGAGGATCTCGGGCAGCGAGTACACGAGCGGCACCAGCACGAGGATGAGGAGCGCCAGTCCGGGCCCGACTTCCCGCACGAGCGACTCGGTGGTGTACGCGCCGCCGGACGTGCTGAAGTAGAGAATGAAGACGAGCGACAGCGTGGTGACGGAGCGCGCGAGCGTCATGGCCGCAAAAGGTGACCGCGCGTCGACGTCCGGGCAATCCGTGGCCGCGCGGAATGAGCCGTCGGGCGGCGGGATTAGCTTGCGACCATGACGCACCCCATCATGCCGCAGATCCGGATGAAACGGTCGGGCGCCGACGACGACCGTCCACGCAGCTGGCGAGATCGCTTTGCCGCGCTACGCTATCTGCCGGCACTCCTGCGCCTCGTGTGGGGCACGAATCGTCGGTACACCCTGGCGATGATCCTGCTGCGCCTGCTGCGGGCCTTTGTCCCCGTGGCATCGCTCTGGGTGGCGAAGCTGATCATCGACGCGGTCGTGGAGCTGGCACGCACGCCCGGTGCGTCGCTCGCGCCCCTCTGGCGCGTCGTCGCGCTCGAGCTGGTGATCGTGGTGGCTGGAGAGATACTCGCGCGCACGTCATCGCTCGTGGAGTCGTTGCTCGGCGATCTCTTCTCCAACCACATCAGCGTCCGCCTCATGCGGCACGCCGCAACCCTGGATCTCGCGCAGTTCGAGGATCCCGAATTCTACGATCACCTGGAGCGCGCGCGCCGCCAGACCACGGGACGCATCGGTCTGATCGCGATGCTGCTCGCCATGGGGCAGGATCTCATCACGCTGCTGTCGCTCGCCGCCGCGCTCGTCGTGCACAATCCGTGGCTGCTCCTGCTCCTCGCCCTCGCCATTTTGCCGAGCTTCCTCGGAGAAACACACTTCGCGGCGCTCAGCTACTCGCTGCTCTTCCGGTGGACTCCCGAGCGTCGCGAGCTGGATTACCTGCGCTTCGTGGGTGCGAGCGACAAGACGGCGAAGGAAGTCCAGATGTTCGGGTTGGCCGGGTGGCTGAGCGATCGCTACGCCGCACTCGCGCAACGCTACTACGACGAGAACAAGCGATTGAGCGTGCGGAAGGGGATCGTGAGCGCGCTGCTGTCCATCGTGGGCACGCTGGGCTACTACGGAGCGTATGTCACGATCCTCATGCGTGCCGTCGCGGGCAGCATCAGCCTCGGAACGCTGACCTTCCTCGCCGCGGCGTTCAGTCGGAGCCGCGACCTGATTCAACGGCTACTGCTCTCGGCGAGCGACATCTACGAACAGAGTCTGTACCTGCGCGACCTGTTCGTCTTCTTCGAGATGGAACCGACGATTCGTTCCAGTCCCGGTGCGGCGCGGGTGCCGGCAACCATCCGCACCGGTTTCGTGTTCGAGGATGTCGGATTCCGATATCCCGGGAGCGACCGCTGGGCCATCCGCCACGTGAACCTTTC
>JBDSSY010000090.1:0-8618 GCA_039928585.1 Gemmatimonadaceae bacterium | reverse complement strand
TGCGATTGAGGGCGATTCGCGAGATCTCGAGGTGCTTCTCCTCATCCGACTTCACGTGCGTCTCAGCGACGTCCGGCCGGGCATGCTCCGCCCACCAGCGTAGGGTGGCCGGACCGCCGTCCAGCTCCGGATTGCCCTTCACGCCCGGCAGCACGGTGTTGGAGACCACGTTGTAGATCACCATTTCCACCGCGCACTGACTGGCGAAATGCTCCCAGTAGTCGATGTCGTCGTACGAGGCCGACATCCAGAGATGGTGGTAGAGCGCGAGCACGGGCTCGGGAAAGGGCGGATCCGGGAAGACGCCGGGGGACACATTTTCGGAGTTCCGCGTGAGTGCCACCAGCACTTCGCGTGTCATGCGCTCCAGCTCCGCGGGCGAAAAACGCGCGAGGTAGTCGGCGAGCGCCCAATACAGCGACTCGTGATCCACGCCGTACACGTCGAGCTTCGTCCGCCACATCTGGTTGTGCACCTGCTCCTCTTCCAGCTGCTCGGCCAGTGCCTTCACGAAGCCGCCGTGGATCACGTGATCCACCTTGGAAATGCTGCGAATGAGCGCGCGATTGAAGCCGATGACGCAGGGGTACAGGCTCGATACGAAGGCGATGTACCGTCGGCGCTCGATGCGCCGGGCCCGCAATTGCGTGGCGAACTCGCAACCATTCATCTGCCCGGCATACCGGTGCGCGAGCTCGGCGATCAGCTCTCCCACGCGATGTCGCGGATCCATGGCGGGGCGCGGATGGAGCGGCCGAACGATAGGTGACATTGGTGTGATCAGGTCGGAGCTCACGAGCAGTCGTCAGCTTTAGACACTCATGTCCGCGGAACGTCACTAATATTCCACTTTAGAAGTTCTGCCATAGAGGCAGTGGACCAGATTCAGCCGAGCGACGCACACTCGCGCCATCGTGGGCAGAGCCGGGAAGACTCGGACGACGGAGACGCCCCACTCATTCCCAGGCTTGCGTGAGAGACAACGGCCAATGCGTTCGTCACGACGCCGCCGGCTTGCCCAACGAACAGCACGCATAACGAATTGTGATCTTGGTGTAGTTGGTTGTCATAATTAGCTATAACATCCATGTGGTAAGGTAGCTTAGCATACCCAGTCCACATGGATGCTTTCATGCATCGGTGCCTCCTGACCGACCAGAATCAGCGTACGACCCCGTCACTTTCGGGCCCGTTCACCGAGACTGGTGATCTCGACTCACTTCCACGTGGATGAACGTCTCACAGTTTTTCTCCTGACAGCATGGCTGCGATTGAATTCATCGGTTCCCGCGAATCTCGCTCGCTTCAGTCGTGCGGTGCACGACGGAATTGCGTCCGCGACTCGGCGCAAGGTACGGAGGGCTCACTGCACCCGATCCCATTCCGTGCTCCGATCGAACAGGTCTTGCGCGTCATGACGGACGCGCTTACCGCGGAGTCGCGCACGCTTATCGTCGTCCAAGGCACGCGATATCTCCGCGCTGAGGCGCGGTCGGCGCTCTTTGGGTTCGTGGATGATGTGGAGTTGCTGGCGGACCAGGAAGCCGGACTCATCCACTTCCGATCATCGTCCCGGGTCGGACGAACCGACTTTGGGGTCAATCGGCGTCGGTTGCGACGGATCACCGCACTGATACGACAGCGACTCGCCGAGATGGCTGTCACTGCGGAGTAACCTCTCGGCGCGCCGGACCAGTCGGCCGACAATGAACTCCGGATCGCTACCGGTACGGTCCGGACCCAGGGCGTGAATTGCCGGATGAACCGCGCTCTCCACTTCCGCGACGCGTAGACCCGGATCGCGCAGTTCCCGCCTCACTTCGAGCAGCCGGCGCACCGCTCGCCGGGCGGGGCGCCGAGCCTGGGCCGCGGCTCGATGGGCTGCCGGTCGCCGGTCGTCCCCCTGTCGACGTCCGTCCGCTCGTCCCGGCAGAGCGCCCGCCGCCGCTTCTCCCCGACGCCGGTGACCCACCCGCACCTTGCGACGCGCGCCGATCGGCCTTCTCCTTCGCGCGCTTCCGCTCCTCGGCCTTCCGCGCCCGGATTTCGGCAATGCGCTCGGCAATCGGTACCTCGAATCGCTGCGCTGGCTTGCTCGCGTAGTCGAAGCCCTGCACCATCACGCGCGGCAGACGTTTCCCGATCGCCCGCTCGATCTGGGACAGGTCGCCCTCCTCGTCGGGTGCCACGAAGGTGAAGGCGTCACCAGTCGCGTCGGCTCGCGCCGTGCGGCCGACCCGGTGGATATAGTCTTCCGGCACGTGCGGCACGTCGAAGTTCACCACATGCTCCAGCTGCTCGACATCGATGCCGCGCGCCACGATGTCGGTGGCGACAAGACAGCGGTACCGGCCGGACTTGAATCCCTCGAGCGCCTCGGTCCGCTGCGCCTGCGACCGGTTCCCGTGGATCTTGGCATTGGGGATCCCCTCCTTGACGAGGTAATCGGCCAGTCGATTGGCGCGATGCTTCGTCCGCGTGAAGACGATCACGTTGCCGATATCCCCTCGGCGCATCAGCTCCACGAAGAGCCCCGGCTTGAGCTCCTCGCGCACGGGGTAGAGAGCTTGGCGAATACCGATCGCAGGCGCGGACTTTCGCTCCAGGTTGATCGTCGCCGGGTTGTGCAGCAGCTCCCTGGTCAATGCCTGGATCGGACCCGGCATCGTGGCCGAAAAGAACAGCGTCTGGCGTTTCGGGGGCAGATGCTTGAGGACCCGCTTGATGTCGGGCAGGAAGCCCATGTCCAGCATCCGGTCGGCCTCGTCGAGCACCAGCACCTCGAGACCGCTCAGCTTGGCGTACGGCTGCTTGAAGTGGTCGAGCAGGCGGCCGGGGGTCGCGATGATGACGTCAGCGCCACTGCGGAAGGCATGCTCCTGCGGTCCCATCCCTACTCCGCCGAATACCGCAGCACCGGAAAGCGGTGTATGCACGGCGAGTTGGCGAAGATGCTCGTCGATCTGCGCGGCCAGCTCGCGAGTGGGCGTCAGAACCAGCGCCCGTGTCGTTCCACGCGGCTTCGACATGAGCCGGTGGAGGATCGGCAGCAGGAACGCCGCCGTCTTGCCACTCCCCGTCATCGCGCAGGCGAGCAGATCACGCCCCTCGAGCGCGGGGGGAATTGCCTGCTCCTGAATGGGAGTGGCGCGAGTGAAGCCAAGCTCCTTGACGCCCTTGAGCAGATCGGGGTGCAGCTTGAACACGGAAAACGGCATATATCTAGTCGGGCTGAAAATGCGAATGTTGTTGTGAACTCGTAAGTTAGCGGATCAGGGAGGCAGATGGCACCGCATGCCGCCCGGATGCTGGCGTTGGTCAGCCGAGCAATACCGCGACGTCGTAAAGCGCGTGCGTCCACGCGGTGATGCCGAACCCGCGCGTGACGTACAACGCGCTGAACGCCAGTCCGGCGAGCGCGCGAAAGACGAATGAGTCCAGGCGCAGTGGCTCACCGAGCGGTCCGATATAGTGGAAGGCGGAGAAGAGCAGCGCGCCGACGATCACGGCGGCCACTGCGCCGGTTGTACGCGCGAATCCGATGAGCCGCAGCCCGTTGGCCAGCAGGGCCACGAGCACGACGCGAAACAGCAGCTCCTCGTACAAGCCGGCGCCCAGCGACAGGGTGAGACGTTCGAGTGCGGACCCGTTCACGCCGGTGCCTCCTGCCGCCAGCGACTGCAGCGGACCGACAAGCTGCATCGTCGCCATGCCGACGACCAGCCCGAACACCAGCGCCAGCAGCGCGGATTCCCCCAGCATGAGGCCGAAGTATCGCGGGCGGATCTGCCCCGCGCGGCGATCGCGTCGGATCAGCACCAGAGCGACACCGATCACGACCGCCATGAAGACCATGGGTCCGCGAATGCCGAACAGCGCCGTGAACAGCGAGGTGAGGATGACGTCGGCTCCGTTCCGGATCGCGCCTCCCTGCGAGCGCACCGGCGCGACGGTCGCCAGCAACTCGTAGAGGAGCAGGAGCGGAAGCGCAAACACAAGGCTGTACCGGTGCGCGCGACTGTCCTCCCAGTACGACCGCGCGGCGACCTTCACCGGGGCGCCACGACCTTCCAGAAGTCGATTCCGCCGGCCTGCTGGCCAACGTCGACGGTGGCAACGTTGCGGAGCGTCGCAAGGTCGATCACGTCGACTGCGCCGGGCTCTGCACCAATCCCCTCCTGCGTGACGAATGCATAGCGGTCGTCGGACGAGATCGTCAATCCGGACGCCACCCGGCGTGTGGTGGCGATGCGTGCCGCCTCGCGCCCCGTGACCACGTCGATTATCGAGACCGATCGATCCCGCTTGTTGGTCCCGATCAGCCAGCGACCATTGCGGGTGACGGCGAGGTTGTACACTCCGTTCCCCGTGGAAAAGCGGCGCGTCATCGTCCACGACGCCACGTCGATCTCCACGATCTCACTGCTCTTGTTGCACGCGACGAAGATCGTGGTGCCGGATGCCGACGGCTGGACCCACGTGGGCGAGCAGCTCACGTCGCCCACCTTGGGCGGCTCCAGTCCATGCCCGGCCATGTCATGCGCGCCGGCCGGCGCCCTCGCTCCGGGCGCCCCCTCGATGCCTCGCTCCCGACCGCGAGTGAGCACAAAATGCCGCGCGACGCGGAATTCACGCGCGTCGATCTCCACGGCCAGATCGTCCATCATGCACCCGGAGTACTGCCTGGTTCCTTGCGGGTCGAGGCGCGAGCCGTGCGGCATCGTGCACGTCTTCACGCGCGCGACCTCGACCATCTCATCGGTGGCCACGACGGACATGGACGACGGAATCATCTCGCCGTACAGGTTGAAATTCACGACGTAGATGAACGCACCGTCAGGGGTGACCTGCGCCGTGGCCGGAAAGCTGCCGAGCCTGACGCGGCCGACGAGCGAGTCGTTCGCCGTCGTGTACTTCCAGAGGAATCCATCGGGTGCGCCGTGCGCGGTGGTGACATAGTAGAAGCGTCCGTCGGGCGAGACGGCCACGCCGTGCGGGCCATCGATGCTGGAGGGCATGATGCCCGTGGTGATCGACCGCTCGACGCGAATCCCGGCCGGGCCGAACCGGATGAGAGAGATCTGGTCGTTGCCCTCCGACGCGACGAACACGTAATAGTCCTGCTCGGGACGCGAGGATGAGCTCGAGAGCGGCGCGGTCGTTACCGGCGCGTCGGCCCCGGTCAGCGGCGCGCGTGACTGCGGTGCGCAGGCGGCGGCGAGCAGGAGGACGCGGAGACTCGACCATGCAGCACGGGCGGTCATGGCGAATGCCCTTTTCAGGGAGGGGACAATGGGTGCGGAGCGATCTCGCGGAATATAGAACGGTCGACCCGCTTGCATCGCGGGACCACCTCCATCACCTTGGGTATGCGCAGTCGTTCGCCCAGTTGTCGAACCCGAAACAGAGGAGGTGATTCTTTGTCTACTGACCAGCGTATGGCGCGGATCGCCGGGAGCCGGTAACGGCACTTCTCAGCTAGCCGACCGGCGCTCCGCGCCGACCGGTCCGATCCGATGGGGCTTCTCGCAGCCAGGGCGCTGCGGGGAGCCCCAGTCTTTTTTCGGCCAGTTTCAGCTCGTGCCCGTACTGCCGAATCCCCCCACTCGCTCGGTGCTCCGCTGCACCATACCCTCCCGCAGTTCCAGCGCGGAATGACGAGCGAACACCACTTGCGCGATACGTTCGCCGTGCGTGATCCGGCGCGCTGCCGGCGCGTCGTTTCGCACGATGACCATCCACTCCTCCGCGTAATCGGCGTCTACCGTGCCTGGCGCGTTCGGAATCGTGAGCGCGTGCTTGAATGCCTGCCCGCTGCGCGGGCGCACCTGGGCCTCGATCCCAAGCGGCAACCGCGTGCGAAAGCCGAGCGGTACGAGCGCCATCTCGCCGGCGTCGAGCATCAGTCCCCACTCTCCCGCGTCCTCGGTGGCCGTACGCTCCCGTTGCTGCACGCCGTCGGAACAGCGGACCGATCGGCCCTTGAGATACGCGCGCAGGTCGCATCCCGCCGATCCCGGCGTCGCGCGCTCAGGGAGGACCACGTCGTCGTGCAGACGCTCGATCAGGGCGTGGAGTGCGGGTTCGCCGCCACTCGCACCAGCATCGAGCGTGGGCTGGGCGACGGCGATCAGTTCTGCTGGAAAAGAGGGCGTTGGACGCATGCGCACACGGTAACCTTTTGGACCACCATGCGTATAGTGTGTGGCGCGAGCAGGTCCGTCGCGCGACTTTTTTCACACAGGAGCCCTCGCAATGCCTGCTCGTCTGCATCGACTGCCTGCCGCCCTCATGTTCGCCGTCCCGCTGCTGGCTGCGCCGCTGCGCGCCCAGGGGGTCGAGTACGCGGCAGGCGTCACCCGATATCGCCTGATGACCACGACCAAGGGCACGCAAACGTCGCCGATGGGCAATCAGGACTTCCAGATCGACGCCCGACAGCAGCTGACGGTGAACCTCGCGAAGCAGACGAGGGACACGATGGTGGCCACGGTGACGCTGGATTCCCTCAGCGTCACGAGTGCCCAAGGCGCCCCCGACCTGAGTCGCCTGCTGGGCAGCAAGTTCATCACGTACATCTCGCCAACGGGCCGGGTGTATTCCACGCGATCCGCCGATGGCACGGACCCGATGCTGGCGCAGGTCACCGAGAGCGCCGCGCGCTTCCTGCCCGCGTACCGCCGCGACATGAAAGCGGGCATGACGTGGGCCGATACGACGACGGGCAAGGTGACACAGCAGGGTCTCGAGGTCGATCGCACCATCATCTCCAGCTACAAGGTGCTCGCCGATACCGCGGTCGCCGGCGAGACCGCGTTCAAGGTTGAACGACTCTCGACCGTGACGGCCGCCGGGAGTGGCAGCGCGCAGGGGTCTCCCATCGCTCTGGAGTCGGTGACGACCAGCAGCGGTGTCTTCTTCCTCACGCCAAAGGGGAAGTACCTCGGCGGCCGGCAGAACGACGACATCGCGGTGAAGATCACGATCCTCGCGCAGGGCGCCGAGATCAAGATCAAGCAGATGGCCGAGAGCCGTATCGAGGCGATCCGCTAGCGCACGACCGAATCCTCCGCGGCCACACAAGCACGAAGGGGATGCCGTCTCGCGACGGCATCCCCTTCGTCTCGCGACCACCGGCGACGGACCGTGGGTCGCTACTCCTCGCCCCGCGGCGTGACGATGCCCAGGAGGTAGTTCGCCATGCGGTCCGAATCGGAGACGGGCCGCACAGTTCGCCGGCCAGCGCGCGGTGAGCGACGGGTCACGACACCCACCGACTCGGCCGGACGATCACTCGCGGGCGCCTTGACCATTTCAGTGGCGAACGACGAGGTGGGCAGCGGAGGCGTGGAGCTGCCGCGCAGTGCCGCCCAGAGGGGAAGCGCAACGCAGTCGCGAAACGCCGTGCCGGCGCAGATGCTCCGGGCGCTGCGCTCGACGTGGCGCTGCACTTTGTCCGGGTACGCCTTGCAGTCCGGTGTATTCCGTCCTCGCACGCACCCGTTGTAGCTCAGGAGCGCGATGCGGGTTGCCCCGGCGGCGTCGAGCGTGTCGGAGGTGCGCTTGGCGAAGTGCTTCAGGATGTAGACGCCGTAGCGCAGGTTGGTCTCGTCATCCTTGAGGTTGCGGCCCAGGATCGGTCCCAGGTTGGGCGTCCACATGCGCGGCATGATCTGCATCAGCCCGAGCGCTCCCACCTTGGAGCGGGCGCTGGGCTTGAAGGCATCGTTCTCGGTGAGCATCACGCCGAGCACGAGCGCCGGCGGAATGCGACGGTGGTACGCTTCACGCACGGCTACCCGGGCAATCGAATCAGCGCGATGTGCTCCGATGTTGCCGGTGTTGCGAAGGTCGGTCGCGAAGGCATCGACGTCCCGCTGGAACTGGGGGTGGCGCAAGGCGAGCGGCTCGGGCAGGCTGAGCCAGGGCGCACGCATGGACGTCGAATCCAGATAAGCCGCGGCCAGGACGCGTCCCGCCACTGGCGCCTGTCCGAGGAACACGGGTTGCACGCGGGAGGCGGTGTAGACGACCGTGGCCGCCGCCGTGATGGCGAACAGCAGCTGACGTGCGAATCGGGCGACGGAAATGAGAGCCTCCAGTCGGGTGACACGACGATCCGAGGCCGGTCGCGGAGAGTGGCGCCGCGCGCTTCAGGTAGAGACGGAATGGTAACTTGGGTTACACATTCTAGCAAGCTCAGCAGCAACATTCGTTGCGTTGAGCGGTCCATCGGACCGCACTTCTCTCCCTCCCGGACCTGTGCGGCATCGTTCTTCCCCTGTAACGTGGACTCATCTCTCAACGACACTCCGAGCACGTGACCGACGCACTACGCGACGCCCTGAAAGACGCACCCACGCCCCTTCCCGCCGAAGGGGTGTGGAGCGGCAACGCGGCCGATCTGCCGAACTGGGATGCGATGCCGCGCAGAAATCGGCGGCGGCGCAGGCGGAGCCACTACCCCATCTGGTTCAAGTACCTGGGCTGGTGCGTTGGGCTGGCGGCGCTCGTCACGGTTGGACAGATCGCGTATCACGCCATGCGTTCCGACCCTCGTGACGCGACCGTATTCGCCCTCCGGCAGTTGCGATCCTCGGTACTGCGGCCGAACGAGA